>JAGUXE010000313.1 GCA_020061995.1 Ignavibacteriales bacterium | reverse complement strand
TATAGAAAAGAAAGTTCAGGAAGGAATGTATGTTAACGAAGGTACAGCTATTTATGAATTAGCTGAACTTTCAACTTTGTGGAATATTGCAGAAATAAACGAGTCCGATCTTTCAGCAATTAAACTTGGAAGTAAAGTTAAATTAAAACTGAAGGCATATCCTGGTGAAGTGTTTACGGGTAAAGTTACATTTATTTATCCTGTTATAAATCCGCAAACCAGAACAGTTAAAGTTCGCAGCGAATTTCCCAGTCTCAACAGCAAACTTAAACCTCAAATGTATGGTGAAACTATATTTTACTCTGATGCTGGCTTAGGTTTAACAATACCGGCAGACGCAATTATTTTTTCAGGTAATAGAAATGTTGTTTGGGTAAAAACTTCAGATGGAATGTTTGAAGCACACAAGGTTGAGATCGGTCAGAAATTTGGAGAGAAGTATCAGGTGCTTTCCGGATTAAATGAGGGTGATGAGGTTGCAGCAAGTGGTGGATTTTTAATTGATTCTGAAAGTCAGTTAAAAACGGGTATGTCAACAGGGCATCAACATGGAGACGAGTTGACTCCATCTGAACAGCAAAAATCTTCATCTGATAGTAGGGAGGGAATGAATATGCCCAAATAAAATGAATAGAAAATAATTTATAGTTACACAAATGAGTCCACTCTAAAAAGATAGGATTTAGGTTAACCAACAGATTTATCTGTTGGATTATGAAAATAATCAACCATTTTATTAACGGTTTTAACCGTTTATTAACTTTTTAGAGTTGACTCATAAATCATTAAATGAAAGGTGCGAATTATGAAAACTAGGTTAAACAAAACTCTTCAGATTATGCTTCTTGCAAGCGGGATAATTGTTTTATCAATTTTTACTTCATGCAATCAGGATACTAGAACTCCAGATCATGAACCAATGAAAATGGAAATGGGGCAATCGAATTCTACAATTGTCCGTGAAGGAATGATTGATCTAATGATGATTGATGAAAATAGAGATGGTATGGTTTATCAAGATCCAATGGATTGGAATGTAATTTCGGATGAACCAGGTAGGTGCCCATTGTGCAAAATGGAGTTAAAGGAAGTAACAGTTAAAGAAGCAAAAGAAAATCTTCTTAAGCACGATTACAAAGTAAAATAAATAACAATAATTATTAGGAGATAAAATTTGAACTCGTAAAAATCGTTCAGAAATATTTTCATCTTTACTACACTTATTTTCTTGTCAAGCAGGACAATTTTCGCACAGCATGGCAATGATTCAACAACAATAGAAATGAAGAAAAGATGCATGTTGAAAAAAGAGATGTGAATAATGACAACAAAGTATTTATAGATGGCATGTGCAAAGATGTTGTAAAAGATGAATCGGGAAAATGTCCTAACAGTGGAATGACATTAAAAGAAGTGCCTCTTGAGGAAGCAAGAATGTTTATCGAAAACCATAACAAAAAGAATAGCTATAAACATTAGAATATATTTCTATCAGAATTTTAGCAGAGAAAAATAGGAAGATAATTTGAAAGGAAACAAGTAATGAATAACGAGCATCATAAACACTCAGAGCATAATCATTCAAAACATAATGATCAAGGCTCTCATGAAAAGATGTTGAAAGATGAGAAATCCCGCTTTGCGGGAAATCATAAAAAGAATGATCACGCTAAACATAGCCATTCTGAACATGAGGGACATACGATTGAAGGATTCAAGAAAAGGTTCTGGATTTCAATTGTAATTACAATCACCATTCTTATTCTTTCACCTATGATTCAGCATTTTCTCGGAATTATAGAAGCTTTTCGGTTCAATGGTGATATCTATGTTTTGTTTGCTCTTTCATCTTTCGTCTTTTTCTACGGTGGTTATCCTTTCTTAAAAGGTTTTGTTGATGAATTGAAAAAGAAGCAGCCTGGAATGATGACTTTAATCGCACTCGCAATTTCGGTTGCTTATTTCTACAGCAGTGCAGTTGTATTTGGTGTTAAAGGCGAAGACTTTTTCTGGGAACTTGCAACGCTGATTGATATTATGCTCCTTGGTCACTGGATTGAAATGAAATCAGTAATGGGTGCTTCAAAAGCGCTTGAAGAACTTGCCAAACTTATGCCGGATGAAGCACACAAAATTGATGATGCTGGAAATGTAGTTGATGTTGCTGTTTCTGAGCTTAAACATAAAGATAAATTATTAATCAAACCCGGAGAAAAAATTCCAACTGACGGGAAAATCTATGAGGGTAAAACATCCATAAATGAAGCGATGCTTACCGGTGAATCAAAACCTGTTTCAAAAGGTGAGGGAGATGATGTAATTGGCGGATCAATTAACGCTGAAGGCTCAATCAAAATTGAAGTTGAAAAGACCGGAGATGAAACTTTTCTTTCACAGATTGTAAAGTTAGTTAAGGAAGCACATGAAAGTAAATCTAAAACTCAAAACCTTGCTAACAGAGCAGCATTCTGGTTAACTATTGTTGCCATTACAGCAGGTGCATTAACAATGTTTGTCTGGCTAGTATTCACCGGACAAAGTTTCAACTTTGCACTAGCCAGAACTGTAACTGTAATGGTAATTGCGTGTCCGCATGCTCTCGGTTTGGCAGTCCCTCTTGTAGTTGCTGTTTCAACGGCACTTTCTGCAAAAAGTGGTTTGCTAATAAGAAATAGAAATGCATTCGAACAGGCAAGAAATATCAAAGCAATTATTTTTGATAAGACAGGAACGTTAACTAAAGGTGAATTCGGTGTAACGGAAACTATATCTTTCAATAACGAATATGATGAAAAAGAAATTTTAAAATATGCGGCAACTCTCGAATCCGAATCTGAGCATCCCATTGCACAAGGAATAGTAAGATCTTCTCCCGAAGGGACAAATGAAGATAAATATGAGTTAAAAGATTTTAATTCAATTCCAGGAAAAGGCGCCGAAGGTAAAGTACACGAAAAAGATATTAAGGTTGTTAGTCCCGGTTATCTTGACGAAAATAAAATTGAGATTCAACATAAAGAAAAGATTGGACAATTATCCAATCAAGGTAAAACAGTTGTATTTCTTTTGATTGATAATAAATTAACCGGAGCAATCGCTTTAGCAGATATCATCAGAGAAGAATCGAAAGAAGCAATTAAGCAGCTTAAAGAGTTGGGAATTAAGCCGATGATGCTTACCGGAGATAACAAAAAGGTTGCTAAATGGGTTGCCGATGAACTCGGACTCGATGAATATTTTGCTGAAGTTCTCCCGGATAAAAAAGCAGAAAAAGTAAAAGAAGTTCAAAACCGCGGAATGGTTGTAGCAATGACAGGCGACGGTGTGAACGATGCACCCGCACTCGCACAAGCTGATGTTGGTATTGCCATAGGCGCAGGAACTGATGTTGCTGTAGAATCTGCTGATATAATACTTGTAAAGAATAATCCAAAAGACGTTGTTTCATTAATAAAATTTTCACGAGCAACTTATAATAAAATGATCCAGAATTTAATTTGGGCAACAGGTTATAATGTTATTGCAATTCCTCTTGCTGCCGGAGTTTTATATTCAGCAGGAATAGTTTTGAGTCCGGCATTAGGTGCCGTGCTAATGTCTGCAAGTACTGTTATTGTTGCGATAAATGCGAAGATGTTAAAAATTTAAATTGAATCTCCACATAAATAAATTACCAACTAACATTTGAGTAATTATAAAAGCGTGTTATGCCAAAATAAAAGGTAACCGAAATTATAAAGAATAAAATATGTTAATAAAGGTGTTCAAAACATGATAAAATAAAAAATAATAGCGATAATAATTGTTTC
>JAGUXE010000019.1 GCA_020061995.1 Ignavibacteriales bacterium | reverse complement strand
TGAGGTTATCATTCTAAATTTTGATTGGCTCATTAATAGCTCATCGTCAAGTTTTTGCATCACAACATCTTTTTTTACCGGAAGCATGAAAGCAGTTAAACCTAATAACATCATTACAGTAACAAATCGATAAAAATATTTCGCAATAGTTACATCTTCGGAAGGTTTTCCCGTCACTTTAGCTTCTACCCATCTTGTAAAGATGAACGCACCAACCGCCATAGCTGTCATTAGTACTGCAAATACTGACTGAGAGGTACCAACTATTTCAAATATTGTTACATTTCCCCAATTTTCAGCGAGATAAAGTCCCTCAAACAAAGGATAGGCTTCTGCAAAAATCCAAACACCGATAAATGAACCTGCAACAAATATCATCGCATCAATCTTACCTATGGCTGCCGCACAAACGCTTGTTCCCGGACAAAATCCACCGATGACAAATCCCAGCCCCATTATTAATCCACCTATTAAAGCTGAATATAGAAAAGTAGGATTAATATAAATCAGATTTATGTCAAGAATACCATAATGTGCGAATGCGATAACGCCTATCATTGCAGTAATCCCTGCTGTGAAGAAAACTCGAAGAACTGTAAAATCATAACCGTAAAAAAGTCCGACAAGTTTTTTTGATGTTGAAAATCCGGCTTGTTCAAGTATATAACCGAAAGCTATTCCAATAAAAATAGCTACAACAAAATTTAATTCATTTGATATTACATCGGGTACTAATGGTCCCATAATTAAATTCCTTTTTAAATCCACAGTTTTCTAAAAAAATAAGCAAAAGCATAAGCTCCGCCGAAAATTGCCATCATCGTAATAATACCACCGAAAGATAGCACAGCCATTCCACTAAGAGCCGAACCACTAGTACAGCCTCTTCCGAGTTGTGCTCCAAGTCCGAATAAGGCACCTCCTAAAAGGGCTGTAATCATTCGTACTCGTGATGTAACATTTTTTGATTTCTCTAAAGTGAAGTTGAGTCGGTTGGAAACTAATCCTGAAATAAATGCACCGATGATAACTCCTATAACTTCAAACACAAGCCAATTTTTCAAAGGACTATTCTCATGTTCGCTAAGATAATCACTATAATACTTTGAGTTTGCCGAATGTTGTGGCGCGATACTACTAACCGTTGCTACAACCCCGCTTTTAACTGCTCCACTTGCTCCTAGTCCACGGCCCGTAATAAATATTGTTACTAATAAAAGTATCCCGAGTAACACACCGGCTATATAAGGGTTCATATATTTTGTTTTTTCCATTGCAAACCTTCTATTCTAAATTTCTTTTTCTGATTTTTCTTCGTTCAATTCTTTATTCTTCTCTTCACCATGAGACTCCAGTTCTTCATAACCGGTTATCATTGCTTTAATATTTGAAGTGACTGTTTCACCGGTAGTGATTAAATACAAGTGCGCGATGATAAAAGCTATAAGAAAGAAAGCTCCGAGCGTATGAGCTAATGCAATTAGTTCTAGCGATTCAATATTCAATGCTTGTATCGTCTCTTTCTGTGGATAACGATAGAACATATAAAGCAATCCTGATATTACCATAACAGGAATAACAAGCACCTTCAGTCCAAGATAAACTAACCTTTGGAGTGGATTGAGTTTACTCAAAACCGTTTTCTTTGTCGGATGAGGTGAATTTTTGAATATCCCGATAAGATAAAAATTTATCTGCGCACGTATATTTGAAAGAGTTGGAAGATACTGTCTCCACTCCCCTGTTGAAAAATGCCAGAATATTGCAAATGCTATTAAAATAATGAAAGCATAAGCGGCAATGTTATGATACTTAACGGCGTTATGATATCCGAAAAATTGGAATGAGCCATGAATTTCAAATCCTGTGGCTGCAAGAAAAAAGATTAAAAAAGATTGTGTCCAATGCCAGAATCTCTCGAAGGAACGATATATATAAACTTGCTTCTTCATGATCAACCTCTCCCTTTCAATTTACGTGAAGAGTAAACTCTGACAACAAAATGTAACATTACGCCAAGTAAAGTAAGCAGAATAATTAATTTCCCGGTGGTTTCAACAAGTGGGGAATAATCTCTGCCGGGCATATAAAAGTCATGCAAACCTGCTAATCTGCTCTCGTTACGTGTGTGACACTCAATGCAATCGACTGTTTTCTCTTTTGTGGAAACCATATGATTAATAGGCCAAGTCATTTCAGTATTTATAAAAGTATATTGACCACTAAATGGAAGATTAACATCTTCCATCCCAATTTCCGAAGCCCTTGTCCAATCAAAATCTTTCCAAAGCGCTCCCTCACCATATTTATCAGAAAACAACTTTGGCTGTATCAGCATTTTGTTGATTGGATCATAAGGTTGTATAGCTCTATGAATTTTTACAGGAATAATTTTAGAATCTTTGTCGTTATATGATCCTTTGAGATTATTTATCTTTAATGGTTTTGTGGTATCACTCACAATATCCCCAAGTAAATAATGATCTGCCGTTCCATTAAACCAAATATATTCGGGTTTAAGATTTTTTCCCCATTCGAAAGTTCCTTTAATAGAAAGATATGTATGATTTCCATCAGCATCATCTTCTTCGTACGGTTCACCATTTTTCAATTTACCGGCTGTTGACCAATCCCAATGAGTTTTTGTCGCATTTACTTTTGCATAAATCGGGATGTGGCACGATTGACATGCTACTTTGATGGTATGTTCATTCAGAATCCCATCTTCATGAGGATTATTACCGTGACATTGTTCGCATGTAGATCGATTTCTATTCATTGAAGACAACGAATATACCCGACCAAGCATCATGTGATTTTCACTAGTATGGCAACTGACACAATTCATATTTACGCCATCAATCCCCATATGAACATCAACTTCCTTTAATGGATCGAACATAGATTTTTCAAGATCCCCATGTTTAACATTATTACCACCACCACCAAAGAAATGACATACCCCGCAATTTGAACGCTTCGGTGTTCCGACATTTTGGGCTATTTTATTAAAATCAAGTGTAAGATCAGGAGCTCCCCCTTTTTCAGAGGCTTTCGTATAAGTCTCCGTTTGATCATGACAAACCAGACAATCAATATTTGTAGGATCAGTGAAAGCAGTAAGTTGATCTGTCATTCCGAACCCGACATGACATTTAGCACAACTTTGTTCATTACCATCAACTCCGATACAAAAATTGTTAATTGCGTTTTTCTTTCCGATGTAAACTATTCCACGCCCTTCAACATATTCTTCTCGCTCCCAATTCCAATGATTAGAAGCCATTACTTCTTTATGGCGTTCTGTGTGGCAGCCGATACATGCTTCTGTAACTTGTTGTGGTTTATCGAATTGTTTTTGTAAAACAGCAAACTTTGAATGATCTACAGATGATTGCTTCTCTTTTGTATATTTTGCTTTTAACAGATTAACATTGGATTGTTCTATTTCTACAGGCTTCAAAAAAATGATTGCCAAAGTTATCACAAATCCAATGAGCAAAAGAACGGTTACTATTTTTTTCATATATATTTACTTGAATTAAATTTACTGTTTGTTTAGTATCTAAAGTATTATTTAGTCATCCTTGTTTTAAAATCCTTAATTAATATTTCCAATAAATGAGCCAAAGACTCGCGTTTATCTTTATCCAATTGCATTAAAAGATTCTGATGAATTTTGATATGATTCTCATAAAGATTTGTTAGAAAAGGTTTGCTCTTCGGTGTAAGAGTAACGATAATATTTCTTTTGTCAGATAGAGCGGCTTTCCTTTTTACAAACTTTTTAGCTTCCAAACCAACAACAATTTGCGTTATTCTTCCCGGTGAAAGATTAAGTTTTTCACAAAGTTCTTTGACTGAAATAGTTTCAGAAAAAAAGAAAGTTTTGAGTAGTCTGAATTCAGCAGGCGAAATATTAAAACTTGAAGCGAAATATTCTTCGCTGATATTACATGTGCGAGTTAGCTCACAGATTAGTTCCGCAAAATGTTCTGCTTCTTTGAACTGAGTATTGTATTGTTCCATAAATCGAAAATATTTTAGAGTCTAAAATAAATCTGTTCATAAAAGAAAACAAGGGATAAATTAATTTATTGATTCCGAACCGGGTACAAATTATTTCGAATTATTTCTTTACAAGAACGGAAATATCATTTCCAATATATGGGGTTGAAAATGAGATTAACTTTTTACGTTCTTCAGTAACATTAAAGTTTGCAAGAGCAAAATCTATTTTCCCGGAGTGGAGTGCAGGAATTAATCCTTCAAAGTTCATATCATAAATTTCAATCTTTTTGCCAAGTAATTCACCTATTAAAAAACCAAGTTCGATATCAAGTCCGGTAAATTTGCCATTTGAATAAAAGGAAAAAGGTTCCAATACTGCATACGTTCCCAGCTTCAGGATTCCGTTAGTTCCGTTGTTATTTTTTGCTTGAAGAGTGGGAGTTGTAACATAACGTGAATCAACCCACTTTTTTCGAAGTTCATCGAGTATCCCTTTATCTTTAAGTTTACTCAATGCGTTATTAATTTGAGAAAGTAATTGAGAATTCTGTTTATTTAGAGCAGCCGCAACCTCAAGTTGGGCAACTCTTTCATTTAATATAATTAGATCACTATTCTTCTCAACAATTTGAAGTAAAATACTTTTATCATAAATAAAAGCATCTGCTTTGCCGGTTTTTATTGCGAGAGCTGCATCCGCTAGAGCAACCATATCAAAAAACTTAGCATTAGGGAAAGTTGATTTTGCTGCTATATCCCCGGCTGATCCTGTTAACACACAAATTCTTTTATCAGTAAGTTGAGATATATTTGTAATTTTTTCTCTTTTTTCTGAACATGAAATTAAAAGTAAACAGAGGGTAATTATGAGGATATGGAATTTCATTTTAATGCTTACTCTTTTCTAACTAATGCCGATATATCATTTGAAAGATATGGTTCAGAGAAATCTACAAACTTTTTGCGCTCTTCTGTCACATTAAAATTAGAGAGTGCAAAATCAATTTTCCCCGATTGCAATGCCGGAATTAAACTTTCAAAAGTCATATCAATTATTTCAATTTTTTTACCAAGAATTTCTCCAATTCTTAATGCAAGCTCTATATCGAACCCTGTAAGAATATTATTATATTGAAAAGATAATGGTTCAGCCCTTGCACATGTCCCCATTTTAAGAGTACCGTTTTGATAATTATTTTGAAGTATCGGCAATGCTGGAACTGTTTGATATTTGGGACTTATCCATTTCCGCTTCATTTCATAAAGAATCCCTTCCTCTTTCAATTTGTTCAGAGATTGATTTATATCTGCCAAAAGTAGAGTATTTGCTTTTTTCACCGCGCATGCAATCATTACCTCCGAGACAGATTCATCAAGAATGATTAAACCGGGTTCCTTATCAATTATATTAAGTAATACACTTTTATTATGAATAAATGCATCTGCTTTGCCGGTTTTAACAGTAAGTGCTGCATCAGCGGCTGTGATCATATCCAGAAATTTTGCTTTGGAAAAATATTTTCTTGCAGCAATATCACCGGCAGAACCTGTTAATACACAAATTCTTTTCTCTTTGAGCTGATTTAAATTGGTAATTCTTTCACTTCTTTTAGAACAGGAAACGAACAGCATACTCGTTAACAGAAATAATATTAGCGATTTATACATTGCAATATCAGCCTCTCTTTAAAAATAGTTTTAATCTATTCTTCTCATTAGTTCTTGAATACTCAATACTTTCTGTCAGATTTCTTATAATCATTAAACCTAATTCATCTTGCTCAATTTTATCTAAAATATTGCCTTCAACGCCCCCGCTCTCGAAAACAAGTTCAAGAGTATCGCGCTTTTCAGAATAGGATAAAGTCAGATTGATTTCAATGGTTTTGGATAGAGAGTTATGAATAACCATAAGCTCTTCTAAGATTAACAAAACATTATTTATCATTTTCTTGGGAAGTACATGTTTTTCGCAGAAGCGTTCGATTTCAGCATTCATTGCGTAGAGATCAAAATCAGGAGTATCAATTTTGCAATTGAAACTTCTAATTCTGTTTATGAATGCTTTCGTTTTTTCACGCTGAGGATTCTCAAATATTTGTTGAGGTGAACCATGTTCATAAATCAATCCCTCATCCATATAAAAAACTCTGTTAGAAACATCACGAGAGAAATCCATTTCATGGGTGACAATTGCCAATGTCATCCCCTCTTTTGCAAGTCGACGAATAACGGCCAGCACTTCACTAACCATAGTTGGATCAAGCGCAGAAGTTGGTTCATCAAAAAGAATAATCTCGGGATCCATTGATAGACAGCGGGCTATGGCTATTCTCTGCTTTTGTCCCCCTGAAAGTTCATCTGCAAAACTATCAGCTTTTTCAGACAGACCGACTAACTTGAGTAAATCCATAGCTTTTTCCTCGGCTTCTTCTTTCTTACGACCGAGTAATTTTATTTGTCCGATTGTTAAATTTTCAATCACCGTGAGATGGTTGAAAAGATTAAACGATTGAAATACCATTCCCATCTTTTGACGAATTTTCGGAACGTCTGTATTCTTATTTAGAATATCAATTTCATCAATAAATATTTTACCGCCACTCGGGGTTTCCAGTAAATTGAGGCATCGTAAGAATGTACTTTTGCCGGTTCCCGATGGACCGATAATCGAAATCACTTCCCCTTTTTTTATCTCGATATTGATTTCTTTAAGTACAGAGATTTCACCGAATTTTTTCGACAGATTTTCTACTCTAATCATCTTACACTCCCCTCTTCGCTTTGTAATTGGGACCGGTTAATCGCTCAACATACCCAAGCGAAACCATGAGTAACCATGAAATTATAAAATAGAGTACTGCAACCATAATCAATGGGAAAAAAGCATCGAACGTGCGACTTCGAATTATATCACTCGCTTTGGTTAAATCTTGAACCGCAATGTATCCTACAATCGAAGTCATCTTAACAAGAGAAATAACTTCTCCTTTGTAAACAGGCAAAATCCTTTTTATAGCTTGAGGAAGAATGATATAGACGAAAGTTTTTACTTTTGTAAAACCCATTGCAATACCGGCTTCCGTTTGACCTTTATCGACCCCCTCTATTCCTGTTCTATACATTTCAGAAACGTAAGCTGCAAAATTAAGTCCGAAAGCAATCACCGCTACAATTACAGGCTCAATATCAACTGATGCAAATACAACATAAAAGATTATCATCAAGATTACGAGGACAGGGGTGCCGCGTAAAATTGATATATAAATTTTTGCAGGCACTAACAACATTTTCTTTTTTGACATCCGCATAAAACAGATCAGACCTCCAAGCAGTGTACCGAACAATGTTGCAAGTATCGAAATTATGATTGTTGTTTGGAGACCATCCAATATTAGTAGATACCGATTTTCTAAAATTATATTGTTATAGAAACTCTCCTTCAATGAAAATAGAAATGAGTTTGCAAAGAAAGAGACTCCATCAGACGAATTTTTGTTTATACTATTTTCCTTGTCAAGATTTTTATCGAGAACTAGCACCGCTGTTTTGAACATGTTGTAACCATCAGAAAAATCAATTTGCTTTTTACGCTCATCTGTGATGGCTATACCATCGGCAATCATATCTACTTTTCCGGATGATAATGCTGCAATGAGTGAAGGAAATTCCATCGTAATAATTTTCAGATTTAACCTCGATCGCTGTGCAAAAGTTTTAAGCATCTCAATATCAAATCCGACGTGCTCACCATTAACAATAGCCGAGTTCGGTAAATCGCCGACAGATGTTGCTAATCTTATTAACGGAGCATTTTCATCAAATTTAAATTTTGGCATTATCGCTTCTTCAGGGTCATCAATAAACCATCGCTTATAGATTTGTTCAAAGGTGCCGTCTGCTTTTATTTCTTTAAGAAAAGCATTAAAGCGATTTCGTAATTCAGGATTTTTCTTATTGAATCCTATTCCAACCGGAAGATCAAGAACATCATCAGTAAGAATTTTTATTTCGGGGTTTGATTTAAGGAGGACTTTTGCCGATACTAAATCCAAAAATGCAACATCAATTTTTTCGGATTTAAGCGATAAAATAATATCAGCCGAAGCGCTAAATCTTTTTATTTCAGTACCGGGGAAGTTTTGTTCAACAAATGCATCATGAACTGTTCCGCCATAAACGCCAACCGTTTTTCCATTAATATCTTCAAGTGATGTAATTATTTTGGGGTCAGACTGAATAACATTTTTTTTGAGTGCAAAAACAGTCGCACCAAGTCTCATATATTCATCTGAAAAATCAATCTGCTTCTTCCTCTCGTCGGTAATCATCAGCGTGCTTGATATCATTTCAATTTTATTAGTCACCGCCGAGATAATTAGACTTCCGAATTCCATATCAACAAGTTTTAATTCTTTACCAAGATAGGCTGCAAATCTTTCAGAAATTTCTATATCAAATCCAATCATGCGATTATCTTTTACAATAGTAAAAGGTAAGCCTTTATCACTTACAGTACCAACGATAAGAGTCCCGTTTTTCTTTGAGTTTTTAATCGCCGGCATAACGGTTTCACCCTTTATTATCCAGCGATTTTTCATATCATCGAAAGTACCTTCTTCTTTTATCTTTTTTAGGAACTGATTAAATTGTTCGCGAAGCAAAGTATCTTTTTTATTAAACCCCATCCCAATCGGAATTGTAAATAGAGTATCACCGATGGCTTGCAATTCGTTATCAGTGCGAAGAATTTCGAGTAATGTTTCCGTAGTGTAAATTGCTGCATCAATCTTGCCTGATTTTACACCAAGTACTAATTCGGGAGGACTTTTATACTGCAGTATTGTTGCATTCGGATAATTTTTCAAAGCGTAAGTATCATGAACAGAACCTAATAATACACCTATTTTTTTATCTTTGAGATCATTATGACTTTGGAGTGAGGGTGACTCAACTTTTTCTTCAACTTTGGCATCTTCACTCTTTTTAACGATTAAGACCTGTGAGTTCTGAAAATAGGTTTTAGAAAAATCAACTGATTTAGCTCGTTCCGGCGTTGAACTCATTCCCGCAATTATAATATCAACTTTGCCTGATTGAAGAGCAGGAATCAATGCGGAAAATTTCATATCAACAAATTGCATCGGTCTATTGAGTTTTGCAGCAACTCTTCTTGCAAATTCGCCATCATGACCGGTAACTTTCTGGTTCGCATCCACAAAACAGAATGGTTCTCGAGTAGCGCTAGTTCCAATCTTTAATAGTTTCCCTTTCTCGGGTAACTTAATGTCTACTTCCTCATAAGGCAATAAATCTTTCTTCAGCCATCTTCGTTTCATATCAGCTAATGAGCCGTCATTTTCGAGCTCGGTAATAATATTATTAAGAGTACTAAGAAGATCTTCATTTCCCTTTCTTAATGCTATGCAAGTATTCTCAAAGTCAACCGCTTCTGGGAGGATAGTTAAGTCTTGATTATGTTTAGTAACATTTAAAGCTGTTGGGTAGGCAGTTATTACGGCTTCAATTTGATTTGACTTCAATGCTGCAATAGCATCCATTATATCATCAAAACTTTTTGTTTGAGCTTCCGGAAATTTTGTTATGGCAAGATTTTCCCCGGTTGTGCCGGTCATTGCTCCGACTGAGACATTCTTAACATCTTCCAACTTACTAATTGATGTTTTTGAATCACCGCAACCGGTTATAAACAAAAAAGAAAAGATATAAATCAGTATATAGATAAAATTATTTTTCATTTTCCGTATCCGTTATTCTTTTATTAATGCAGCAATACCGCCGGTATAATATGGGGATGAAAATAAAACACTCTTTGCACGCTCATTAGTTATTGTAATACAGGCACCAATCATATCAACTTTTTTTGAAATTAAAGCAGGTATCATTGCACCAAAATCCATATTAATTACTTCCAACTGCATATCGAGTTTCTGCGCAATAAGAATTGCAATTTCGATATCTAATCCGGTAACTTTTTGAGTACCATCAATAAAAGCGAAAGGTTCAGTTACAGCAGAAGTTCCAAATTTCAGAGTGCCGTTTTTTCCATTCAATTGAATCGCAGGCATTAAACCGGTTGCTCCTGTTTTAGGAAGCCACCGCTCTAAAATCTCCGAATATTTTCCTGACGATTTTAATTCAGTTACAACATTGTCGATACTGTTTTTCAGATCAACATTTTCAAGATTAACAGCAAAGCCGTAGTTGTCAACTGTAATCATTTCAGCAAGGACTGTTAGACCGGGATTCTTCCCTGCAATATTTTTTAATATTGGTTCATCATAGGCTGCTGCATCAGCTTTGCCTGAATTCACTGCCATACAAGCATCAAGTACACTGTTAAAATATTTAAATTTTGCATTTGGGAATTTGGATAGTACAAGTTTATCTGCAACAGTTCCTGTTGGAACAGCAAATTCTTTTCCATCAAGTTGCGAGAGACTCGTAATTTTTTCCCTTTTACTACAACCATTAATTAATAAAAGAAGTGTTATCATTAGTAGAAGTTGAATTCGTTTGTTTAGAATGTCGGTCATCTTATCACCTGAATTATTATTGATGGATTTATTTTTATAATATCGAAATTACTGGGGAAAGATTCCATAGTAGTTTATTGTACATATAAGAATAATTTCTTTAGTGTGAATAGGAATTAATTATAATCTCTATTATTAATTTCTACAATTTTCAAATGCTAATCAATTTATCTTCGGATTTTAAAGAATTAGTAAAATGGATAAAAGGTTCAAGGGAATTGTGAAAGATGATTGAATTGCAGCAAATTAGTGACACCCAAAGAAATTCTTCAACATTAAATATTCTGAAGTAATTTTTAATGGAATCCCCTCATCGCTTACTGAATGAGTTGATTTTTAGCTTAATAATCGAATTACAAAAATAATTTTGCTTTGTTATGCTTATAAGTAGTTCATTAAAAATAACGTTATCAACTCTCCCCTGATTATTCTACTCATTAATTATTTCTTCCCTTCGGTTTTCATTACGGACATTGCAGTGGCAATCATTCCGGCAACATCTGTTAAATTGTTTGGGAGAATTATAGTATTATTAGTTTTTGCGAGATTGCTGAAAGCACCGAGATATTGTTCAGCAACTCTTAAATTAACCGCATTCATTCCCCCCTCTTCATTTATTGCTTGTGCAATTTCACGAATACCAAGCGCAGTAGCCGCAGCAACTCTTTCAATTTCTCTTCCGCGTCCTTCGGCTTCGTTGATACGTTTTTGCATTTCACCTTCGGACTTAGCAATCATTTCCTGTTTATCACCTTCAGCACGATTAATTTTTGCCTGCTTATCTCCTTCGGATTCAGCAATCAATGCTCGTTTTTCACGTTCAGCACGCATCTGCTTTTCCATAGCATCTTTTATGCTTTGAGGAGGAACGATATTTTTAACTTCATAACGGGTAACCTTTACTCCCCATGGTTCAGAAGCTTTATCAACCGCCTCAACAATTGCTGTATTGATTGTATCACGTTCTTCAAAAGTTCGGTCGAGATCAAGTTTACCTATAACACTTCGCATTGTTGTTTGGGCTAACTGTGCAGCAGCAAATTGATAATTATTAATTCCATAAGATGCTTTCATTGGGTCCATCACTTGTAGATAAAGAATACCATCCACTTCTACAGAGATATTATCCTTTGTTATGCATATTTGGGAAGGAACATCGAGCGCTTGTTCTTTCAATGTATGTTTATAAGATACTTTATCAGTGAATGGAATAAGCATGTGAAAACCGGCTTCTAATGTGGCGTTGAATTTACCAAGCCGCTCAACAATAAATGCAGATCTTTGAGGGACAATTCGAATAGTATTTACGAACAGAATGAATACAAAAAATATAAGACCAATTAGTATAATTGTAATCGGTTCCATAAAAACTCCCTTTTCTAATTAATTTTTTTAACCCTAAGTGTCAGGTTTTTCTTCCCGATGATTTCAACAATTTCACCTGCTTGTATTTCAATGTCAGACTCGGCTGTCCAATTTGTGCCATGAATTTCTACTCGTCCTTTTGACGGAGGTATAATAGCTTCAACTACAGTTGCTCTTTCCCCAACCATATCGCCACTGCTCTCATCATCATTTTTTGATATGCCCATTTTACCGGTAAAAAGTTGTCGTACCCATTTCCGTAAAGAGAAAAGAAGTATTACCGAAGTTATAAAAAAGATGAGAAGTTGTGCGTTGATGCTTATATCGAATAGAAGTGTCAGTAAAGCGACTAACCATGCTCCAACACCGAAGAAGAATAAAATCAAACCGGGAACGGCAAGTTCTAAAACTAGAATAACTAAACCGACTATAAACCAGATTACTGTAGGATCCCAGAACTCATTTGAGAAATTCATAAAAAATCCTTTTTTTGATATTAAAACTTAAAGAAGCATGTCATCAATATCAATCAAAGAAATGTTGTTTATTATTTTTACTCATACGGAGAATAACTCGATTCTCGATAAATCTTCCCGAAAAATTTAAGAACTTATTTCAATCACTTTTCTCAAATGGAATTGGTTTATCAGTCTTTTTAGGTCATATGGCGTTTTTGCTTTAATCACCATTATGCCATAATTTTGATGTAGCTGATAAAGGAATTTAGATATACCAATTATAAAACCAATTCCCGACATTAGAAATTGATTATAAAAAGCATCTTAAATCACTAATGATTCTATCGAACCAATCTTCATAAAAAAATGATGAGGGCGATTAGTTTGTTATGTCATTGTACCATTATTCCAAGATGCAACTCAAATATGATTTGATTTCTCAACAATCATTCGCCCAAAAACAAAAGTCATCTGGTGAAACTGGAAAAAGTCTTAAACAAGAAATGACAAAAATTCGAAAAATTATATCTGAACAAAAATAATCTTAGCATTAGACTTTTAAATGTTACGGAAGAAGATTTTTCTAGAATATTATTAGAAATCTTTATCGTCCTGGAGATCAAGATAATTGAAAAAAAGTGTTAAGTTGTTAGTTAGAGTTAATAGGTTGCATCAAGGGAATCAAACAATAAAGAATTAGACTTTTTTTTCGATAATAAAGCAAAATTTAAATCTACTTTAGGGGAACTATGGCTAAAAGGAAACCTGACGAACTCATTAGGGAGATAGAATCTCTGAAAAAAGAGAATTCTGAGTTAAAATCGTTGCTTCAGAATCAGAAAAAGAAATCTAATAAAGAAACTCAATCCCCGTCGCAAGACATCACAATATTTAGGCAAATAATTGATATTTCAATAAAATTAGATTATTTGCCATATAATGAAATATTCCCTTTTATAACCTCAGAAATCAAATCAATATTAGGTCTTAAAGCAGCTTTTATAAATACTTATGATGAAGCTACTTCTGAACTGGTTTTTCAATACTCCACTCTTTCTGATGAAGAAAATTCGAAAGCAATGAAACTTCTTGGCGGCAAATTGCTCAAAAGGAGAACCTACGTTAGTGATAAAGAATATAAGCGAATAACCAGTAAGATCTATGAGAAAATCCCCTCCTTGCATGAACTTACTTTTGGAGCTATTCCGGATATTATTGGTAAACCGATTGAAAAGCTTTTTGGAGTAGATTGGTTTGGTGCACTCGGGCTTATTCATAATGAAAAATTAGTAGGAACAATAATTTTTGCAGGAAACAATAACCAGCAATTTCCAGAAAGAGAAACTGTATCCACTTTTGCTGAAAAAGTTGCACACGCTTTAGTAAGAAAAGAATTCGAAGAAAAATTAACTGAATCTGAAAGACGGTACCAGAGTATTATAAACTCTTCACCAGTGGGAATGCATATTTATGAATTACAAGAGGATGACAAACTTGTTTTTATTGGTGCTAATCCGGCGGCAGATAAAATTCTTGGCTTTGACCACAAAACAATATATGGTTTAACTATTGAAGAAGCGTTTCCTCCTTTAATCGAAACTGAAGTTCCTGCCAGATATCGAGAAGTAATTAAAAATAAAACTATATGGAAAACAGATCAAATAAATTATAAAGACAATAAAATTATTGGAGCATTCGAAGTTTTTGCATATAGTGTTTCAGACAATCAATTGGTTGTCCGTTTCGATGATATTACTCTGAGATTACAGAGGGAACAAATAATAAAGGAAAGTGAAGAATATCTTTCAATTACGTTAAACTCAATTGGTGACGGTGTTATCTCTACCGATAAAATTGGTCGAGTAACAAAAATGAATCCGGTTGCCGAAAAATTATGCGGTTGGAATTTTGAACAAGCCAAAGGAAAACTTCTAGATGAAGTTTTTAATATAGTTGATGCAACTACAAAGCAAAAACTAAGCAATCCGGTTGAAAAGGTAATTAAAACCGGTGAAGTAGTTGAGCTATCAAATCATATGGTCCTAATTTCAAAGGATGGAACAGAAAGAAATATTTCTGATAGCGCCGCTCCTATTATTGATAAAGATAATAATATTCAAGGAGTTGTTTTAGTTTTTTCTGATGTTACAGAAAAATACAAAGCCCGAGAGGAAATTAAAGCCCGTGAACGGCGTTTTGAGCGACTTATACACAACTCATTTGATACAATTGTTATTCTTGATAGAGAAGGCATTCAGCGATACGTATCTGCAACCGCCGAGCGTGTACTTGGTTACAGCCCCGAAGAGTTGAACGATATACCGGTGATAGATCAGATGATACATCCCGATGACAAAGAACAGGTTCTAACAGCGTTCCGCCAAATCATAGAGACGGGACAAGGGGGAGTGCAATACCGACATCGGCGAAAGAGTGGAGGCTGGGTTCATCTAGAGGCTTTGGGCACAAACCAACTAGATAACCCGGATATTAACGGGGTTGTGGTTAATGTTCGCGACATTACCGAGCGCAAAAGATTTGAAATTGAAATTCAAGTAGAGAAAGAAAGAATAAGCACAATCCTTAATTTGGTTGGAGACCCAATATTTGTAAAAGATGATCAGCATCGTTTTACATTCGCAAATAAAGCATTCTATGAAATGGTTGGTCTTGATGAAAAAAATGTGATTGGAAAAACATTAGCCGAAGATATTCCTTTAGAAGAGATGAATCATTTTCTTGCAGTAGATAGACTTGTTCTAGATACTGGAATTCCGGATATACGAGAAGAAGAGTTAACCATAAACAATACAACCAAATCAATTGTAACAAGTAAGACCCGCTTCACAGATGATTCCGAGAATAGTTTTTTGATCGGATCCATTCGAGATATTACAGAGCGTGTGAACGCCGAAAAAGAAAAAGCACATTTTAACGAATTGATGAAATTTGTCATTGAGAATACAAAAAGCTCCGTATCTGTGTTCGATGCAGAAATGAATTATATCTACGTAAGCGATCAGTATTTTGACGATTTGCATCTTACCGATAGGAATATAATTGGGCGAAATCATTATGATGTTTTCCCCTATTTACCGCAATATTTACATGATATACATAAACGTTCTTTAAATGGTGAAACTATAAGTGGCGATGAAGATACGCTCATTCATCCAGATGGTTCTAAAGATTGGGGTGATTGGACTTGTATGCCTTGGTACAAAGCAGATAAGTCGATTGGTGGATTAATAATTTATATTGAAATTATTACCAAGCGCAAGATAGCAGAAGAAGCACTGCGTGAGAGCGAATCGCAATTTAGAAGTTTATTTGATAATGCTGCAGATCCAATCTTTATAGCCGATGCCGAAAGCGGAATAATTGTAAATGCTAACCAAGCAGCCGTTAAACTATTAAACTCTCCTCTTGAAAAAATCATTGGCAAACATCAAAGTGAATTGCATCCTAAGGAAATCAAAGCCTATGGCGAATCTTCATTCCAGAAACACAAAGCTGAAATTGACGAAATGGACTTAGCAAATCCTATCGAGTCTATTGTTCTTAACTCCAACGGCTCTGAAATACCCGTGGAAGTACTTGCCTCAAAAGTACTTTATCAAGGTAGAAAATGTATGATGGGTATTTTCAGAGATATAGCGGAGCGCAAAAAAAATGAAGAACTAATAAAAGAAAGTGAAAAGAAATATCGTCTTTTGTTTGAAAGTAACCCCCAACCAATGTGGGTTTATGATTTAGAAACACTTGCTTTTCTTGCTGTAAACGATGCCGCCGTTCTGAAATACGGCTACTCAAAAAAAGAATTTTTAAGTATGACGATTAAGGATATCCGTCCGAAAGACGATATTTCAAAACTTCTTGGCAATGTAAGTTCAATATCATCCGGGATAAACGATGCCGGAATCTGGAGACATTTCAAAAAAGATGGCAGCATAATTTTTGTTGAAATTACATCTTATGTTATAGATTTCGAAGGAAGAAAAGCTGAGTTAATCCTATCCAACGACATCACCGAAAGGAAAAAAGCAGAAGAAGCACTAAAGGCAAGTGAAGAACTTTACAGAAAATTGCTTACTACTGTACCCGATTTAATTATTCGTACCGATATAAGTGGAAACATAACCTTTATTAATGAGTCTGCATTTCCAACTCTTAGCTTTGTCCCTAAAGAAACATTGCTAGGGAAAAATATACTCACTTTTATCAGCGAGGAAGATTTACCGAGAGCCGTTAAGAACACAAAACTTATGTTCGAACGTCCATTAGGTATAAAAGAGTATAAACTTAAATTTGAGGATGGGACTATATTAGATGCAGAAATAAACGGGGATGTAATATATGATGCGAATAATAATCCGGCGGGAATGGTTTACGTAGTTCGGAATATTACAGAACGAAAGAATATGGAAATAGAAAAGCAAAGAATGATAGAAGACCTTGTTATTGCTAAAGAAAAGGCAGAAGAAATGAATAGAGTGAAATCGAATTTCTTTGCAAATATGAGTCATGAACTTAGAACTCCTTTTGTTGGCATTACAGGATTTGCGGAATTATTAGCTGAATCACTCAAGGACTCGGAAGAAAAACAGATGGCAGAAGGAATATTGAAATCCTCCGCACGAATGCAGGATACTCTATCAAAAATACTTGGTCTCGCAAAATTGGAATCGGATTCAGTTGAAGTACTGAAGAGAAAAGTTAACGTGAAAGAATTAGTTTTAGATTTATTCGAATCTTTTAGAGGTGGAGCGCTACTTAAAAATATAGCATTTGAAAATGAGATTAACTTCAATGAGCTGATAATCGAATCAGATGATTTCATAATTAAAGATATTTTGCAAAACCTTGTTAGCAATGCTATTAAATGTACAGACAAGGGGGGAGTAAAAATCATTGCGGAAGTTGAAAAGAATAACGACTCAGACTTTCTTGTAATTAAAGTCGCGGATACCGGCGTAGGTATTCCAAAAGAAAAATTAGATGTTATTTGGGAACCGTTTAGACAAGCAAGCGAAGGTTTGAGTAGAAATATTGAAGGAACTGGGCTTGGACTATCAATTGTGAAGAAGAGTTCGGATTTATTAGGCGGAATAATAAATGTTGTAAGTGAAGAAGGAAAGGGTTCTCTCTTTACAATTAGATTGCCAATTAAAATAATTAGCGGAAGTGTTGAGGTAGGCATTCAAAATACTGAATTGGTAAATCCAACCGCAATCAATAAAAGGATTCTTTATGTAGAAGATGATGAATTATCTAGAGAGGTTGTAAAACGTTTTTTATTTAAGACATCTGAAATTGAAGCAGTAAGTAATGCTTCAGAAGCAATGGAAAAAGTAAAATCTAAAATGTACGATGCAATCCTAATGGATATTAATTTGAAAGGAAGTAAAAATGGAGTTGTTTTAACTCAAGAAATAAGGAGTCTTACTAATTACGAAAGGATACCAATTATCGCAATTACAGCTTATGCATCACAAGATGATAAAGTAAAATTCTTATCACAAGGCTTTACTCACTACATTTCAAAACCATTTAAAAAGTTAGCCTTAATCGAATTAATCAATTCGGTTTTTACTGAATATTAATGAGTATGTGAGCTATGCAAAGTCAAATCTTCAATCGGTCCAAATTTTCATTCATCATCAAGTATTTTTAATCGATGCTTGGCTTTCTAAAAATTAGATTAGAGTTAAGTTGAGCGCTAATTCTTTATAAAATGAGCTTACAAAATCATGCACATAAAAAAAGGCTATCTCATAAAGTGCCGGCACATTGGCAAGCGAAAAGCTGATTATAGCTGAAGGGAAGAATATAATTCCAATAATACCAACTTCCCTCGAGCAAATTTCATAATTCCTTTATATCGACACACGACAATTCTCTTACAAATCATGCATCCCGTAAACTAGCTTCGTTTTTGTAACCGCAAAGGGGTGCAGGTTAAATCATAAGAAACTTTTAGAAGCAAAACGTTGTTATTAATAATTATAACAAGTATGAGACTTAAAAAATGATTTATAAGACAATTTTTCCACTTATGGTACTTCTCTTTCTTTATACTGAACCAGTTATATCTCAAAAAGATCTCGGCGGACAAATACAAAGTTTTCAGGAAGAAAGAAATAATATTAATCAAACGGCTATGCTTGCTCTTGGCGCCTGGGCTGCAGGTAATATCTTAATTGGAACTTACGGTAGTCTAAAAGTAAATGGTGAAGCAAAATATTTTCATCAGTTTAATGCAGCCTGGAATGTTGTTAATCTTGGTATCGCCGCTTTTGGATATTTTAATGCTGTTAATTCTGACCCTTTATCAATGACAAATGTTGAAATAATTAAAGATTTTAACTCACTGCAAAACTTTCTTTTGCTTAACGCAGGACTTGATCTTGCATACATTGCTACCGGATTTTATTTAAAAGAGCGAGCGAATAATTCTTTAAGTTCGGACAGGTTGAGAGGATACGGAAATAGCTTGTTGCTGCAGGGTGGTTTTCTTTTGGCTTTTGATATAGCACTTTATTTTATTCATCAGTGTAATTCAGATATAAATTTTTATCCCCATTTGGAAAGCTTTCTTGCAGGTAATATTGGGGTTGGGATTAATTTAAAATTATAACTCAAAATAATAATCAGATTCCTGCCTTCACAGGAATGACAATTGGAGAAAATATGAAAACATTTCTTGTCGTCGGTGGTACATCAGGCATAGGATTAGAAACAACAAAACTATTAAGTCAAAATAATCGTGTTATTGTTTTAAGCAGAACAAATAGAAATTTAGAGGGGCTTAATAATGTGGAATTTCATTCCGCTGATGTTATAAAATCAGCCGGCGAACTTCCGCAAATCAACGACTCGATAGATGGAATAGTTTATTGTCCCGGCACAATAAATTTAAAACCTCTAAAGAGTTTAAAGATAGAAGATTTTCAAAATGACTTTGAAATAAATTTACTTGGCGCAGTTAAAGTGGTTAATAAATATTATAACAATATAAAATCCTCTGGAAAAGGAAGTATTGTTCTATTCAGTACAGTTGCTGTGCAAACAGGAATGACTTATCATTCATCGGTTGCAGCATCAAAAGGCGCTGTTGAAGGATTAACTCGTTCACTTGCTGCTGAGTTTTCACCAAACATAAGAGTAAATTGTATTGCGCCGTCAATAACAAATACACCTCTTGCGGAAAAACTCTTAAACAATGAGGCAAAACTTAAAGCCTCTGAAGATCGTCATCCGTTAAAACGAATAGGCAGCGCAGAAGAAATTGCACAAACAGTTGAGTTTTTGTTATCAGAAAAATCGGGATTTATTACAGGACAAATAATAAAAGTTGATGGCGGAATTTCATCAGTCAAAAGTATTTAGCTTTTCGGTCACGAAGGGAATGTGCCATTCCTGACTTGATCCAGAATCCATAACCAATATAAGTAATAGATTCCCACTTTCGTGAGAATGACTTTTGAGCTTTAATTAATCTAACCAATAATTTATTTCATATGATTATAACTAAAGAAAATATTTTAGAATTTGAAAAGCCATATCGTACGAATTTTATTAATTCGCTATCCGGCTTTAAAAGCGCAAACCTGATTGGAACAATTTCGGCCGAAGGAAAAACCAATCTGGCAATATTTAGCTCTGTAATTCACGTGGGCGCAAATCCACCTTTAATGGGTATATTAATGCGTCCGGTTTCAGTAGAGAGGCACACTTACCACAACATAAAAGAAACAGGCTTTTTCACAATTAATCAAATTCATAAAGATATATTTAAGCAAGCGCACCAAACGTCTGCCAGATATGATAAAGATGTTTCCGAGTTTGACGCTTGTGGCCTAACACCAGCATTTACTGAAATAGTGCAAGCGCCTTATGTAAAAGAATCAAAAATAAAAATCGGACTTAAGTTTATAGAGGAGAATGAGATAAAATCTAACGGTACAATCTTTATTGTTGGAGAAATTGTTGAATTAGTTGTTCCCGAGGAAGTAATTGCAAAAACGGGTTATGTTGATATTGAAAAAGCCGAAACAATTGTCATTAGCGGGTTAGACAGCTATCACGAGACAAAAAGAATTGCAAGATTGTCTTATGCAAAACCTAATACTAATCCAAAGGAACTATGAAATGAAAAGTTTTTCTATCGAAGAGATCTCTCGAATAATTGAAATGGCATGGGAAGACAGGACTCCTTTTGAAGCTATTGAACTTCAGTTTGGTTTGAAAGAAAATGCTGTGCGGGAAATTATGAGAAGAGAAATGAAGTCATCAAACTTTAAAATGTGGCGTGAGCGAGTTAGCGGAAGAAAAACAAAACATCTTTTAATGCGTTCAAGAGAAGTAAACAGATTTAAGAGTAAGAATCAATAAATATTAAACTGTTTTTAAGTAATTCTCAGCAGCGGATAGCAAAGCTCTTTTTCTTTCATCAGACATTTTATCAAAAGTTTTTATCAGCAATCCCAATCTCGGATTTGAAAGGAAAAATTTTCTCTGCTTATCCATAAACCGCCAGAAGAGTCCATCCCAGATTAGCTGCCAATCCCCTTTTTTGTAATCACTCATCTTCATTAAATAATAGCTGCCGCTGATATAAGGTTTAGTTGACATTAAGCCGCCATCTGCAAACTGACTCATTCCATAAACATTCGGCACCATCACCCAATCATAAGAATCAATAAATAATTCCATAAACCATCTGTAAACTTCATCTGGATCAAACTCGCAGAGAACCATATAATTTCCCAGTACCATTAATCTTTCTATGTGATGACAATAACCTGTTTGTAGAACTTTTTTAATTGTGATATCAAGTGGTTCAATCCGGTAGTTCCATTCCAGAAATTTTCCGGTATTTTTCTTTTGAATCCCCAATAGTTTTTTGTGCGCTGAATCGAACCCGAAGCATCATAAACTCCTCGAATGAACTCACGCCAGCCGATTATCTGCCTAATAAATCCCTCAACAGAATTCAATGGGATTTTGTGCTTCACAGAAAAATTAAGAGTTTCTTCAACTATGTATTTGGGAGTTACTAATCCAATATTCAACATTGGTGTTAAAACGCTATGATTGAGAATATTTTCTCCGGCTACAATTGCATCCTCATAGTCGCCGAATTCTAAAAATCTTTTTACTAAGAATTCTTTAAACCATTTTTTACTTTCATCAAAAGTATTGGGATAAATAACGTGTTTATCTATTTCTCCATAATTATTAGGGAAATGCTTATTCACATAAGTAACGGCTTCTTTGTAATATTTATTTTCAGAAGTATAATTTACTTTGGGAGGTTTCTTTGCAGCATGATATTTCAATCTGTTTTCGGCATCGTAAGTCCATTTACCGCCAACTGGCGAACCATTTTCATCGATTAATATTCCCAGCTTCTTTCTTTGTTTTATGTAAAAATCTGTTTGCGAATACTTTTTCTTTCCGCTAAAGTATTCTTTCAGCTCTTCCCTTGAGTTCAGGAAACAAGGGGATGGATATTCATGAATGATTATTCCGGTTTTTTCGGCAGTTTGTTTAATTCTTTTTTCAAGCCAATTATCGGCAACATCTGCAAAGTGAATTTCTTCAATTCCTTTTTGCTTTAAATGCGGGATAAGTTTCCTGGTGTCGGATAATTCATTTTTAGCTTCAATATAAATCACTTTGAGTTTTTTTCTTTCAAGATAGTCTTGATAGAATTTCATTGAGGAGCGATGAATGACCAATTTCTGTTTGTGAAATTTGTATTGTGTGAAGAAAAGGTTTTCTTCGACTAAGTAAACAAGTCTATCTTTAGCTAATGAGGGGTGTAATTCAAAAAGCTGATGAGGAAATATCAGACTAATTGATATAGTCTTAACGGAATTAAGATTTTGCTCCATAAACTATTTTTATTCTTTTACTCTATCAAATTTACCCCCTAAGACTAAAGCTGCCGAAATAATCATTACATTCTTAATGATGTATTGTCCCTCCAGAGAAGGTGTCAAAATATTCCCATTCTGAAATGTTACCTCAGGCAATAAAATCAAGGGCATGAAAGTCCCAAACATTTGAAGGAAAAGCAAGGCAATAGCGATTTTAGTAGTTCGAGCAAATAGAAATGTGACTCCGATGGCAACTTCCCACCAGCCAATAATTATTAACCAAAATTCAGGTGCACCAAAAGGCAGCCAGACTACGGTAGCCTTTAGTAAACTTTCGGCTGAAGAAAGGTCAAAAGGTTTCAAGATCCCAAACCAAACAAAAATAATTCCAAAAGAGATTCTAATTGCGAGAGTACTCCAGCGTCTCATCCATCTTGCAATTTGGTGGTCAATCTTTGTAATCAGGTTATTCAAAAATTTATTCTGCATGTTTAGTCATTACTTTTTATTAACAAATGCCGAATACATCCAAACCAATTTTTCTTGTGCTCGGATATAATCACTCATAAGTGCATTGGTTCCTTCATCACCAGCTTCGGCAGTAAGATTAAGAAGATCTCGTTGAATCATTATAATAATTTTAAATGATTCTAAAATTTCTTTTATTGCCATAATACCATCGGAGACTTTATTACTCTCAGCTATCTTAGATTCTTTTTTGTAATCAGAGTATCTATGTTTGGGTGAGTGTCCAAGCGTTAAAATTCTTTCTGCAACTTCATCAATTTTAACAAACAAATCATTGTATAACTCTTCGAACTTCAGATGAAGCTCAAAGAATTTTTCGCCTTTAATGTTCCAATGGTAACCGCGAGTGTTCTGATAAAATATTGAATAGTTCGCAAGCAGCGTGTTTAATTTATCAGCTAATTCTGCTGATTTATTAACATCGAGTCCGATAGAATTTAAGTTTTTCATTTTGCTATCCTTTTTTATTGTTTAAGCAAATATTAAAATCAAAGAAAGCACTAAAAAAGTAAAAGCAGGTAGTGATTTAATAAGCACATCTTTTACCTTAATGTGCATAACAATGGCTCCCAACATTAAAGCTCCCATACCTATTGCTGCTGGTTTTATTAAAACAGGCAGAAATATTCCAACGATTAAAAGTGAAGCAAGAGTTATTTTTATAAAACCAATTAACTTCATAAACCAAAGAGGCAGGCCGTAAGCTTCAAATTCTTCTTTCATACTTTTCGCAGTTCCGCCACGCCAGCTAGTTGGCTTTCCAAAGCGCAATATCCAAACATTAAAAATTGAGACCGCTATAATTATTTGAACGGCTATTTTAATCCATTCCATTTTGTTACTCCTTTTATTTGTAAAAAAATATTTCATTTATTGTACAAACCAATCCGGGCTATATAGTAATTAAGAAGACATATAAATTTAATAACATAAAAAACAAAGAAGGCATACTGAGCCAAAAGCCATCTTTTATTTTAAGTCTTACCCCAAAACCCAACAGCATCAACAAAGCTAATCCGCCAGAAGACATTAGGAGAATAAAACTAAACTTAAGACCAACCAGCATACCAAGTCCTCCTAAAATCTCTAAGATGCCGGTTAACGTGGCAAATTTTTCTAACCCAAAACGCTTAAATTCATTTCGAATCTGAGGCGACAAAAATAAAAGAGAGCCGTAAATAATAAATGAAACGCCTGAGAATAAAACCAGCAGTATAATAAGCATGTTCATACAACAATTTTCTCCATCGCATAGGAATCTGCCACGTCGTCTATCTCAACCTTCTAAATTTTTGGGCTTTTCTGAATTAAATATATTTTCTTGTAATTAATTTCTTGATTCTGAATACTTCTGATTATTCCGTTATTCATATTTAATTTAGAACAAATTGTCTAACTAAATCTAATTCAGTATTACTTATTTGATTATCCAGTAAAGACTTCTTTACGGTAGCAATAAAATTCTGAAAGTTCTGAAAATCAATTGATGGATTTGTCTTCAGTTGATCATAATATCGTGTGATAAGATTTTTCATTTCAGTTGCATTGGTGCTATCTGTAATTGGATTCAACAATGCGGTTAAGTCCTCCAACATAAATGAACTTGTAAAATCACGTAAATAATTGAAGGCTAATTCATAAAATCCCGATGCGTTCGAAAATAGGAATCCCATTATAGCTGAAGAGAATAATATAATACCGATAACACCAAGAACAGCAACAAGCAATAAACCAAGTCCACCAAAGAGAACAAGTTTTTTTAATCGCTTTTTAAATCGATGATCGGTTCTTATACGGTAGTGGATATCATCAAAGTCTAGTCTCATATTATACTCCGGCTGATTTTAATGGTTGAAAAACTCGATTTTCAACGTTTGATTTGATCAGAAATTCTTCGCACTTATCCCAAAGTTTTTTCTCCTCGACCGGACTGCTGAATTTGCATTTTTCTTCTTTTCGCTGATTATAGAAGCCGCCATTGCTTCCATTGATTTTACCTGATGAAGCAAGCCAAACAATGGTGTCTGCGCCTTCCTGAATTGTTCTTCCTTCAATCAAAGCAAAAGCTTTTAATAAAAACTTTCCAAAAATATTCTGCTCTCTGAAAAGCTCAGTCTCTGGAATAAACCCCGGAGTTAATGAATAAACAGAAATATTCTCTTTCTCTAATCTTCTTGCCCATTCACGTGTAAGCATTCTATTTGCCTGCTTGGTCTGCTTGTAAGCAACTGTTTCATTATAGCTCCTTTTATCAAAGTTGATATCGTTGATGTCTAGACCACCGGCAAAGTGTGAAGCAGTATTTATAATTCTTGATGGAGCTGCGTTTCTCAATTCATTGAGAAGCAATTGTGTTAAAAGCTGATGCCCGAGGACATTAACCGCAAAGGTTTTTTCAACGTTTATATCGGTCAATGTTTTAGTTTTTGTCCAGAGCCCGGCATTGTTAATCAGAACATCAAGTTTTGTTTCTTCCTTTTTAAATTGCTCAGCAAAGCTTAAGACCGAATCAACCGAACCAAGATCAAGATGTTTCACAAAAACATTATTATTACTGGTTTCCTTAACAATTTCGTCTCTAACTTTATTTGCAGAATCAAGTGATCTGCAAGCCATATATACTTTAGCGCCAAGTTTAGCGATTTGCTTCGTAGTTTCTTTCCCTATCCCCTTATTAGCGCCCGTTATAATTACTATTTTATCTTTCATTTTCTAAATAACCTATAATTTGAAATTTATACTTGCTTGACAAACTGAATTTCAGCCATCAGTTTTACTTCTTCGCTAACCAATACGCCACCGGTTTCAAGTGCAGCATTCCAGGTTAAACCCCAGTCTTTTCTATTGATCTTTCCGTTAATAGAAAACCCTGCTTTCTCGTTTCCCCACGGGTCTTTGTTTATCCCACCGAATTCTACATCAAGAGTTATCTCTTTTGTTTCTCCTTTTATTGAAAGATCTCCGGTAAGCTGAGAATTTTCATCGTCGATTTTCTTTAATGATTTTCCTCTAAAGGTAAGTTCTTTTTCATTTTCGACATTAAAGAAATCTGCGCTTTTTAAGTGATTATCACGGTCACTATTATTCGTGAAAATTGAGGATGGATTTATATTTACATGTATTGAATCAGCTACAAAATCGTTCCCTTCGGAATTTAATTCTCCGCTGAATTCTCTGAATTCGCCTTTGACATTGGTTATCATCATGTGTTTAACTTTGAATAAAATTTCACTATGCGCTGGATCAATTACCCATTTTGTTTTTGTTGCCATAATTATCTCCTTTTTGTATTAATTAAATTTTTTGAAAATACTTCGATTGTTATATAGGTAAAACATTGGCAACACTTAAAAAGGTTCCAAAACTCATGAAGTAAAAAAAACGCTAATTAATATGAAAATTTGAATTGCATAAAAGTGATTTTGAACAGCGTCTGCGGATATGATAAATTACACAGCGAAGAGCAGCCCGAAACTAAGCGTTGGGATCCGTGAGTTAATCAATACTTATTTTTCTTGTTACTCTTTTAATAATCCATTTTGTGTTTTTATTATCTGATTTTTCCCATTTTTTATCAATGCGACAGTAGGATTGTAGTTAACTTTTGGGAAGTAGGTTAAATGTTCAGC
>JAGUXE010000011.1 GCA_020061995.1 Ignavibacteriales bacterium | reverse complement strand
CTAACAAGAACAGAGATAGATTTTTATCATCAATTTTTTCTGAAATTTTTAGGAGTACTCGCGATAATCCTAATTTTTCATTTTCACTTTTATTAGGATAAATATTTAGCAATGAGTCAACTGAAATATTCAATTCCGGGTATTTAGTACCAATGAACGAATAAATAAATTCTGATGATAACTTTTCTTTATATATTTCGTAGAAGATCAAAGAACTATCTGGAAACAGTCTTGTAAGTGTATTGAATAACTCACCATAAACATTTTGTGTGAGTTGATTAGATTTCAGAGTTTCGACTATCTTAGTTTTAATTATGTTCAATAAAATTGAATCACTTAAACTAATTTCCCGTAATGAAATCGCAAATTGACGTTGAACATTATGGTTTTCGTCGGTCATCAGTTTTAAGAAAGTTATTAGTTGCTCTTCACTTTCATAATTAAAGTATAAACCGGTTTTACTAATTTCATTTCTCAATATCCAATTCTCAGATTCAACAAATCGTTTTAACAGTTCATATGAAGGAGGGAAATATTTTGCTCTTCTCAGCGTTCCTAAAGAGTAGTGTTCGAAAAATTGTGAATTGTTTTTGGGTTTAATCAGAAGTTCTGACGGTGCTTTGAGATGTGAAGAATCTGCACCGATTCTTGATAAAGCAAACACAGCATCTTCTTTTCTAACGGAGTTAAACTTATCATTTAATAATTCATTCAACAAAATATCAGAGCTTTTTGGATTAACAATTCCCCTATTATTAAAGTTATAAATTGCCCATGAGATTCCGTCAAATCTATCCCCGGAATTCTTCATGTAATCATTCAAAAGTAGAATAAAGTCAACCGAATCAGCTGTTTTACCAATTGCAGAGAGACAACTCTTGCGAATATTTAAATCGCTTGATGAAGAAAACATCCGAAATAAAAATTCTGTTGAATTATGGGATGTTCCCAATTGACCAAGGGCAAAGGTCACATATTCATAATGTTTAGCAAAATCTATTTTTTTTATCGAATTTATGAAAGAAGTATCTTCGGAATGTGAAATTGATAGAAGTGCTGCATTAACCTTTTCATTGATATTTGAATTCAGGTAATCTATAATTATTTCTTTATTGAATTCTCGGGTGAATGTGGTTCGAATCAACAAAGAATCGTTGCTACTATACTGAGGAAAAATCAGATTTGCATAAAGGCTAATTAGTAATACAATCTGCTTCAAATTATCTCCATAAAAAAATAAACCCAATAGTGATATCGGGTTTATGTTTAATCAAAAAGTATTTAATTATTTTCTAGATTTCGATTTCATAGATACGGTACTTTTTATAGACTTCACCATTCATAACATGAGCCCCACGGTTCATCATTTCGTTATCTTCAAGAATCCAACTTGCTTCACCCAAAAATATTCCAATTTCTGCTGCTCTGTTGACAATTTCCCAATAGAAAACTGCGTCTAATCCTTTTTTCTGATATTCTGGAATAATTCCAAGAGTAATAACACGTGCCCACTTTATCTTCTTTTTTTGTGTGTAAAGTTTTAGAAAACCAAATGGAAATAATCGCCCATTCATCTGCTTAAATATGAAATTATAATCTAACATTACTAATGCAAACCCAACTAACTTGTCATTAATTTCACCAAATAAGACAACTGATGGCTCTACTAGAGGTTTCAAATCTTTTGCCATAGCGTTAAGCTCTTCATCAGTCATTGGAACGAATCCCCAATTCGGTGCCCAAGCTTTGTTGTAAACGTACTTAACCTTTTCAAGTTCTTTATCGAATTCTTTCATGTTGAGTGCAGAAATTTTAATCCCTGATCTCTGCTTTGCAATTTCGGCTACACGCTTTAATTTGTCCGAACCGACTGTTTTATCTCTTTCAAGTTTATAAGCAAATAAATCTTTTGCTTTTTTAAAACCATAGTTCTCACAGAGTGTAAGATAATACTCCGGGTTGTATGTCATAAGCAACCGAGGTTCATCGTCAAAACCTTCTAATAACATACCATATTCATCATTAGAAGAGGGATTTGCAGGACCACGCATTGTTTCTAATCCTCTATTCTTGAGCCAATCTTTTGCAGTATCAAAAAGTTTATCTGCAACTTTTTGATCATTAATGCATTCAAAAAAACCAAAGAATCCGGCTTTATCGTTATGATATTTATTATGTAAATCATTTTTAATTGCAGCAATTCTTCCGCACAGTTTATCATTTTTATATGCTAGAAAATAATCAGCTTCGGCATGTTTGAAGAAAGGATTTTTTTGCTTATTAAGAACTTTCTTTCTATCCATAATAAGTGGCGGAACCCAATAAGGGTTATCTTTATATATTTCCCATGGGAACTTAATAAACGACATCAATTCTGATGATGTTTCAACTTTTTTTACGATGACATTGCTCATTACAGATCCTAACTGTTTTCAGTTTGATGATGCTCAACCAATTTTTATAAAAAGTTTGATTTTAAGAATTAAATCAACCCCAGTTGTTTTCCGATAGTTTTAAATGTATCGACAATAAAGTCTAACTGTTCAATCTCATGTGTTGACATATAACTCGTTCTCATCATTTGTCGTCCTTGCGGAACTCCGGGTGATATAAAAACATTCACAAAAACACCTGCATCATAAAGCATTCGCCACATTTGAAAAGCTAATTCATCCGTACCAACAATTACCGGTACAATAGCTGTTCTTCCTTGAACAACATTGAAACCCGCTTCTAATAATGCTGTTCGAACATAGTTTGCATTAAATATCAATTTGGTTACACGTTCAGGTTCAGCCTCAAGAATATCAAGAGCAGCAAGAGCGGCTGCAACTGATGCCGGTGTTGGTGATGCACTAAAGATTAATGCAGGGGAATGGTGTTTTAAGTAATTTATAACTCTCTCTGATCCTGAAACATAACCTCCAAGCGATGCAAATGTTTTTGAGAAAGTACCCATCGTCAAATCAATTTCTGATTCCAAATTGAATTCACTAGCAGTTCCTCTTCCCCCTTTACCAATAACACCGACTGAATGGGCATCATCTATCAGAATTCGAGCTCCATATTTTTTTGCTATCTCATTAAGTTGAGGAAGGTTAACAATTTCACCGCCAGTCGAAAAGACTCCATCACTGACGACTAATTTTCCCGCTGATGCAGGGAGTTTTGAAATAACTCTTTCAAGATCTTCCATGTCATTATGTTTATATCTTACGAAATCAGCCGTTGCACCTTTGGCAAGTAGATTACCCGCAACTATACATGCATGATTATCTTTATCCGAAACAACATAGTCTCCTCTATTTACTAGTGTAGGAATTATTCCTTGTGCAGACTGGTAACCTGTACTAAATAGCAATACACTTTCAGCGTTAAAAAACTTAGCAAGACGAGTTTCTAACTCCACATGTAAATCTAATGTTCCTGTTAAATAACGTGAACCTGAACAACCTGTCCCATATTTTTCGACAGCTTTGATTGCAGCTTCTTTAACTTTTGGATGTGCAGTTAATCCTAAATAATTATTTGACCCGGCCATTACTATTTTTCTTCCCTCGATTTGGACAACAGGTCCTTCGTTTTCTTCGATAGGTCTAAAATAAGGGTATAATCCTAAATTCTTTATATCATCAGCACGGGTAAATTCATAACATTTCGTAAATAGATCCAAAAGTTCCTCCGTTATTATTAGTTTTATTTTTTATTCGATATGCAAAATAGTTAAATTTAACCGTTAAATTTATAATATAATCGTATAAAATCAAAAGTATATAAAATATGAACACATCTCCAATTGCAGTTGTTACAGGGGCTAATGGTTTCGTTGGCAGTCACCTAGTTGATCTTCTTTTGACTAAAAACTTTACAGTTCGCTGTGTTGTTAGAAAATCAAGTGACTTAAAATGGTTAAAAGATAAAAAGATTGAAACAATAAATTCGGGGTTACAAAATAAAGAGGGTTTAAGAACAGCTTTCAAAGATGCATCATATATTTTTCATGTTGCAGGAGTAGTTAAATCGAAAAAACCTGAAGGTTACTTTGAAGGAAATGTCGAGAATACCAGATTTATTTTGGAAACTGCAATGGAATTTAAAGATTCATTAAAAAGAATATTAATAGTTAGCAGCCTGACAGCAACAGGTCCATCACTTAACGGATTACCGGTTGACGAAACCACAAGTTGTAACCCAATTACAACATACGGTAAAAGTAAGTTTCAACAAGAAGAACTTGTAATAAAATATATGCCTTCATTGCCAATTACAATTTGTCGTGCTCCCGCAGTTTATGGAGAAAGAGATACTGAAATTCTCATTTTCTTTAAAACATTTGCCGGTGGATTAATGACTACAATCGGGTTTGATAAAAAAACTATCAGTTTGATTCATGTTTCGGATCTTGTTTATGGTTTTTACCTTGCTGCATTGAACGATAAATCAAAAGGTGAAATTTATTTTATCAGCTCAGAAAAATTATATACTTGGGAAGAGATTGGGAAAGTTACTTCCGAAGTTATGAATAAAAAACCTTTCTCTGTAAAAGTGCCACATTCCATCGTCTATTTAATAGCTTCAATTGCACAATTTTTTGCACTCTTCAGTAGTAAACCGGCTACATTAAACATCGAAAAAGCAAAAGACATAACACGAAATTCCTGGACATGCTCTACGTTAAAAGCAATGAATGATTTTGGCTATAAACAGAATGTTTCTATTGAAGTTGGAATAAAACGAACAGTCGATTGGTACAAAATGATGAAATGGTTATGATAAAATAATTTGTCAACAATTTAGATGAGTTTATCGAATATTTAATTATTCAATGCACCTTCTTTAATCCACTGCTTAATACCTGTAATCTGATTAGGAGTTAACCTTATGCCGGATGTAAGCGGAGGCATTATTGAAGTACCACTCTCTCCTTCAATTGCCCAGACTAGTCTACTGTTCTGAGGCTCTGAAGGGAAAACAATACCCGGGTCTGAAGTTGTATTTACCCATGACGTCAAACTTAAACCGCCTGCTCTTGATGCATCATCATGACACATATTACATTTAATCATAAATACAGGAAGTATATGGGTTTTAAAACTTACATTACTTGAAGGAATTTCTTTTTTATCAAGCTCCTCTGCAGTTATAGTATCATCGCAACTTGTAAAAAATATGGTTATTACAATTATCGTTGAGAGAAATAGTATTTTTTTCATATAGTAAATAAAACAATTTTTGTGCAAAAAAGAAAAACCTTGTGAGTACCCACAAGGTTTTTGCGTGGAGCTAAGCGGGATCGAACCGCTGACCTCTTGAATGCCATTCAAGCGCTCTCCCAGCTGAGCTATAGCCCCAACTATCAAAATCGACTCTACTAAAATAAGCAGAAGTGATTAGTTTGCCAAACAAAGTTTAATTTTGAGAAGATAAAAGTTATTGTTTTGGGTTCTGTGATATTCTACTTAATTTAATTATTAAACGATATGTTTTTTTCGAAATTGAGAATGTCTAATAATTGATATATGATAAAAAGCTATTTCTATTTAAAACGAGCAACATACGAACTCAATAACCTATTGAGTGATTCTCTCCTATTATCTACTTTCAGTCAAGAAAAAGATAAGATTGTATTTCAATTCTCGAAAGATAGTAGGGATGTTTTTGTTGAGATTTCGGTAAATGCGAATTCTCCATTCTTATCTGTTAAGCCTGATTATCATAGAGCAAAAAAAAACTCTGTAAACATTTTTAAGGGGATAGATTCACAAAAATTATTGTCAGTAAAAATCGCATTAAACGAACGAATTCTTTTATTCGAACTTTCAAATGTTTCTCTTTTCTTTTTAGTTAGAGGCAAATTAACTAATATTTATATGGTTAGCAGTGGCTGTGTAGCCGACTCATTTAAATCATTTAAAAAAGATGACATTGATCTTATCACAGACGCATTATTAAAAAATGAGTATTCAAATAATCTGTCTTTCTCTATACAAAGTGAATTTGATCCGAACAATCGTAATATCCTAAAAAGTGATTTTCCTCATCTGAATAAAGAAATAGTACTCGAATGTAAGTTGAGAGGAGAAAATAACTTAAACTATAATCTCATTCTGACCGAATGTATTTATGAAGTTTTAAATTCAGAGATTTTTGTAACAATAACTAAAGATTCAAGAGATATCGGCTTCAGTCCGGTTACTTTTCATCAAAAAGAAATATCGGAATCTGAAACATTTGACAATTATTTTGATGCTGCGTCTTATTATCAGAAAAAGAAATATCAACATAATTCATATAATGAAGCATTTAAGAAACTGCATATATATTTTGAAAATGAATTAAAATATCTCAGTAATAAATTAAATGATTTAAGTGTAAGAATCGATAAGGGGAGTCGTGATGCTGAGTTTTCAAAAATTGCACAATTACTCTTAATATCAATTGAGGAGATTCGTAAAGGAAGTAAGGAGATAATAGTTGAGGATATTTATTCAAATGGTGAACTTTTTCCAATAATGCTAAAAGAAAATTTGTCGGCAAAGGGAAATGTTGACTATTATTTCAGTAAAGCGAGAAGCGAGAGAATTAATTTTGAAAAATCTAAAGAATTATTTGCACAGACCAAAAAAAGATTTGAAATTTTAATATTAAAAAAAGAACTATTTTTGAAATCTGAAAGTTTAGAAGAGTTACGAAAGATAATGAGTGAATTGAATTTAAATTCTGCTAAGTTGAATAACGTGAAGGATGATTTATCACAATCCTTTAAGCGTTATTTAATAGAAGATAAATATGAATTTTTTGTTGGTAAAGACAGCCGTAGTAACGATCAACTAACAATGAAATTTGCAAAACCTAATGATTATTGGTTTCATGCAAGAAGTGTTCCCGGTTCTCATTGTCTCCTCAAAGTTCATAATACAAAAGAACCGGTTCCTAAAAATGTTCTAAAAAAAGCAGCCGCTCTTGCAGCCTTTCACAGTAAGGCGAAAACAGCGGGTGTCGTTCCGGTTAGTTATACTTTTAAGAAATATGTTACAAAGAAAAAAGGAATGGATGTCGGTCAAGTTATTTTATTAAAAGAAGATGTTCTTCTTGTCAAACCCGAAATCCCATCAGGTGTTGAATTTATATCAAGTGAAAATTAAAAAATAAGGGTAAATCTATGAGATTAATTATTCAAAAAGATTATCAAAATGTTTCTAAATGGGCAGCAAATTATGTCGCAAGTAAAATACTTGATTTTAAACCGAGTGCAAAAAAAAGATTTGTTCTTGGTTTGCCTACCGGGTCTTCTCCTTTGGGTATGTACAAGGAGCTCATTAAACTTAATAAAAAAGGAGTTGTTTCATTCAAATATGTTACAACTTTTAATATGGATGAATATGTCGGATTATCTGAAAAACATCAGCAGAGTTACCATTATTTTATGTTTTCTAATTTTTTTAATTACATTGATATTGACAAAAACTTCATCAATATTCTAAATGGAAACGTAAAGGATTTGGAGAAAGAATGTGCCGCTTACGAAAAAAGAATAGAAAAAGCAGGTGGCATTAATTTATTTGTCGGAGGAATCGGTCCGGATGGACATATCGCCTTCAATGAACCGGGTTCTTCTTTAGGTTCATTAACAAGAGTAAAAACTTTAACTATGGATACAATTATCGCCAATTCTAGATTTTTTGATAATGATATTAACAAAGTTCCGCGAACAGCTCTGACGGTTGGGGTTAAAACGGTTTTAGATTCCGACGAAGTTTTGCTGATTATAAGTGGTCATAGTAAATCACGTGCATTGGCAAAAGTCGTTGAAGAAGGTGTAAATCACATGTGGACTGTAAGTGCTTTACAACTGCATCCAAAAGGTATTATTGTTTGCGATGATTCATCAACAGTCGAATTGAAGGTCGGGACGGTAAATTATTTTAAAGATATTGAATCACAGCATCTTGATCCTGATACCCTATTAAAAAATTGATTTCTTATTTGTTATAAAAGATAATGTTATTAAATTTGTGATTAAATTTTGAACAACAAAATGAATAATGCACCCGTAGCTTAATTGGATAGAGCATCTGACTACGGATCAGAAGGTTCGGGGTTCGAATCCCTGCGGGTGCACTTAATAAAACCCGATTGTTATAAACAATAGGGTTTTTTATTGATATAACCAATTAGTGTAATTCCGAGTATGTAGAAGAATATCTGATTATTCTATCAACACTTGATTTTGTTACAAGTGATAAATAGAATATGTGATTGGAATATTTAGCTGCTAACCCTTTTTGTTTGACATCAAATGGTAAGTTCATTTCGTAGGGCTGGCTAAAATCAAAATTTTGAATTTCGTCAGCAATTGAAACGAAACTGAAAGAGTCGAACTTGGGATCGATGGAATTGTAGTAGCAAATCAGAGAATTAACAGATAGTTTAACCTCCTCGATGGAGCTTATATTGAAACCGTTATCAAATAGCCCTCCTTGCCTATATTAGTGAGACAAAAAATAACCCTTGCTTTTTGCGGATGT
>JAGUXE010000152.1 GCA_020061995.1 Ignavibacteriales bacterium | reverse complement strand
TGAAATAAAAACAGGTAGTTACAAAATTAATGGCATGTTTGACAGTAGTTTTGAAATTAATTCAGGTGAGACTATAAGCACTGATGAAGGTTCTGAGGTTAGAGTTATAATCCCAAATGTTGCGCTTTATACTCTCGGCAAAAGCTCAAGCATGACTGTTAAAAAAGCTTTTAATGATGAGAATAAAGTTATCCTTCACAATGGCTCATTGAAAGTAGTCTCATGGAATCCTGATGCATTTGTAAATGTAGGGTTTCGATCAATTAATTTAACACAGTATCAAAGTTCATTTGATATAGAAATTTCATCTGAATCAAATGAAATTGCCTTATCGGTTAAAACAGGTGATGTTTGGTTAGAATCAATCAGAGAGAAATTGAGGGTTGCAAAAAAATATGCAATAGTAATTTCGCCTCATAATAAATTTGGAATTCCAGTTCGTGAAAAAGCAAATAAGGATTTTAAAAAGGCAGTCACTTTATATGAACAAGGGAATACAGAACTGGCGATTATTCAAACTATAACCTCATTAGCCATTGATGAAGATGCACTTACGTTATTGGAAGTATTACGCCAAGAAAGAATATTTTTTGAAGAGATTTATCATAAACTTGTTGACTTTTTTCCTCCACCATCAACGGTTAACAAAGAAGGTCTGAAGCAGAGAAATTCGAGTGACTATAATTTCTGGTGGGAAGAGATTGAATGGCAGATATAATGCTCTTGAAGACTCTTTAATACTTTTGAAATTGTTATAAACGAATTCTTAGTGTTGAATTGGTAGTTTATTATTTTAATATCTAATAATCATGAGGTTTTATTATGGTTTGTCCAAGATGTGAAAATGTCGGACTATTAATCGCCTATAAAAATAGTGTTGAAATTGATTACTGTCCGGAATGCGGCGGTATATGGCTTGATCAGGGCGAATTAAAAAAAATTGTTCATCAGTCTATTGAACAGTTCTCCGAGTATAAATCGGGTGTCAATGATAGAGAGTTGAGTAAACAGGGGGGGACTGAAAAAGTGAGCAATTTTTTAAATGAATTCTTAGAAATTTAATTGATTATTTATTTTGAGATTTTAATTTCTTTAGGGGATTTGACTCATCTTATTATCCAAATGAGTCAAATGAAGAATACCATAATAAAGGTTTTCTTTGAAACACGACATGTAACTAAAATATCTTCCAATCACAAAAATGCATTTCTAAAATGATCAAAAAAATATTATTAATCCTTTTACTAGCTTTCTATGCTAATCTCTCTTCACAACAATTACGTGTAGCTTATCCTGAGTTAAAAACTGAAAGTACTTCTGATTTTGGAAAAGATGTGGTCGTTTTGAATAATGAACCTATCGGAGTAATGCACGGTCTTCAGGATTCAAAAGGGACTATATTTGTTGCAATTAATGATACTCAATCCACACATAATTTGGGACTAATAATTAGAAAGTCTTCAGATAGAGGGAAGACGTGGACAACAGAGAATGGTATAAATCATCGCGATGTTTATGGAAATATAAAATTACTTCGTAATACACGGGATTCAATTTACTGTATTTTTCAAATCGGTTCCGGGATTTATTCATGGAAGATTGATACCGAAACTATTGATACTTTTAATATACAAGGTTATCGCACCTTCGATGCTGAAATAACAAGTTCAGAAAGCATCTATTTATTTGTAGATTCGATTAACACTGATCATCTGATGGTATATGGATCAACAAACGGAGGAAAAGATTGGCCAACCCGTCGATTGGTTTCCGAACGATCGGCTTATGTCAAAGTTGTAAAATCTAAATCCAGCGATACTATGTTCGTCAATTACTATGGTCCTGTTTTGTTGGATACATCGCAATCAATTATTAGATCTGTAAGATATTATGAATTAGCCCCGGGGAACGTATTTTATTCCGGATTTAAAAATTTAGCACTTGAACAAACACCGAAACGGGAGTTTCTAAGTGTTGCTTCAAAAGGAAATGTCTGGTTCATCTACTCGATTTTAGAGAATGGAAAAGAATTCTTGTGTGGAACGCGCTCTCAGAATAATGGAGCAACCTATAGTGGAAGAACGATCATTGCACCGCAAGAAAGAAATGTGCAGAACCGGTTTGATATTAAACCCAAATTTGATGATCAAGGATTTAATTTAATATACTTTTCAGGAAATAGTGATTCCAATAGCCTTGGAAATATTGTGTCATCAAACGTTTTGTTATACGATTCTCTATTCACCAATTATGGTAAAATTAACGATTCAAGCGGTGTGAAATCAGAAGCAAAATATAAACCGATTATTATACCGCTTATTTCGGATAGTACCTTTGGATATATTTGGGTTGGGAATACTTCACAAGGGAAAAAAGTATTTTGGGATTCTGAAATAATTACCGGTATTGATAATGAAAAAGATATTGAGATCGATTATTTATCTCTTCAACAAAATTATCCAAATCCGTTCAATTCAAGAACAGTAATTAAGTATTCAATCCCAGAAGAAGGTAATGTGAGGATAACTCTTTATGATATTTTGGGTAGAGCCAGAGGTTATTTGATAAATGAAATTCATAAAACCGGAGACTACAGTTATAACTTTGACGCGGAAAAAATAGTACTCGAAAGCGGTGTTTATTTTTATCAGATTATCTTTACAAATCTAGAGGGTAAAAGAACTTCAGCTAAATCAAAAAAACTAATCTATCTTAAATAAGCTGTTAATCATTTGAACAAATCAACATTTATTATTGCTAAGATGGATTGTCCTTCAGAAGAAAGACTAATCAGGTTGAAACTTGATGGAAATTCTAATATTAAAAATCTCAGCTTTGAAATTCATAATCGAACATTGATTGTTTATCATCAAGGGAATATATCTGAAATTGAGAAATCAATAGCAGACTTAAATCTTGGTTCAAAATTGATTGCTAATGAGGAAGTTAATAATGTTGAGAATTTTACAGAGACTAATGACCGAAAACTTTTATGGACTGTACTTTTAATAAATTTCGGATTCTTTCTGGTTGAAATGGTCGCCGGAATTTTGGCTGAATCAATGGGACTAATTGCAGATAGTCTTGATATGCTCGCTGATGCTTTGGTTTATAGTTTAGGTCTCTTTGCAATCGGAGGAACAATTCTTTTAAAGAAACGTATAGCAATGTTGAGTGGTTATTTTCAGATATTTTTGGCACTCATCGGATTCAGTGAAGTTATCCGAAGGTTTTTGGGATTAGATTCTCCCCCTGAATTTCAAACAATGATTATTGTCTCATTTCTTGCATTGATCGGAAATTCAGTATCATTATTCATTCTTCAAAAGTCTAAAAATACTGAAGCACATATTCAAGCAAGCAAGATATTTACGTCGAATGATGTAATCATTAATATCGGAGTAATTATAGCAGCTGTTGCTGTTTACTTTTCAGAATCGAATAAACCGGATTTGATAATCGGTTCAATAGTTTTTGTGATTGTTAT
>JAGUXE010000035.1 GCA_020061995.1 Ignavibacteriales bacterium | reverse complement strand
ATAGTTCTTGCAACCAAATCGCCAATATATGCTCTTTGGGTACTAATATTATACGGCACGGTTCAGTTTATAGATAACAATATTCTGATGCCCAAAATTGTTTCATCAAGAATAAAAATAAATGAGTTTATATCAATCATAGCAGTATTAGTTGGTGGTGCATTATGGGGAATCTCGGGGATGTTTCTTTCTTTACCAATTATAGCCATACTTAAAGTAATATTCGATCGTATAGAACCTTTAAAGCCGTTTGGTTTTATACTTGGTAACACTATGTCATATAATGAAAAAGGTTTTTTAAAGTTTTCTAAAAAGAAAGTTAGATCAAGCAATACTTAATAATAATAACTTTTAATTAAAGTGATATGCACCCCAATAAGTAGACATAAAAACTAGCAAATTAGTTTATCGCCAAACACTGGGATTTTACAACCCCAAACTCGTTTTTGCGGATTTAGGTTCCATAACCCACGCCCGTCAAACGGTACCTACATCATAGACCGCAGTCTGTTGTTTTAGGATTGAAAAACGAGTTGTGATTTTTTTATGGGCTAGTTTTGTTGTGCCTTATAGGGACTAATTAAAATCATTCATCGATATTAAAGTATCTTGCCATTTTCATTTTATAAGATAAACAAAAAAGGGAGCCGAAGCTCCCTTAAATTTACTTCATCAGAATCATCTTTTTAACTTTTCTGAAGTTTCCGGTTCCTCCTATTTCTTTTGCATCTATGACGTAGAAGTATATTCCGGAAGAGAGTCCGTCTATCTTGAATGATAATTCATAGTATCCAGCTTTTTGTGATTCATTCATGAGTGATGTTACACGTTGTCCCGTTATATCATACATCTCGATTTTAACTTCACTCTCAAACGGTAAACCGTATCTTAATGTTGTAGTTGGGTTAAACGGGTTTGTGTAATTTTGATAAAGTGCATATTCAGTCGGAATGCAGCTGAGGTTTAGCATGTTATCTGTAAATGAATATTCTTTTGGTGAATTGGAGTTTCCATAACTGAGGAGATAAATCATATAGTTCTCTAATTATCTGAACTAAGATAACCCTATTAATCAAAGCAAAACGCAAATTCTTAAAAAGCCAATCAGAATTATTTCATTAATTCCAGAATAACGAGTTATTTGCAGCATAAAAGAATTATTCACTGGAATAGATTTTTAAGAATGTTTATGATTTAGTCCTTTATATTTTCACCCCGAACTTTAACAAAATGAAAATCATTATGTAGTAGAGTAGAATCATTATGGATATTGCTGAGGCTAATGAAAGATAAAAATTCCATTTAAGTTTCAAAAAAAGGGGAAGCAAAATGAATAGCGAAAGTGATGGAATTACAAACCAAAAAATGCTTGTAGAAAGCTGGGATATTTTTTTGACATCATGGGTATCAATATAAAGCCAGATTAATGCTAAGACTGAAACGAGTGGAATGGAGGCAAATATGCCTCCAACCAGAGAACTTTTTTTTGAGAACTCAGAAACCGCAACTATAATCACAGCAGAAATCAATACCTTGATTGCATAATAAACCATTTTACTTCTCCTTACTAAATTTGTAAAACAGACTCGGGACAACTATCATATTAAGTGCTGTGGAAGTGATAAGACCACCTAGAATTACTATTGCCATAGGAGCTTCGATTTCTTTACCAGGTTCACCGCTGCCAAATGCAAGAGGAATAAGAGCAAAACCTGCGGTAATTGCCGTCATTAATATCGGGTTAAGTCTTTCCAACGAACCTTGCATAATAGCTTGTGTAAATTCTATTCCTTCGTCAAGTAGGTGTTGGAAATGAGAGATCATCAAGATTCCGTTTCTGGTGGCAATTCCAAAAAGGGTTATAAAACCAACAAGTGATGCCACACTTATAATTCCATCCGTAAAGAATACAGCCCACACACCGCCAATTAAAGCTAGAGGAAGATTCACTAAAATAAAAAGTGCTGACTTAAAATTACCAAACTGCAAAAATAAAATTAGGAAGATTGCACCAACAGATACGATACTAAGCAATGTTATTATACGAGTTGCTTCCTGCTCACTCTCAAACTGTCCGCCAAATTCGACAAAGTATCCCTGCGGCAATTTTATGTTTTCATCTATCTTTGATTTCATTTCATCAACAACACTTCTTAAATCCCTGCCTGATACATTCGCCTGTACAACGATTTTTCTCTGAACATTTTCCCGGCTGATGCGGTTTGGTCCTTTTTCATTCACGACTTCGGCTAATTCAGAAAGAGGTATTTTTGCACCCTTAGGAGTATCAAATAATGCTGACTTGATTTTTTGAATATTACCACGATTATCCTCATTAAATCTTACTATAAGGTTATATGTATTCTGACCTTCCCTTATTTGAGTTGCCACTTCACCATTGAATGCAATATCAATTGCTTCAGCGAGTTCGCCAATAGTAAGTCCATATCTTGCCATAGCAGTGCGATTGAACTTTATTTTTGTTTGGGGCACTTCAGCTTCCTGGTCAACTGCAACATCAACAGCACCTTCAACACTTACCATTTCATCATTAACCAGTTTAGCAAATGATCTTAATTGTTGAATATCTGGACCAAATATTTTTACTGCTATATTTGCTCTTGTACCTGATAACATATGATCGATCCTGTGCCCGATTGGTTGACCAATCGTAATATTTGTCCCAGGAAGCACTGAGAGAGCATTTCTCAGGTCCATGATAAATTCTTCTTTATCTTTTTCATCAAGTTCAAATCTAACATCAAGTTCGGCACCATTTACTCCCTGGGCATGTTCATCGAGTTCAGCCCTCCCAGTTCTTCGTGCAGTTGATTTTACTTCCGGAAATGCGAGAATTATATCTTCAGCAAGATTGCCGATTTTATTTGCTTCCTCTAAAGATGTACCCGGTAAAGTAACAAGACTAAGTGTAAGTGATCCTTCATTAAATTCAGGTAAGAAAGATCTGCCGAGAAATGGTATTACAGATATTGTTATTGCAAATGCAACTACGGAGGCTGTTAAAATTGTCTTTGGGTGTTTTAATGTGAATTTTAAGACACGTTCATAAAGTGTTTTGAGTTTTGTTACAACAAATGAATCTCCTTCTTTAGACATAAAATTAGCTTTGGGTAAAAGATAATATGCCAATACCGGTGTAAGAGTTAAAGCAACAAAAAGTGAAGCGAGTATTGAAGTAACGTAAGCAAATCCCATAGGTCTTAACAGTCTCCCTTCAACACCGCTTAAAAAGAATAAGGGCAGAAATACTATAACTATTATAATAGTTGCATTAACCATTGGTATACGGATTTCTCTCGAAGCTTCGTAAATAACTGTTAATGGGTTTTGTCGTTCAGATTCAGGTTTGTGCCGATTCTCTTTTAATCTTCTGAAAACATTTTCCACATCGATTATTGCATCATCAACTAAAGCGCCTATTGCAATCGCAATTCCACCCAGCGTCATAGTATTTATCATTATATCAAAAAGCTGGAAGATCAGAATTGTAATGATTATAGAAAAAGGAATTGCAAGAACAGAAATAAATGTTGTTCTGAAATTCCAGAGAAATAAAAAGATTACAATAATTACAAGTACAGCTCCATCACGCAACGCTTGTATAACGTTCTCGATTGATGTTGTAATAAAATCTGACTGCTTAAAGATATTTGAGTTTATTACTATACCGAGAGGAAGTGTTTTTTTAATTTCACTCAAAATGCTTTCAATATTCTTTGTTAACTCGATTGTATTTGTCTCGGGTTGTTTTTGCACTGTAAGTATAACAGCAGGATTTGCATTTGCTGAACCATCGCCTATTTTAATTGCAGGACCAATTTTTATTTCAGCAACATCACGCATATAAACAGGAACACCATTCTTAATCGTTACAACACTATTAGCAATATCTTCGATTTTTTCAACTCTACCTATACCCCGGATTAAGTATTCACTTCCAGCATCCATATAAGCACCACCGGAAGAATTTTCATTTGTTTCTTCTGCAGCTTTCATAATTTCATTAAGACTAATATCAAATGCGGCTAATTTTTCTGGTGCAACTAGTATCTGATATTGCTTAACCGCACCACCAAGTGGTATAACTTGGGATACTCCGCTTATCGATAACAATCTTCTTCTTATCTCAAAATCAGCGATGGAACGTAAATCCATTTCGTTTAGATTTTGGGGATTGTTTTTTTTATCAATGCTTAAACTGATCAACATTATCTCACCCATAATTGAGGAGATAGGTGCAAGAGTCGGATTATCAATCCCTTTAGGTAATGTGGGGAGTGCATTTTGCATTTTTTCATTTACAATCTGCCGGGCAATAAAGATATCTGTACCCCAATCAAATTCAACCCATACGATTGAAAAGCCTGCTGAACTTGATGAACGAACACGCCTGACATCAGTAGCGCCATTTACTGCTGTTTCAATAGGAAATGTTACAAGTGCTTCCACTTCTTCGGCTGCCATACCGTGTGCTTCTGTCATTATTGTAACTGTGGGAGCAGTAAGATCAGGGAAAATATCAACCGGAAGATCAAGTGTTATGTAAGTACCAGCTATCAAAAGAATAATCGCTGTGATTAGAACAATCAGTCTTTTATTTAATGCAAACAGAATTAGTTTATCAAACATTTTTTCTCCTTAATAATTAGTGAACGTGACCATGACCGATTGCTGATTCTGGTGAAAGGGCTGCAAGACGCACCTGGTAACCACCAATTGTAACAACCCGTTCACCTTCATTTAAGCCTTCAATTACCTGGATATATCCACCATCGGTTAATCCGGTCTTAAGTTTTCTTTTTTGAAACGATTCTCCTTCTGCCTGTACATAAGCAGTATGAAGACCATCCTCATCAATTATAGCAGAGATTGGAATTGACAGATGTTTTTCTTTTTCATTCGTCTTAAGCAATACTTCAGCATACATTCCTGCTTTAATAAAATTTTTAGGATTATTAAATTCAAAGTAAACCGGAAGCGTCCTGCTTTTATTATCAAGACTTGAGGCAACGGAAATTTTTCTACCGTTAAGAGAGCTAATACTTAATTCATTTTTGTATCCTTCAACTATAAACGATGCATCTTTTGTACTGTTAGCAAGTTCAAACTTGCTGGCGGGGACGTTAACTTTGAGGATAAGTCTTGATGGATTTATGATACTGAAAAGTTCTTGTCCGCTATTTATTTGGCTGCCAAGATTGATTAAAATATTTTCAATATAACCGCTGATCGGGGCAACAATTGCATATCCGTTTTCTGTAAATTTTATCTGATCGATCAAAGCATTGTAGCTTGCCTGCTTAGCTTCGAAATCAAATTTGGTTTCATCTAATCTTTTTTGTGCAACTGCTTTCACATCATAAAGTTTTTTTACTCTTTCATACTCTGATTTTGCAAGAAGAAAATCGCTTTTAATTTTTTCTATGCTGTTATTTACATCTGCTGAGGGTGATATGGTTATTACTAATTCGCCTTGTTTAACATACATTCCAGGCTTGGGAAAACTTGTATTGATCTTTGGAGTTATAATTCCCGAAACAGGTGAAACTACTTTTGAATAATAATCAGGTTTGGCAGTTATTTCTCCGCTTGTCTTAAATGATCCCTGCATATCTCTTAATCGCACAACTTCAGTTGCAAAATCGATTTTCCATTGTTGTTCTTTCAGAAACCCTATATCTGCAGCACTTTGTTCTTCTTCATGCGGTATGTCATTATCCGATGAATAAACAATTACATTATTTACAATTATATTATCCGAGACTTGTTTTCCGTTCAGATTCATTGTCATCTTGTAATTGCCTGCAACTTTAAAATTTATTACAGGAATATAAATACCATCACGAGCAGGTTTTTCTTCAGTTACTGAAAGTTTGTTTCCATTTTCATTTACAAAATCAATTTGCAAAGTCCCTTCAGTAACTGCCTTAAAGTCCTTCATATCCGAGAGATGGATTAAAAATTTTGCCTCATGTCCGACAACTAACTGCGGATATTCCATAAACAGTTCAGTTGAATCAGACCATAATGTGATAGATATGGCTTCATGTTCGTGTGTTTCGGCTTCACGTTCATGATCATGAGAACAGCTCATAAGTGTTACTAATGCTGTCGCTATAATCAAATTTAAAAATATTCTTTGCATTGTAAGTCCTTTAATTTTTTTTAATAGTTAATGATGTGGCTGTAAATTGTTCAAGTTCATAAAAACTTTTATAAAGATTTATTTGAAGTTTATAGCTAAGGGTCACTCCTTCAACGTAAGCATTTAGACCGTCAATAAATTCTATAAGAGATAATTCACCAAGTTCGTATGAATAGGATACGGTATTAAACAGATTTTGGTAATCAAATACAGATTGTTCTAATAACAGTTCTCGATTATTTTCAAATTTCTCAAAAGCATCTACAACTTCGGCTTTAATTTTTTCTGCTAGGAACAGTTTTTCTTTTTCAAGCAGCTCAATTTGAATTTCAGATTGTTGAATATCATATTGATTCCTATCGAACAAGGGGATCTTAAAATCTATTTGAAAAACTGTTCCGCTCATATTTATATCCTGTTTTTTATAACCTGCGGTAAGGTTAATTTCAGGAATTACTTTAAGAGTATTGTATGTTTTTGCTGACCGTTCACTCTCAATCAATGGGTGTGTTGCAGCAAGGTCATTTCGATTCTGCAATGCAAGTTTTATTAACTCTTCAAACGTTAAAGTTATTTCTTTTATTGGTTCAGGTTTTTCGGTTAACAGTACAGAATCCAAACTGTATCCGATAATAATCTTTAATTCGTTTTCATTGCTACGTTTATTTATCTCCAATTCAGAGATAATTGATTTAAGCCTGGCCAGTTCAATTAAAATTCTCTGCACTTCATACTCTGAAATATCGCCCTGTTTAACTCGATGTTTAGAGATTTCAACAAGTTCATTTATTTTTGAATATGCTAAATTCAGGTGTTTATATACTTCATCATATATTGATTGGTGTGCATAAATTTCGCTGACCCTTGAAGTCAGGTTCGACTTCAGATGAGAATAGTAAAGTTTTTGTGCTTCGAAAACTTTTTCTTTTGATTCTATTGCTGACCACCTATCCCAAAGAAAATTTATTGGTAACGAACCCGAAGCTGACCATTCTTTATATTTTATTATATCGTCTTTCAAGTCCTCTCTTGAATATGAGAATAAAGGATTTGGGAGTCTGCCAGAAGCATCTATCTGCAATTCAGATTTCTTTACTTCTGTAAATTGTTTTTTCAATTCAATATTTCTTTCAAAAGCCATATCTATAGCTTCAGAAAGTGTAATTTTATTTTGTCCGTTGATTGCCAGAGGTATATAAACCATCAATGCAATCAGAAGATAAAAGAATCTCACGATCCCTCCGATTTATTGTTAAAAAATTATATTAAAAGAAAGATTATGCTAAGGGTGGTGAAACGTTTGCTGCAGAGTGGACGTATTTATCCTGTTGATACTTGATAACAGAGGGTTTTTCAAAATTTTTGGTAATACATTGATTGAGGAATTTATCAGGGATTGAATTAAATGTACTTGTTATGTAATCAGTGTTTACATAAATGTTTCTAGAAGTAAGGACAAAGCTTTGAATATTTAATTGGTCAAAATGATTATGCTCAGTTTCCAGATTGTCAAATATTACCCCACTAGTAATATCAGAATCGTTGGTGCGAGCCTCAAACAAATGTGAATGAAATACAATGTCAAAATGATTTATCAGTTCTTCTGAATGATGGTGATGGAAAAACGGAGAAATTAAGAAGAACTTTAGATATATGAATATAAAGGCAACTGTGAGTGAAGAATATTTTTGAGATTGGGCAATCATAATAATTATTTGAATGGTACCTTAAAGTCTCGAAATAGATTTAACATTAATAATAAAACTCGATTTAATTGTGCAAAAATATAATACCTGATACGAATAAATGCAATGACATAAAATTAAAGTCTTGAGAGAATGATGTTTGCGCTTACAATTTCTTACTAAACTCATGAGTTTCTATAATAAATCATGTGAATGAGGAATTTACATTGAAAAAGCAAAAACAGATAAAAGTTGAATCCGAATGTTGTTTATCTGCTAAGTAAAAAATCGTTATGAAATTATTGTGTCCCTTATCTCGATCATGGATTGCATCTTGTTGATAAAAATAGAATTTGCTGTAGGAATTCATGGTATAAATCTCGCGGATAGGGAATTAGTCGTTAAAACGAGTCTTTTATAAATTCTGTGTAAACGGCAAATCAGTTTCAAAGAAACTGATTTAAGGAGTCGTCAAAAAATAGAGAAAGATGCCCAATAACCAAAGCCCAATTTCTGACCGGCAGAGTCCATTTTTTAGATAAATCCTTATAAGCAAGATAAAGTACTTTTTTTAATGCTTCGTCATTCGGGAAAAGAGACTTGGATTTAGTGACTTTTCTAAACTGACGATGAACAGCTTCAACAGCGTTAAGTAGTATAAATCATAGTTCTAAGCTCTTCGGGATATTTGAAAAAAGGAGAAAGATTAACCCAGTTATTCCTCCAAGAGCGAAGAGAAAGGGAGTACTTCTTACCCCATAGAGCCTCAAGTTCTTCAAGAGCCAATAATGCAGCCTCTTCTTTAGGAGATGAGTATACTTTCCTCAAATCTTTAGCAAAGGATTTCTGATCCTTACTTGCCACATATTTTAGAGTGTTCCTTATTTGGTGAATAATGCAGAGTTGTATCTCAGTCTGAGGGAATACTTTATGAATAGCATCCGGAAACCCTTTAAGTCCGCCGATACAAGCAATACAGATTTGCTTTGTCCCTCTATTTTTGATTTCAGTAATAACATTCAACCAGAAATTTAATCCACCGAAGACCCCTTATCAACGACTTATTGAATCAACTTATATCAAACCAAAAATTAAGAAACAACTCACGAATACTTTTGCCTCGT
>JAGUXE010000205.1 GCA_020061995.1 Ignavibacteriales bacterium | reverse complement strand
ATACTCACTTCACCGAAACTTATCTTTTCTATCCCATCTTTATTTCTTAAAAGCAAATATCCATGATCGTCAATGTCTTCAAATATCCCATGTTTTGTATTTTCCAGTTGTGTGACGGAAATTTTCTCACCAATTAACTTGCAGCTCTTTCGCCATTCTTTCAATATGGAATCCGGATCTGATTTTAGCTTATATAACATATCTTCAAAATTATTCAACAAATCAGCAAGCAATTTTTCGCGTTCAACAAATTGTCCGGACTCATGTTTTAATGAAGTTGGTTGGATATTGTATTGTCCCTGAAATATTGTCTGATTAACATTCAAACCAATTCCAATAACTAACTTGGAAATTTTACTTCCCGAAGAAACTGATTCAAGTAAAATTCCGGAAATTTTCTTCCCGTTTATTAAAACATCGTTAGGCCATTTTAATTCAGTTCTTAATTGAAAAAGGTTTTCAATCGTTTGTGCAACTACCACAGAAGAACCTAAATTTATTAAGTTTATTGACTTTCCGAAGGAAGCCACTTTGGTCAGTAAAATAGAGAAAGTAAGATTTTGCCCTTTTGTGCTGTACCATTGTCTATCAAATCGCCCTCGTCCTTTGTTCTGTTTTTCAGCAAGTAATACTGTCCCATCGGTTGAAATTTCATTTTTCTTATCAAGTAAGTAAGAGTTTGTTGAGTCTAGTTCTTCTATAAAGAGGAAATTTCTTCCAATCCAATTTGTGTCAAGTTTTATATCAAATTTTTCTATTGTGAATACGTTTGTTTCCATGATTGCTCTTTTTTGTCAATAATTGTCTGATTTGTCAAATGATTGCCATTATGACGTTTAATGCTGCCTTTGTGGCAAAACATAGTATTATATAAAAAATCACTATAAACCATTACAAAATAATATGTTATGTGAAAATTACCACTTTGGCACAATGGTTGTATATACATGTGCAAAGTTGAATAAGTAACGATACAAAAATACTAATAAAAGGAGAATATGCCATGCGATTTATAAATTTTGAACCGGTTAATTTTGATTCTGTTAAAAACCTAAAATTTTATGGTGATGGAATCAAAAATTTGTTAGATGAATTTACAGGATTACAAATTGATAATACGTCAGTTTTTAATCCGAAATTTGATATTTCTGAAGATAAAAACAAACTATATTTTGAAGTTGAAGTCCCCGGGATTTCGAAGAATGAAATTAAAATATCAATGCAAGATAATGTTTTAACTGTTTCCGGTGAAAAGAAAAGATCTGAAGAAGTAAAAGAAAAGAACTATTTCAATACCGAAAGAACATATGGAAGTTTTAAAAGAAGCTTTACATTACCTTCTGATATTGACGTGGAAAAAACAGAAGCAAAATTTGAAAATGGAGTATTATTGATTGCTATTCCAAAATACTCTGTTGACAGAAATATCGAAAAAATGATCGAGATTAAATAACATAATTTCTAACAGCGGCTAACAGCCGCTTTCTTAATAGGAGAATAATAAAATGGGAAAAATAATTGGAATTGATTTAGGAACTACAAACTCTTGCGTCTCAGTGATGGAAGGGAATGATCCTGTTGTTATTCCGAATTCAGAAGGTGGCAGAACAACACCGTCTGTTGTAGCATTTACTAAATCGGGTGAACGATTAGTAGGACAGCCTGCTAAACGTCAAGCAGTTACAAATCCAAAACATACGATCGCTTCGGTTAAAAGGTTTATGGGTAGAAATCTTAATGAAGTAATGGATGAAATAAAAAAAGTTCCTTACGAAATAGTTTCGGGTGATAATGGTTCTGCAAGAATTAATATTAATGACAGGACTTATTCGCCTCCTGAAATTAGTGCGATGACTTTGCAGAAAATGAAAAAAACTGCTGAAGAATATCTAGGACAAGACGTAACAGAAGCAGTTATTACTGTCCCTGCTTATTTCAATGATGCTCAACGACAAGCTACTAAAGACGCCGGAGAAATTGCCGGTCTAAAAGTAAGAAGAATCATCAACGAACCTACTGCTGCTGCACTTGCTTATGGTCTCGATAAAAAACATAAAGAACAACTCGTTGCAGTTTATGATCTTGGTGGCGGTACATTTGATATTTCTATTCTTCAAATAGGTGAAGGAGTGTTCGAAGTTAAATCAACTAATGGTGATACTCACCTTGGCGGTGATGACTTCGATCAAAATATCATTGATTTTCTGGCAGATGAATTTTACAAACAAGAAAGTGTAGATTTACGCAAAGACCCGATGGCTCTTCAGAGATTGAAGGAAGCTGCAGAAAAAGCAAAAATTGAATTATCTTCCTCAAATTCAACTGACGTGAATTTACCATTTATAACTGCAAATCAAGATGGACCTAAACACTTAAACATTGCAATAACTCGTGCAAAGTTTGAACAACTTGTTGATAATCTTATTGAAAAAACAAGAATTCCGTGTGAACGAGCTATTAAAGATGCTGGTGTTTCAGCTTCACAAATAGATGAGGTGATTCTTGTGGGTGGATCTACAAGAATTCCAAAAGTTCAGGAACTTGTGAAAAACATTTTCGGAAAAGAGCCCCACAAAGGTGTAAATCCGGATGAAGTAGTTGCCATAGGAGCAGCAATCCAAGGTGCAGTACTAACCGGTGAAGTGAAAGATGTATTACTTCTTGATGTTACTCCACTTTCGCTTGGAATTGAAACTCTCGGTGGTGTTATGACTGTGTTAATTCAAGCTAACACAACGATTCCAACAAAAAAGAGTGAAATTTTTTCAACTGCTGCTGATAATCAACCTTCAGTTGAGATTCACGTATTGCAAGGTGAAAGACCAATGGCTAACGATAATAGAACGCTTGGAAGATTTCATCTTGACGGATTTCCACCTGCTCCACGTGGAGTACCTCAAATAGAAGTCTCTTTTGATATTGATGCTAATGGTATTATGCATGTTATGGCGAAAGATAAAGCTACAAACAAAGAACAAAGTATAAGAATAACTTCTTCGAGCGGGCTTTCCTCGGATGAAGTTGAAAAGATGAAACGCGATGCTCAAGAACATGCGGCCGAAGATAAAAAGAAAAAAGAATTAATCGATTTGAGAAATCAGGCTGATAGTTTAGTCTTCCAAACAAAAAAGCAACTAGAAGAACTTGGTGATAAAGTTACTCCGGAAGTGAAGGGAAGATTAGAAACCGAAATGAAAAAAGTTGAAGACGCTCTGGCAATCAATAATGCCGATAGTATTAAAGCAGCGGTTGATTCGATGAATAAAGTCTGGAATGAAGTAGCTTCTTCACTATACGCACAAGCTGGACAACCTGGTACTAACGAAGCGCCCGGTGGAAACCCGGATCCGGCAGCAGGGCAACAGCAATCAAATTCCGCTTCCGGGTCAGGTAAGGAGAAAGAAGTTCAAGATGCATCTTATGAAGTCGTTGATGATGATAAAAAATAATTAATTTCTTAAAAATAGGGACGGGCATCTTTACTGAATAATTTATTGAGCGGATGCCTGGATTTATTAAAAAAGATTTGTCTAATTACTAATAAAAAAAAGGAGATTTAGTCATGGTAGAGAACAAGGAAATTATAAAAGTAGATAATATGAATACACAATCATGGGAGGAGAAATTAGAAAAAGAAGCGGTTTTTTCTCCATCTGTTAATGTATTCGAAAACTTAGAAGAGTATATTCTCATTGCAGATATGCCTGGTGTAGAGAAGGAAAATATCAAAATTAAACTTCATAAACGCGAGTTAACAATTGTTGGTTTAATAAATTTTGATGAAGCGGTAAACAGAAAGTATATCCTAAGAGAAATCTCAATCGGAAATTATTACAGAAAATTTAATCTTTCTGACTGGATTGATGAAGATAATATTAACGCCTCATATCAAAACGGACAACTCCGATTGATCCTTCCAAAACATGAGAAGATAAAACCACGCGATATTCAAATTCTTTAAAGTTTTAAGCCCGTTTCAAAACGGGCTTTATTTTTCTATGATCTTAGTTTAAAAATGAACTAAAAAAAATCTTACAATTCTTGCTTATAAGAAAAAAATCTGCTTATATTTGTATCTCATTTTTTGAGTGTTCGCCGGGATGGCGGAATTGGTAGACGCACAGGACTTAAAATCCTGTGGGAAGTTTTTCCCGTGCCGGTTCGACTCCGGCTCTCGGTACGAAAGTGTAGAATGTAAAATTAAAGTTTCATAGCTTGATTTTGTGTTCTACATTTTGCTTTAGATGGGTTCTTAGCTCAGTTGGTTAGAGCGTCTGCTTGACGTGCAGAAGGTCATAGGTTCGAATCCTATAGAGCCCACAATCATTCGGAGGCAACTCCGTTTTTTTTTATTAAGAAGTGAATTTATGGAAGATAAAATTTTAATATCGTTTCCGGATGGAAAATCTAAAGAATTTCCAAAAGGTATTACTGCATTTGAAATAGTGAAGAGTATTTCTAATCGATTAGCGGAAGAAACTCTTGTCGCTGAAGTTAATGGAAAAGTGAAAGATCTCAATTCAAAAATAATGACGGACTCTTCTGTAAAATTTTATACTTTTGATGATTCTAAAGGAAAAGAAGTCTACTGGCACTCTTCTTCACATCTGATGGCTCATGCAATTCAATCAATTTTTCCGGAAGCAAAATTTGGTGTCGGTCCCGCTGTTGATGCAGGTTTCTACTATGATATTGATATAAATTCCAAGCTTGCAGAAACCGATCTCGAAAAAATCGAAAAGAAAATGATTGAGATTTCTCAAGAAAATAATTCTTTTCAACGAGTAGAATTATTGAAAGATGAAGCAATTCAATTCTTCAAAGAAAAAGGGGATCAATATAAATTAGAGATTCTTTCAGATATCATCAAAGATGAAGATCAGGTAAGTCTATATCATGAAGGTTCATTTACTGATCTCTGTACAGGACCTCATTTACCAAGTGCGGGGAAAATTAAACACGTTAAGTTGTTAACTGTTTCCGGTTCATATTGGCGGGGTGATGAAAAGAATAAACAACTCCAAAGAATTTATGGAATAACTTTTCCGAAGAAAAAACAATTAGACGATTATCTCATTTTTCTTGAAGAAGCAAAAAAGAGAGATCATAGAAAATTAGGAAAACAATTAGATTTATTTAGCATACATGAAGAAGCCGGTGCAGGTTTAATTTATTGGCATCCTAAAGGTTCTCGTATCAGAAATACTATAGAAACATTCTGGCGAAAAGAGCATTTAGATAACGGATATGATCTCTTATATTCTCCACATATGGGTAAGAGTTGGTTATGGGAAAAAAGTGGTCATCTTGGTTTTTACAAGGAGAGTATGTATTCTCCAATGGTAATTGACGAACAAGAATATTATGTAAAACCGATGAATTGCCCATTCCATATTATGATTTATAAATCTCAACTACGTTCTTATAGAGATTTACCATTGCGTTGGGCTGAATTAGGTACTGTTTACCGTTATGAAAAAAGTGGTGTGCTTCATGGATTATTACGAGTAAGAGGATTTACTCAAGATGATGCTCATATTTTTTGTACTCACGATCAAATGGAATCTGAAATTATTGAAGTAGTTAGATTTTCCCGCCATATGTTAAAATCATTTGGCTTTGAAGAGCTAGCCTTTTATGTTGCAACCAAACCTGAAGGGTCTGTTGGTGACGACGAAACCTGGGCAAAGGCAACGGATTCATTAAAACATGCTCTTGAAAAAGAGAATCTTAAATACGAGATGGATGAAGGCGGCGGTGCTTTTTATGGTCCTAAGATTGATATCAAAATAAAAGATGCTTTAAACCGTGAATGGCAATTAAGTACAGTTCAATTTGATTTCAATCTTCCACAACGATTCGAGATGAAATATATAGGTGAAGATGGAAAAGAACATCAACCATTTATGGTTCATCGTGCATTGCTTGGATCAATAGAAAGATTTATGGGAATTTTAATAGAACATTATGGTGGATCTTTTCCTCCATGGTTGGCTCCGGTGCAAGTAGCAATTGTTCCGGTTTCTCAAAATTATTTTGATTATGCAAAACAAGTTACTGAAGAACTAAAAAAGAATGATGTCAAAACAGAACTTGATTTGAGGAATGAAAAAATTGGTTATAAAATACGTGATTGGGAAACTCAAAAAGTGCCATATATGATAATTGTCGGTGAAAAAGAGAAAGAATCAAATTCAATCTCTGTTCGCCAGCATAAAAAAGGTGACCTCGGTTCTTTTGGATTAACCGAGTTTATTGATAAATTGCAGTTTGAAATAAATCAAAAAAAATAGCAAATAACTTAAGAGGTTAAAAATTAGTCAAGCAGAAGAAATTCGTATAAATGAAGAAATTCGTGTTCCGAAAGTACGAGTATTATCAGAAGACGGAACTCAGATCGGAATTTTTACAATAAAAGACGCCCTCAGAATGGCAGCAGAGAAAACTTTGGATTTAGTTGAAATTGCTCCTAAAGCTGATCCACCGGTTTGTAAAATAATTGATTTCGGAAAATTTAAATACGAACAGCAAAAACGTGACAAAACCCAAAAGAAGAATCAACATGTCTCAGTGTTGAAGGAAATTAGATTTCATCCTAATACGGATGTGCATGATTTTGAATTTAAAACTAAACATGCAATAAATTTCCTTGAAGATGGAAATAAAGTTAAAGCGGTTGTTATGTTCAAAGGAAGAGAATTGGCATATACAAATAAAGGGGAGGAAATTCTCACTCGCTTTACTGAACGTGTTGAAGATTATGCAAAAGTTGAAAGTCCTATTAAAATGGAAGGACGAAATATGAGTTTGATTGTGGTACCACAAAAAAGTAAGAAAAAAATCAACTAATCAATAACAAAAGGATAGATTAACGCTATGCCAAAAATGAAGAGCAACCGCGGAGCCAGAAAGTCTTTACGTGAGACTGCTTCCGGTCATTTCAAAAGAAAAAAGGCTTATAAAAGCCATATTTTAACATCGAAAAGCAGAAAAAGAAAGAGAAACTTGCGTAGTGCAACATTAGTTTCCTCTGCCGATGCCAAACGTGTTTTAATAATGATGCAGTAGGAGGAATGTAAAATGCCAAGATCGAAAAATAAAGTTGCATCTAAAGCACGCCGTAAAAAAATTCTCTCGATGGCTAAAGGCTATTGGGGTACTAGAAAAAATGTTTTCACCGTAGCTAAAAATCACGTTGAAAAAGGTTTGGTTCATGCTTACCGTGACAGAAAACTTAAAAAAAGAAATTATCGCAGTCTCTGGATTATTAGGATCAATGCTGCTGCCAGACAACATGGAACTACTTATTCTCAATTAATGCATTCCTTAACTTCTAAAGGAATCGGCATCAACAGAAAAGTACTTGCAAGTCTTGCAGTTGATAACCCTACTGTTTTTGCAGAGCTCGTTTCATTTGCAACTAAATAAATTATTATACCCTCTTTTATTCTTTCAGTTTTTGATAAAAGAGGGTTTTTCTATTTAAACCGGAATTTATATGATTGAGATAATAGAGAAAACTAAACTAGATTTTGAACATGATATTAACGGAGTAGCTTCCGGAAAAGAACTCGAAGATGTACGCATCAAGTATTTAAGTAGAAATGGTTCAATTGCAAATTTATTTGAAGAATTGAAATCTGTTCCTAAAGAAAATAAACCTTTATTAGGAAAAGAGTTGAATTCATTACGTAATTATGTCCAAACTAAATTTGATTTACAAAAAGAGATTATTGAAAAAAATAGTGATTCAACTAAAAGCAAGTTAGATTTATCTTTACCTGGAAGAGAATATCTTATGGGTAATAAGCATATTCTAACGCAAACTTTAAATGAAATTAAAAGTATCTTTAAATCTCTTGGCTTCTCAGTTAAAGAAGGACCTGAATTAGAGTCTGATTATTATAATTTCGAGGCACTTAATTTTCCTGCGAATCATCCGGCTAGAGATATGCAAGATACGTTTTTTGTGTCCAAAGACTTTTTACTTCGTACTCATACCACACCTGTTCAGATACGAATTATGGAAAAACAAAAACCACCCATTCGGGCGATAATGCCGGGCAAGGTTTTTCGTAATGAAGCAGTTAGTGCAAGAAGTTATTGTTTATTTCATCAAGTGGATGGAATATACATCGATGAAAATGTCTCTTTTGCAGAATTGAAAGGAACACTCGTAGCGTTTGCAAAACAGTTTTATAATGAAGATTTGAAGTACCGTTTCAGAGCAAGTTATTTCCCGTTTACTGAACCAAGTGCTGAAATGGATATTACTTGTTTTCTTTGTAAAGGAAAAGGCTGCCGAGTTTGTAAACATTCAGGTTGGTTGGAAATACTTGGTTGCGGCATGATTGATCCAAATGTATTTAAATCAGTTAATTATGATAGCGAAAAAATTACAGGTTATGCTTTTGGAATGGGTATTGAGCGAATTGCATTATTAAAATACGGAATTAATGATATCCGTTTATATTTTGAAAATGATTTCAGATTTCTTAAACAGTTTTGATTCGGAGTTGTTGTGAAAATTTCTCTAAATTGGTTGAAAAATTTTATTGATCTTAACGGAATTTCTGTTGATGACATTATTGCAAAACTTACAATGTCAGGTCTTGAGGTGGAAGAAGTTATTGATCAAACGAAGATCTACGAAAATTTTGTTGTTGGTCATGTTATCGAAAAAACTAAACATCCAAATGCAGATAAATTATCCTCATGTAAAGTCTCCACCGGGAAGTCAATTGTTGAAGTAGTTTGTGGCGCCCCTAATGTTGAAGCAGGTCAAAAAATTGTTTTGGCAATGGCTGACTCTATCATCCCACAATCCGGATTTAAAATTAAAAAAACAAAAATTCGTGGGGTTGAGTCAAACGGAATGATCTGTTCAGAAGCAGAGTTGAATTTGAGTAACGATCATTCAGGCATTATGGTTCTGTCGCAAGATTTAACTGAGGGGGAACCCATCTCTTCAGCTTTGGATTTGAATGATGTTATTTTAGAAATTGCTATTACTCCAAACCGTCCGGATGCACTATCTCAAATTGGAGTAGCACGTGATATAGCGGCAATATTTGATCTAGAAGTAAAATTACCTTCTATTGAATTTGAAAACTCATCAGTATCAAATAATATAAACTCATTTGTTTCGATTGAAGTAATTGATTCTATCAATTGTCCCCGTTATTCTGCAAAAGCTATAACCGATATTGTTGTGAAAGAATCACCTTTATGGTTAAAAAAACGTATTGAATCTGTTGGACTTCGTTCAATAAATAACATTGTTGATGTAACTAATTTTATTTTGTATGAATTAGGTCAACCACTGCATGCTTTTGATTTAGACAAACTCAATCATGGTAAAATTGTGGTTAAGCAAGCCGGTTCAGAAAATAATTTTATGACTCTCGATTCAAAGAATCGCATTCTACAAAGTGAAACTCTAATGATTTGTGATGGTGACAAAGGTGTTGCAATCGCCGGGGTTATGGGAGGAGAAAATTCCGAAGTCTCTTCAACTACGAAAAATATTCTTATTGAAAGTGCTCATTTCAATCCGGTAAGTATTAGAAAAACTTCGAAATTATTAGGTTTGAGTACCGATGCTTCATATAGATTTGAAAGAGGTACTGATCCGAACATAACTCTTTTTGCTGTGCAAAGAGCAGCTCAATTAATTAATGAGGTAGCCGACGGTGAAATAGTCGGTGGGGAAATCGACATTTACCTTACACCAATCATTGAACAAATAGTCTTGTTAAGATACGAACGAGTCGATAAAATTCTCGGTTATAAAATTATTAAAGAAAACATTCATAAAATTTTAATTGCATTGGGATTCAAATTAAATAATTATTCAGATTTATCAGTTGAAGTGACTGTTCCAACATTTAGACCCGATGTTGAAAGAGAAATTGACTTAATAGAGGAAATTGCACGCATTGATGGTTACGATAATATTCCGACAGTTCCTCGAGTCTCCATAGCTATAAGGAAACAAGAAGACGAAACCTTTTATACTGATGATATTCGCGATATAGCAACAGGATTAGGTTTTTTTGAGATTATTTCGAATTCCTTACAATCAGAAAAGATTTCGGGCATTACAGGAAATCCAATTAAAATGTTAAACCCACAGAGTGCAGATATGGCATTCCTCAGGACTTCACTAATTCCCGGAGCTTTGTTAATTCTAAATAAAAATATTAATGCCGGTGAAAAAGATCTAAAGTTGTTCGAAATAGGGAAAGTTTTTAATCAGACGAATGCACAAATTTCATCTTTTGGTGATTTCACTGAAAATGAAAAAGTATTATTTCTAATTTCAGGTAAATCATCCAATAAAGAATGGTATATTGAAGAAAAATATTATGATTTTTTTGATTTGAAAGGTTTAGTAAATAGTTTTTTATACAAAAAATCACTTGACTCTGTTTTAAATGATTCATATAATCACGAAGGAAATAATATATTTGAATATTATTTATCCAAAAATTACAATAATTCAATTATTGGTCTCGGCGGAAAGCTAAAAAAAGATGTTCTTTCAGTTTTTGGTGTTGATCAAGATGTTTATTGCTTCGAGTTAAGTGTTGATCATTTAAAACAAATTCCAATCAAAGAGAAGAAATATTCGGAATTATTGAAATATCCAAAAATTGTTAGAGACTTAGCACTTGTTGTAGACAAGAATATTCAATTTGCTGAGGTAAAGAGTTTTATAGAGAAAAACAGATCACAATTGTTGAAGAATATTGAATTATTTGACATTTATGAAGGTGAACAAATCGGTAGTGATAAAAGGAGTTTGGCTTTTTCTTTAGAATATTTTGATAACGAGAGAACCTTGATTGATGAAGAAGTTGAGAAAGATTTCTTCGGTATAATTGAAAAAGTAAAAAAAGAATTTAATGCTGTTTTAAGAGGATAATAAATTGAGCGAACTTACTAAATACGAGATTGTTCTTAATGAACTAATATCGCTTGAAGTTCAAGTATCTGCTTTAATTGAAAAAATTGAACTCTTGCAAAAACACAAAAAAGAACAAGAACAAAAGATAATGGGACTTTCGAAGGAAAACGAACTTTTGGGATTGAAGCTAACAGCGTTAGAAAATGAGATTTCTGATAATAAATCAGGTAAACACAATTTAACCTCCACTCTCCAATTGGATGTGAAGGAAAAAGAAAATATTAAAAACAAAATTCATGAGTTAATCAACAAGATTGATTACCATGTAAAAAGTTCTTAAGTAAGTGGTTCGTATAATTGGAATGGCATAATGTCTGAAAAAAAGAAGCTAAGAGTTAAAATTTTCGATAAAGAATATTCTTTGCTAGTTGATAATGAAGAGTTAGCAAGAGAACTTGCGCTCTATGTCAATAAAGTTATGGATGAAACAAAAGATGAGCTGCCGGATCAACCGGCTCAAACAATAGCGATAATTGCAGCATTAAATATAGCTTATGATTTCTTTCTCGAAAAAAATAAAAATAAAGAATTTTTGATTCAAGCAATAGATAAAGTCAAAAAAATAAAGCTTCTGGTAAACCAATCGGAATTATCGCCGCCATAATAATTTTCCGCACTACCGGTGATGAAAACATAAAAGAACTAACTTTAAGCTCATAGGGAGATTGACTTACGGCGAGTAAGGCAGGCCTTAATTTGTTGAGTTCGCTTAACAAATATGCTTCGGCAACGGAGGAAGCAAGAAACGTTCGGGCTGTTTCCCACACTGATTATGATAGGGTTCTTTCCCTGTTTAGTCAGTCCCGGTAGTTGCGGTTTTAATCTGGATTAATGGAGGTACTATGGATCTTTGGCTAATAATTGTTACTGTTGTTTTGTTGGTAGCCATTTTCTTTTATTTAGGTTGGATTTTTAATTCTAAAGTTGGTAAAAAAAGTATTCTTGCATCTGAAGAGAGATCGAAACAAATAATTAACGATGCACAAAAAGAAGCTAATAATATTAAACGTGAAAAACTTCTTGAAGTTAAAGATGAATGGTATAAAAAGAAAATTGACTTTGATACAGATATAAATCAGAAAAGACAAAAACTTCAAAATACTGAAAAACAACTACTCAACCGGGAAGAAACTGTTGATAAAAAATTAGAACAATCT
>JAGUXE010000005.1 GCA_020061995.1 Ignavibacteriales bacterium | reverse complement strand
TTAGAACAATCTCTAAAGAAAGAAAAAGAGATTCGTCAGCTTGAAAAAGAACTTACTGATCAAAAAAAATCAATCGATCAAAGAAATGTTGAAGTTGAAAAATTAGAAAAAGAACAAAATCTAAAACTTGAAAAAATTTCCGGTTTGACTACTGAAGAAGCTAAGAAGATGTTGATGGATAATATGGTTCAAACCGCTCAAACAGAAGTAACTAAGATTGTAAAAGAGGTTTATGAGAAGGCAAAATTTGAAGCAAAGAGAGAAGCTCAAAAAATAATTGTTCAAGCAATTCAGCGGACAGCAGCAGATCATTCAGTAGAAACAACTGTTTCAGTAGTTCAAATACAGAATGATGAACTTAAAGGTAGAATAATTGGTAAAGAAGGAAGAAATATCCGTGCATTTGAAGCAGCAACAGGAGTCGATGTTATTGTTGATGATACTCCGGAGGCAGTAATTCTTTCATCATTTGACCAATTCAGGAGGGAAGTTGCAAGAATTTCTCTTGAGAAACTTATTGCTGATGGAAGAATACATCCTGCAAGAATTGAAGAAATTGTTGAAAAAACAAGAATTGAACTTGAAGAAGAAATGTTCAAAGAGGGAGAGAACACAGTTCTCCAATTAGGTATTCACGGTATGCGTCCTGAGATGATTAAGTATGTAGGCAAAATGCGATATCGCTCGAGTTACGGTCAAAATCTCCTACAGCATAGTGTTGAGGTTGCTTACCTATGTGGCATAATGGCTTCTGAACTTGGGATTGATCCTGTACTTGCAAAAAGATCAGGTTTACTTCATGACGTTGGTAAAGTTGTTGACAAGGAAGTTGAAGGTCCTCACGCATTGATTGGTTATGAATTAGCGAAGAAAAACAAAGAGAATCCAATTGTAGCAAATGCCATTGGATCACACCATGAAGATATGGAAATGGAACATCCTATTGCTGCATTAGTTCAAGCTGCTGATGCAATTAGCGGGGCAAGACCCGGTGCTCGTCGTGAACCAATCGAAGGTTATGTGAAACGATTGGAAACTTTAGAAGCATTAGCTAAATCATTCGAAGGTGTAGCTAAAACTTATGCAATTCAAGCCGGTAGAGAAGTAAGAGTGGTAGTAGAACACGAAAAAGTAGACGATATTTTTGCTGATAAATTAGCTTATGATATTGCTCAGAAAATTGAAGCTGAAATGGAATATCCCGGTCAGATAAAAGTAACAGTTATTCGTGAAGTACGAAAAGTAAGTTATGCAAAGTAGTTTTTTATATTAATTATTTTAACCCCTGTCAATATCCGGCAGGGGTTTTTATTTTAAACCATAATTATTGATAAATGAATAAACTAAAAAAACAGAAATTAAAAGTTGCAATTACCGGTGGAATTGGCTCAGGTAAATCAACATTCTGTGAGTTTTTAATAGAACGTGGATTTTTTGTTCTTAAGGCAGACGATTTAGCGAAAGAATTATTAAATAGTGATAATGCAATTAAATCAAAAATCATAAGAACATTTGGTGTTGAAGCATACATCGGGAATCAGGTTAATAAATTATTTCTTGCAGAAAGAGTTTTTTCAAATTCACATTCTGTGCAAAAAATTAATGCTATTATTCATCCTCGTGTAATAGAAGAGACAATTCGAATTACTGATGAAAAATTAAAAATCGATGATATTGTTTTTGTCGAAGCTGCACTAATCTTCGAAGCAAAAATGGAAGAATATTTTGATTACATTATTGTAATTACTTCCGATGTGGAAAAACGAATTGAGCGGATTAAAATGCGAGACGGTGTCTCTAGAGAAAACGTCTTAAAGCGAATGGAAAATCAATTTCCTGAGGAAACAAAACGCAAAAAAGCTGATTTTGTTTTTATTAATGATACTGATCAAGAATCGTTACGGCAAAACGCCAATTTCTTTATTTCAATAGCACAAAATCTGAAGAAAAAACATGTATAAAGTTGCATATCAGGGAGAACGGGGAGCGTTTAGCGAAATTGCTGCGAAAAGATTTTTTGGTGAAAGGATTTCATTATTTCCTGCTGCAACTTTCAATGATGTCTTCTCAAAAATAAAAAGCGGAATAACTGATTACGGAATCGTTCCGGTAGAGAATTCTTTATATGGCAGTATTTTTGAGTCGTTCGACCTCCTCTTAAAATATAAATATTTTATTCATGCAGAATTAAGATTAAAAATAAATCATCATTTATTATCTATAAAAAATCTTCCAGAAAGCAAAATCGAGAAAGTTATTTCTCATCCACAAGCTTTAGGACAATGCTCGAATTATTTAAGCGAAAATATAAAAATTGAAATTGTTCCTTCTTATGATACCGCAGGTTCGGCAAAATTCTTGCTTGATAATCCTAATGCTAATTGGGCAATTATAGCAAGTGAACAAGCTTCAAAAGTTTACAATTTGAAAATCTTAAAAAAGAATATTCAAAATAATCAAGAAAATTTTACACGATTCTTAGTAATTTCTAATAAGAGAAATAATTCTAAAATTCTTTCTCCAAAATCATCAATTTGCTTTGAATTAAAGAGTATGCCAGGCGCACTTTTCAAAGCTTTGAGTGTATTTGCACTAAGAGAAATTGACTTGTTAAGAATTGAATCAAGACCTATCCCGGATAAACCTTTTCAGTATAGATTTTATTGTGATCTAAAAGGCGACCTTTCCAATTCAATTATCAAAAATGCCATCAAACATTTAAACGAGATATCACTCTCAATTAGTAAGTTTGGAAGCTATGAAGAAGGTAAGACTTTCCTAAAGTAAATCTCTAATCAATATTGTTGTAAGTTATTGATAGTTGCGGTAATTTTGAATAACAATTATTGGAGTTTCTGTGTCGTACATTAATAATCTTATTGTGACTTTCGTTCAATTGCTACCCAAATCTGTAGTGCGTGTTTTTTCGGGAAAATATATCGCAGGTGATACATTACAAGATGCTGTTTCGTTAACCCTTGAATTGAACAAGCAAGGGATATATACAACTATTGATGTTTTAGGTGAAGATATCTCAACAAGAGATGAAGCCATTTATGCAAAAAATGAATGCTCAAAAGTTCTTGATGCAATTAAAAAATTTAATCTAAAATCTAATCTTTCAATTAAACCGACTCAGATGGGGCTAATGCTAGATTCTGATTTTTGTTATCAACAGATTTCAGAATTGTTAGACAAGGCGACTCTTATTAATAATTTTGTTCGTATAGATATGGAAGATTCAGGGACAACTGATTTGACCTTCAATTTGTACAAACATCTTAGAGAAAAATATTCTAATGTGGGTGTTGTTGTCCAATCTTATTTGAAACGGACTTTACCGGATGTTAAATCACTTTTACCCTTAAAAACTAATTTCCGTTTATGCAAAGGTATCTACATCGAGCCGGAAGAAATTGCCTTTAAAGGGAGGGATGAAATAAGGAAAAATTATCTAGATTCACTTAGATTCATGCTCCAAAATGACCTTTATGTAGGTATTGCTACACATGATGAATATCTTGTTAACGAAGCATACAAATTAATTAAAGAGTTAAATGTTTCTAATGATAAATTTGAGTTTCAGATGTTACTTGGTGTACGTGAAGATTTAAGGAACAAAATAAATAAAGATGGTTATAAAGTAAGAGTTTATGTACCATTTGGAAAAGATTGGTATGCATATTCAATTAGAAGACTTAAAGAAAATCCTCAAGTAGCCGGTCATATAGTTAAAAACCTTTTTGGCCTCAGATAGATGAATGTTCTTGGAATAGAAAGTTCTTGCGACGAAACATCGGTAGCGATACTTTCAAATGGCAAATTAAAGGCTAACTTAATTTCGTCTCAGGATTTTCATATTGAGTATGGTGGAGTAGTTCCGGAACTTTCAAGCCGCGCACATTTGCAACGAGTCAATCCACTTGTTAAAGATGCACTAAAAAAAGCTGAACTCGATCTTAATGAAATCGATTTAGTCGCAGCGACTGCAGGCCCGGGATTAATCGGAGCATTATTAGTTGGTTACACATACGCCAAGGGACTCGCATATTCACTGAAGAAAACTTTTATTCCGGTCAATCATATAGAAGGACATATTTTTTCCGGATTTTTAATGGAAGATCAACCTGAATATCCTTTACTAACAGTTGTTGTATCAGGCGGACATACACTTCTGCTTATTGCTGAGAATCCTATTAAAATAAAAATTCTTGGATCAACTATTGATGATGCTGCAGGTGAAGCATTTGATAAAGTCGCTAAGATGATTGGTTTAGGTTATCCCGGAGGTCCCAAAATACAGTCTGCAGCATTTAAAGGGAATAAAAATTCTATAAATTTTCCAGTTGCGGAATTAAAAAAGCCTTATCACTTTTCATTCAGTGGTTTAAAGACCTCCGTACTTCGCCACATTCAGTCAACTCTCAAAAATGAAGGGGAACTGAGTGATGAACAAAAGAATGATATTGCCGCCTCATTTCAGTAT
>JAGUXE010000335.1 GCA_020061995.1 Ignavibacteriales bacterium | reverse complement strand
TTTTAAGATCCGAAAAAGTGTACTCAATTGCATCGTACCAATTTATATAATCGCCAAGGCGTCTTTCAACTTTATTAATCTCTTCTTCTGATAATTTGCGATCAAGGATTTCAGTAGCAACCGATTGAACATCGTTGACATCAATTTGATAAATTATTTTTGGTTTTCTCATTGAAATACCTCACTCTTTAAAGTCATTTCCAAGCAACATATTTATTCTATTTAATTTATAATTATTTTGGGTATCAAATAAATTCTGCGAAAGAATTCTTTTCAACTTGTTATTTTTCAATGATTTGTTCTCTGCATAGAACTTGTTAATAATATCTAACTCTCTGTTGAGAAACCATGAGGATATGATAGATTTATATTTCTCAATATCCATATTTAAATTTTTGGGGTCATTGATAAAATTGAACTTCTGCAAAAAATCAGGTTCTGCAATTTGATTAATGATTGCCAATAACAGTTCCATTGTTCCTTTTTCTTGTGAAAGGAAATCCCATAGTTCATCAGCTAAAAGAACCTCTTCGAAATCAAAGAACTTTTTAAAATCAATACCGTATTCAAAGAACCTTAATTTATTGGAACTTGTCGGTTCTTTGCTTAGTGGGTCGAAGGGGAACCCTATAAAATATTGAACCTCTTTATGCGGATGAAGATTCTTCAGTGAGGCTTTAGCGTATAGCATTTTTTCTTTTTCACTATTAAAGATACCGCTATTCGGTTTAACGGTTTTTAATTCAATAGCTACTATTTTTTCATCATCTTCATAATAGACATCTGCAGTGAAGTTTTGGATTTTTTGTTCTGACATCCCTTCACAATTAAATATTTTTCGATTTTCCTCAAACACTGAAGGCGTAGCATTTTTATTCTTCAGTTTTGTAATTATCTCATTTATTACATTTTGTTGTTCTCTACTGACATTAAGTTCCTTAAATTCTCTCTTTTCCCCATTGCTTAAAATGTGTGCTATGTTTTCAAAGAAGGATTGCCCCAATGTTGTATTTAGACCATGCATCCAACTTGCAAGGCTTATAAAAATTGGTACATCTGTCACATATTTTTCGATCTCCAATCGAAATGCTTTTAAAAATGCTTCGTGAAATGGTGCGTTCCTATTATCTGAGGCATCTGAAGGGAAATTGTCAAATCGTGATTTCAAAGTTTTAATCACTTCTAAAGCTATTAACTCTTTTGTTATTTTATCCAATTACTTATTCCTCATATGAAAAATGGATTCAGAATATGCCCCTTTATCTTTTTCTGTTCTATTTAGTACGGGTCTCTTAAATTGCTTAACGATTTCCATACCGGCTCTTTCAGCAATAATTGGATATAAATTGTATTTATCGTTTGCGACAAGAAAAACATGATAATGGTCATCAAGATATTTTTTACAATTGTTCAATACTTCAGAAATTCCATCAACATACGCCTCTTTTGCAGTTTTACCTTGACCCTTAAAAAGCGGACCGATTTCAAGCTGATCATTTCTTTCGAATCCAAATAAATCATAAGCATATTCATGCTGTTCATGGTAATTAATTAATCCGACATATGGCGGACTTGAAAAAATACCCTTAATTTTTTGGCTTTCGAATTTTGAGAAAAATTCTGAATTCACCTTTTTAAGTGAGGATTGCAAATCGAGCACTCGGCTATCCCCCTTAAAACAATACTGAAATGAATTACTTCGTATTGAATTAAATTCAGAAATTCTCTTTAAAGTATCCTTTGAATACCTTGTCCACCAGCTAAAAATAGAAAAAAGTGGTTTGCAAATCTTACCATGTTTAGAACAATAATAGGTTGTTCGAACTGGTTCAAGAAGAGTAGCTAAATCTGAATGAGTTGTTGCCCGGCATGAACGGATAGTCCGGCTTAAGATAATTGTAACAATTTTTTTTGTGGAAGGATTTTTAATTTTCTTAATCATGCCGAAGACAAAGTCAATCTCTTTTCGAACATGATTTAAATACCATTTATTTAAAAACCTGTTACTATTTTCATTTAATAAATCTATTTTAAATTCTGCAATCAGCCTATTATAAATCTCTAAAAATTCTTTCTCCCGTTCAACTCCGTATTGATTTTCATTTATTTCACCTAATCTAATTTTTCTTTTATACTCAGGCGAGGGGAAATACTTCTGGTTAAATATTGAAAGCTCATCAAGCAAAACCTTTTCAAATTTTAACCAATTAGAATGTAAAATAAAATTGGACAAAGCTAAATTTATTTTATGGATTTCATTTTGAACATCTGCCAATTCATAGGTGGCTATCTTAACGTTACTGATCAAAGCATTGAATGATGAAATATCTATACCAACAGCATGGATACCCAATTCATTTGCTTGAACAAGAGTAGTTCCGCTTCCGCAAAAAGGGTCTAAAACAATATCGCCCTTTTTAAAATAAACTTCTTTTTTAAATTCATCTTTATGATCATCTAAAAAGTATTCAACAAGTTGTGGAATAAATTTACCTTTATACGGATGCAATCTATGTACATGTTTTGTTGTCTCGGCTTCTTTGTATTGCTGAAAAGAAAGATGCCAATCTATCCCCTCCCCAAGCTTATCCTTCCAACCACTCTCTCTCTCTCCATAGTAGGACTTATAATATTTGAGAAGTTCTTCTTTATTAATAACGTTGTTTCCGTTTTCACCAAATTTTTTAATTCTTCCATAATTTACAAGATAGGAAATATTTGAAGGTGTAACTTTCCTTTTTAGTTCAAGACTAATCCATTCACTTGCTTCTTTAATTGTAATAAATTCAGTTTGCATAATAATCTCTTTTCAAATTACATTCTCAATCATACGTGGGTCTTATCTTATACGAAATCGGATCTTCAATCCCCGCATGTTCAAATCCCCTCAGACGAAATGCACAACTGTCGCATACACCGCATGCTTCATCTTCACTTTGATAACATGACCATGTTAAATGAAGAGGTGCATTCAACTCAATTCCCTTTTTTACAATTTCTGCTTTAGAATAATTGATGATAGGTGTAACTATTTTAATTGATGTTTCCGGCTTTGTCCCCAGGTCAACCATTTTCTCAAATGCTTCGTAAAATTGTGGTCTACAATCAGGATAACCGGATGCATCCTCATATACGGCACCAATAAAAATCGCTTTAGCATCAAGTACTTCCGCCCAACTTACACAAGCCGAAAGTATATTCGCATTTCTAAAAGGAACATAAGAGGTCGGGACTTCTTTATTCTCTAAATCGGCTTTAGCGACATTAATTGTTGAATCTGTTAAAGAAGAGCCTCCAATTTTTGTAAAATGAGAGAAATCAAATACTAACCTCTTTTTAACATTATAAAAATCTGCAATTTCATGAAATGCTTTTAATTCTCTCTTTTCTGTGCGCTGTCCGTAATTGAAATGAGCAAACGCCAATTCATAATTTTCGATGGCGAGTGCAGCCGTTACACAACTATCCATCCCTCCGCTTACGGCAATAACAGCTAACGGTTTATCCTTAATCATATTGGCATATTTCTGTTTTTTTGATATTTATTGTACAAAAATAAACATTTTGTGTTAGGAATGAAAAATTTGATTGCTGACAAAATATATCAGGTTTATTTACAGCAACATATAAAGTGGACTTGACTTTTATTTTAAGCTTGCTTAAATTTGAAATAAAAACAACCTTAACATATGAAAAATATATCAAAAGAAGACTATTTAAGCGTTATTTACAAAAACATTGACTCTAATAGGGAAATCAGAGCGACTGTAATTGCCGAGAAATTGGTTGTTTCAAATGCTGCTGTTACGGATATGCTTAAAAAATTAGCAAAAGAGGCTCTCATTATTTATAAACCTTACAAAAATATAAAACTTACCCAAACCGGGGAAAGTTATGCAAAGAATATGGTTCGTAGACACAGGATTTGGGAATTATTTCTTCATCAAATAGTCGGACTTCCGTGGGATAAAGTCCATGGTGAAGCTGAGAACCTTGAACACTCCGGGTCTGATGAATTGATTAACCGGATGGAAGTGTTGTTAAATTTTCCCGAATTTGATCCCCATGGTGATCCGATTCCTGCAATTGATGGTTCAATTCCAATACAACGATTTTCTGTTCCTTTGTCCAAATTGAAAGAAAATGAGAGTGGTATTGTTATTCGTGTAAATGATTTTAGTCAGAATTTTCTGGCATATCTTGCACAGATTGGTATTGAATTAAAGCAAAAAATTGAGGTGAAGGAAATTCGTTCTTTTGACAATTCAATGTCAGTGCAAATAGTCGGAAAAGAATTTAATATCAGTCAAACTTTGGCTGATAACGTTTATGTGGAAATTGTTAAAAATTGATGGTGCTAAAATGGAATTAATCTTAATTGTTATTGTCATTATCCTTCTGATTGTTATTGTTTATCCTAAAATCAGAATCTTTCAAAAAAGAAAAAGGATAGCCTCCTCAAGTGAGCGTATTTATATCGAAGACGCACTTAAGCATATTTATGATTGTGAAGATAAAAATATTAGCTCCACTTTTCAAAGTATTGCCGGAAGTTTGAATGTTTCTTTTGACCAATCAGCAAAAGTGGTTGAAAAGCTTGAATCTCTTGGACTAATTGCGAATGGTCATCAACTAAGATTAACATCTGAAGGGCGTTCTTATGCTCTTAGAGTTATTAGAGTACACCGTTTATGGGAAAGATATTTGGCAGATGAAACCAGCATTCCTGAAAATGAGTGGCATCTGCAGGCGGAATTGCAGGAACACAATTTAACTACCGAAGATGCTGAAGCACTTTCAGCACAGCTCGGCAACCCGGTCTATGATCCTCATGGAGATCCAATTCCAACAATTACAGGACAGCTCCCTAAAAAAGATTGGAGACCGTTATCTTCATTAAATAGTGGTGAAGTCGCGCGTATTGTTCATATCGAAGATGAACCGAATACTATTTATGCTCAGTTGGTCGCGGAAGGTTTGTTTGCGGGAATGCATGTAAAAATGATTGAATCTTCGAAAGAGAGAATTAGATTTGAAGCCAATGGTGAAGAAGTAATAATAGCCCCATTATTCGCTGCAAATATCTCAATTGCTCCAATATCAAAATTTGAAAAAGTCCCTGAAATATATAAAAGACTTATCGAACTTAAGCCGGGTGAAGAATCTGAGGTTATAGGGCTTTCAAAAGCATGCAGAGGAGTTCAGAGAAGAAGACTGATGGATCTTGGTGTTGTTCCCGGTTCAAAAATTTCTAATGAATTCGTAGGTGCTTGGGGAGATCCCGTTGCTTACAAAATTTGTGGTGCTACTATAGGATTAAGAAAAAAGCAGGCGCGTCAAATTTTTATTAAATCAACTAAAACTGAATTGACAAATATATGAGCGATACATCTTGTGAAACATGTCCTGTTTACAAAAAAGCAGATTTGAAAAAACTCGGTATCAATATGACCGATTTCGATTTTGTGGTTGCGCTTGCAGGTAACCCGAATACAGGGAAAAGTACAGTCTTCAATAATCTTACTGGACTAAGACAACATACCGGAAATTGGCCCGGGAAAACTGTTTCAAGAGCTGAAGGAGCGTTTTCTTTTAATGATAAAAAATTTAAAATAGTCGATTTGCCAGGAACATATTCACTTCTTTCTACAAGTCAAGATGAAGAGATTGCACGCGATTTTATTTTATTTGGTAGACCTGATGTGACAGTTGTTGTTGTTGATGCAACCAGACTTGAACGAAATTTAAACTTAGTGTTACAAGTTCTTGAAATAACAGACAAAGCTATTCTATGCGTAAATCTAATTGATGAAGCCGAAAGAAAAAAAATTATTATTGATGAAAGAAGTCTTTCACGTGAACTCGGTATCCCGGTAGTTCTTGCTGCAGCCCGTCAAAATAAAGGAATGTCGGAATTACTCAGTTATATCTATGAAGTATCTTCCGGAGGGTTTAAATGCAAGCCACATCGAATTAGCAATGAAACTCGTGAATTAAAAACAGCAGTAGAAAAACTAACTACAAAAATAATTAATCAATTTCCACATCTGCCAAACGCCAGATGGGTGGCTTTGCGTTTACTTGATGGTGACCAACGTATAATTGATGCCGTCAGAAGTGGTGAGCTTGAGGAATTATTTAACCCTGAAATTAATGGACAAAATTTAGTGATGGAATCAAAATGAGCGAAGAAAAGAATACGAATGAAATATTAGCTCTTGCCGATGAATTGCGTTGGGAAATAGGTGAAGATTTTCATGATTCTCTTGCGGAATCAATCTATTCAGACGCTTCAAAAATAGCATCAGTAGCAGTTTCTTACGATAATAGGAAACCTAAGTTTGATATGGATAGAGCAATCGACAGAATCGTTACCAGCCGTTGGCTAGGTTTTCCGATAATGTTTTTACTCCTTGCGGTTGTCTTTTGGGTAACAATTGAAGGCTCTAATATCCCATCAAAATTCCTTGCATCGATACTGGTTGATTCCTTTCATCCGGCTTTGAAATCTTTTGCTGATTCTATATCTATTCCGTGGTGGTTAAGCGGAATATTGGTAGATGGAGCTTATCTTGCAGTCGCATGGGTTATAGCTGTAATGCTTCCGCCAATGGCAATCTTTTTCCCTCTCTTTTCATTACTTGAAGATTTCGGTTATCTTCCAAGGGTTGCTTTCAATATGGACAATCTCTATAGAAGAGTAGGTGCACATGGTAAACAAGCATTAACAATGAGTATGGGTTTTGGATGTAATGCCGCCGGAGTTGTAGCGGCAAGAATTATCGACAGTCCGAGGGAAAGATTAATCGCAATTATCACAAATAATTTTTCTTTGTGTAACGGGCGATGGCCCACACAAATTTTGATTGCTACTATTTTTATTGGTTCAACTGCCCCAGCACATCTAGCAGGAATTGTTTCAGCCGGAGCGGTTGTTAGCATTGCTTTACTAGGAATATTCTTCAGTTTGGTTGTCTCCTGGTTTTTATCCAGAACAGTATTAAAAGGGGAAGCCTCTACATTCAGTCTTGAATTACCCCCTTACAGACCACCAAGAATATTGCGGACACTCTATACTTCACTTATTGATAGAACAATATTTGTACTTTGGCGAGCAGTCCTTTTTGCATTTCCTGCCGGAATTGTAATATGGCTAGTAGCTAATGTTTATATCGCTGATACAACAGTAGCAGAGTTTTTTATAAATTGGGCAAATCCATTAGGATTTTTAATTGGGCTTAACGGTGTTATTCTTCTCGCCTATATAATTGCGATACCTGCAAATGAAATTGTAATACCTACAGTTTTGATGCTGACAGTATTAGTCACGGGCATTTCTGAAGTTGGAGGAGGAAGCGGAGTAATGTTTGAACTTGATTCAATCGAAGCGACATCAAATATATTAACAGCCGGTGGTTGGACGATGTTAACCGGAGTAAGTTTGATGTTATTTAGTCTGCTCCACAATCCATGCTCAACAACCATTTATACGATTTATAAAGAAACCGGTAGTATAAAATGGACACTCGTTTCAACATTCTTACCGATAATTATGGGAATTGCAGTCTGTTTTACAGTTGCTCAAATTTGGGGTTTGTTTGAGTGATTGCGGTAATTGATTAGCAAGAATAACCGAATTGGTTTTCTAATGTTCCAAAAATTAACGTAAAATTAATATGAATTTTGGGACAACATGTTTATATTTACTAATATTTTAATAACCAATACGAGGAAAAGTAATGAAAAAATTATTTACAATGTTTGCACTGATTATGGTTTTTGGTGTTCAAACATTATTAGCTCAAGCTCTGTTTACAGAAAATTTTGATTATGGAACAGCTAACAACCCGGATATTCTTGCAGTATCCACAAATTGGGTGAGACATAGTGGTGCTGTTGGACCAGCATATTCTTCAGCAGGACTTTCCTATAACGGCTACATCGGAACAAATATCGGTGGCGCATTATCCTTTACATACGGAGGATCAGGGATAAATGATGGTGACATCCATGCTAAATTTGATTCAGTAACAACTACAAATAATATTTATACCAGCTTTATGGTAAAGTTAGACTCTGCTAGGGCTACTGCAGATTACTTCTTCCATGTTGGTCCCAGAACTGTTGCAACAACTTTCCGAGGACGAGTGTATGCTAAAATCAACGGAGCCGGTTATAGTGTCAGTCTAAGTAAAACCGGCAATCCAATTGTTGATGATGCAACCGTTCTTAATTTTGGTCAAACTTATCTCTTCATTGTTAAGTATTCACTCAATACGGTTGGGACAACCGATGATGTGGTAACTTTGTACGTATATGAAAGTGGAATCCCCGCAACTGAACCAGGTTCACCCTTAGTGACAGTCGGTCCAGTTGGAGATGGAGTTGCTGACGGTTTAACGAGTTTAGGTTCTGTTGCAATACGCCAAGGAAGCAATACTCCATCCGGATTTATTGATGGGATTAGAATAGCTACCTCGTGGGAAGTACTTACCATCCCTGTTGAATTTACATCATTCTCTGCAACAAGTTTTGAAAATAGTGTACGCTTAAGTTGGTCAACCGCTACTGAAACCAACAACAACGGTTTCAACGTTGAAAGAAAATCAGTAGCAGGTAATTGGGAAAATGTTGCTTTCATAAAAGGTAACGGAACTACAACTTCAAATAGTAATTACAGCTATACCGATCAAAATCTTAATGGTTCAAAATATTCTTACAGACTAAAACAAGTTGATTTTGATGGCTCATTCAGCTATTCAAAAGTTGTTGAAGTTGAATTGAATAAGGTATTTACTTATTCATTAAATCAGAATTATCCTAATCCTTTTAATCCTAGCACAACTATTAACTTTTCACTTGCAAAAGCAGGTAATGTAAAGTTGACAGTTTATAATTTACTAGGACAAGAAGTGAAATCATTGTTTAATGGCGTTATGGAAGCCGGTAATCATACCGTTCCTTTTGATGCATCAAATTTGAACAGTGGTGTTTACCTATATAAAATTGAATCAGGTAATTTTGTTCAAGTTAGAAAAATGACTTTAATGAAATAGTCTGCTTACTTAAAAGATTTATACAGAGAAGCCGCCTTTTTTAAGGGCGGCTTTTTTGTTTTAATGAAAAACTCCCGCAATCTTAGTCTCACAATGCGGACAATTATTCCCCGCGAGTTTGTTATCTAAAACACTATGCCAATCACGTTTTATCAACACATTTTTACAATTTGGGCAATAAGTTGTTTGTCCTTTTTCATCTATAACATTTCCCGTATAACAATATTTTATTCCTTCGCGCAGAGCAATATTCCTTGCTGTTTGAAGAGTTGATGATGGTGTTCTTTCTTTATCAATCATTTTAAAATCGGGATGAAATGCTGTAAAGTGTATCGGAACTTCATCTCCAAGATTCTGTAAAATCCAACTCACCATTTGCTCTATTTCAACTATAGAATCATTTTCTCCCGGAATTAATAGGGTAGTGATCTCAAACCATATATCAGTTTCATGTTTCAACCAGATGAGTGTATCAAGAACATCATCAAGATGTGAAAATGTCAGTTTGTGATAGAATTGTTCGGAAAATGCTTTAAGATCAACATTTGCAGCATCAATATAACGGTAAACATCTTTGCGAGCTTTTTTATCAATGTATCCTGCTGTTACCATCACTGATTTTATTCCTTCTTCGCGACCAATTTTTGAAATATCAATTACATATTCACCAAATATTGTCGGGTCGTTATAAGTATATGCAATCGATGAAACCCTATTTTTTTTCGCTAATGTAATTACATTTTCAGGAGAGTAAGTTAAAGAATTGATGTCATCTAATTTAGCTTTACTGATTGACCAGTTTTGGCAAAACTTGCAACCGAGATTGCAACCGGCAGTTCCGAATGATAATATTTTTGAACCTGGATAAAAATGATTTAACGGTTTCTTTTCAATTGGGTCAATAGCAAATCCGGTAGGTCTTCCATAACCAAGTGAATAGAGCTTCCCATCTATATTTTGACGAATGTAGCAGAAGCCATGCTGTCCATCGCCGATTGTGCAATAACGTGGACAGAGAGTACAAAGCAATTTATCGTTAGCTGCCGGCTCCCACCATTTTGCTTCGATAAAATTCTTCATAACTTTATGAGGGAGTCTACTCCCTCCCTTATTTTAATTTAAATATTTTCCGACAATCTGCTCAAATTGTTTTAATGCTTCTTCGATTTTGGAAACATCTTTCGCTCCCGCAGTTGCAAGATGCGGTTTACCACCGCCACCGCCGCCAAGAATTTTCGCAACATCGCCTACTATTTTTCCTGCACTAATATTTTTTTCTTTTATTAAAGAATCTGATACAACACAAACTAATCCAACTTTGCCATCAATTTCAGAAGCGAGAAGTCCTACTCCGGTTTTCATTTTGTTTCTAAGTTCATCTCCAAATGATTTTAATTCATCCATATCGGAGACATTTACTGTTCCACTATATAACAAAACATTATTGAGTTGAGCCGGATTATCGAGAATGTTAGGAAGCTGTGAAAGATTCTCCTTCAGCTTAAACTCTGAGATTTCCTTCTCAAGTTTTTTCCTTGTTTCGGTTAACTCTAAAATTTTTTCTTCTGATTGATGAATTTTATTAAGTTGTTCTTGAATAAACTTTTCAACGCCTACCCCCGTTACAGCCTCAATTCTTCTTACTCCGCTTGAGATTGAAGACTCACTAATAATTTTGAATAAACCAATTTCTGAGGAATTTTTAACATGAGTTCCGCCGCAAAATTCCATACTGAACTCACCAAACTGAACAACGTTAACATAATCACCATACTTATCACCAAAGAACATTAAAGCTCCCATTTTCTTCGCCTGTTCAAAAGGGACTGAACGATGATGTTCTAAGTTGATATTTTTTCGTAACTGGAAATTAACGAGTGCTTCAATTTCTATAATTTCCTCGTGTGATAATTTTGCGAAATGCGTAAAATCAAATCTTAGATGATCAGGCCCGACATAAGAGCCTGCCTGTTGAACATGAGTTCCCAATACTTTTCGTAATGCCGAATGCATAAAGTGTGTTGCCGAATGATTACGCATAATATCGCGCCGTCTCTCTTCATCAACAGAAGCGAGAACATCCATTCCAATATCAAGTAAAACATCTTTATGATTGTCAACAATGTGAACTGTTCTGTTATTAACTTTTGTAACATCAAGAACCGAAAGTGATTGTTCACCTATAATAAGTTTGCCATGATCATCAATTTGTCCGCCGGCTTCTACATAAAATGGAGTTTGGTCTAAAACGAGTAGTCCCGTTTCCTTTTCTTTTTTGAGTCCGACAATTTTGGATTTTGATTCGAATGAATCATACCCCATAAAAATTGAGGAATGATTATCACTTAAAACAAAATCATCAAGATTATTTATTGCAAATTGAACCGAAGCAAATTTGTCTTTTGTTGCATGACGCGATTGTTCTTTTTGATGTTCCATAAGTTCATTAAAGCGAATTTCATCAACAGTAAAATCTATTTCACGTGCCATTACGTTTGTTAAATCTACAGGAAAACCGAATGTGTCATAAAGTTTAAATGCATCTACTCCACTGATTTGATTTAGCTTTTTTGATTTTAAATCAGATACAATTTTGTCAAATAATTCAATACCTCTATCAAGAGTTTTATTGAAACTCTCTTCTTCAGCTTTAATTATTTTTTTAACATAATTTTGCTTTTCGATAATCTCCGGGAACACAGACCCCATCGTTTCAACAAGTATATCAACTAATGAAAAAAGAAACGGTTCACGCAAGTTTAGTTTTCTCCCATAACGGGAGGCTCTTCTTAAAATTCTTCTTAATACATAACCACGTCCGTCATTGCTTGGGACTGCCCCATCGGCAATAGCAAAAGTCAAGGTGCGAATGTGATCTGCAATTACACGCATCGGAATTTTATCTTCTTCTTTTTCATATTTAACACCGGATATCTCCACCATTTTATTAATCAAAGGCATAAAAACATCGGTATCATAATTTGAATTTTTACCTTGAAGTACCGCACAGACACGTTCAAAGCCCATTCCTGTATCGACATGCTTTGCTGGGAGTTCGTGAAGTTTTCCATTTTCATCCCGGTTGTATTGGATGAAAACGAGATTCCAAATTTCAATACATTCAGGAGTTCCGGCATTTACATATTTTGGATTTTCTAAATCATCAGTAAGATTAATGTGTATTTCCGAGCAAGGACCGCAAGGACCTGTTTCACCCATTTCCCAGAAGTTATCTTTTTCATCAAACTTAATAATATGATTCGGATTGATATCGGTTTTGGTTTTCCACAATTCAAGTGCTTCTTCATCGGTACGATATACTGTTGCCCATAATCTTTCTTTAGGAAGTTTCCAGACTTCAGTTAATAATTCCCACGCCCATTCAATTGCTTCTGCTTTGTAATAATCACCGAATGACCAGTTGCCAAGCATTTCAAACAGTGTATGATGATATGTATCATAACCAACTTCTTCAAGATCATTATGTTTACCGCTTACACGAATACATTTTTGCGTATCAGCAGCCCGTTTATATTCACGTGTTCCGGTTCCAAGGAAAACATCCTTGAATTGATTCATCCCTGCATTCGTAAAAAGGAGTGTTGGGTCGTCATAGGGGACGACCGGGGCACTTGGAACAATTTTATGTCCTTTATCTTTGAAAAAATCTAAAAACTGCTGTCTGATTTCCTGTGAAGTCATTCTATTCATGATTGGATTCTATATGATTATGTAAATATTAGTTTAATTATTCTTCCGTATCAAGCGCAAAATCTTTTTCGATACTGAAAGTCTTTTTACTATGCTCATCTTTTAGATTAAGAATAAGCTTATAATTCCCGATTGAATAAGTAGTATCTAACTCAAATTGGGCTTCTATTCTAAGATCTGAAAATTTTTCGTTTTGGTTTTTCTCTTCAATACCGTTTGCGATGTTTTGAATTTTAGTTCCATCCGGTTTAATAAGATCAATAACAAAACTGATTTTTGCTGTATAAGTTCCGTTTTCCTCAGGCTGTATAAATCCCTTTACAAATGTTGTCGGATTAATTTCCCAACCATCACCTAAATCGTAAACTCCAACTTCAGGATTAAAAGCTTCGAAACTAACAAGTTCTTCTTTATCACCGCAGCCATTAAATATGGCTGTTAAAGTAAAACATAACAACAGAAGAAATATAAATTTTTTCATAATATTACCTTGCTAATTTGATATAAAAAAGCGTCTGCCGAAAATTTTCGGGAGACGCTTAACAATATAAAAATAAAATCTATGGATTGTTTGCTTTGAATTCATTCATAAATTCAACAAGTGCTTCTACACCTTTTTTGGGGAAAGCATTATAAATTGAAGCACGAATGCCACCAACTGAACGATGTCCTTTTAATCCATCGAAGCCTTTTTTCTTGGCTTCATCAATAAATTTCTTTTCTAATTCTTCGTTAGGAAGTCTATAAGTAATATTCATCAGAGAGCGATCTTCAACAGCAGTTGTACCGCGATAATAACCATTACTTGAATCGATAGCGTTATAAAGTATTCCGGCTTTTTCAACGTTTAGTTTATACATTTCATTTAAGCCGCCCATATTTAATAACCACTTGAAAACTAATCCTGCAACGTAAATCCCAAAAGTAGTAGGGGTATTATACATTGAATCATTTTCAAAATGAATTTTGTAATTCATATATGTATGGAGAGAATCGGAAGAACGTTCCAATAAATCTTTACGAATAATTACAACAGTAACACCGGCAGGTCCTATGTTTTTTTGTGCACCTGCATAAATCAATGCATATTTTTTAATATCCAATTTTTTGTGTAGAAAATCAGAGGAAGCATCACAAACTAGTGGTACGTTTCCAACTTCGGGTTCGTTCTTCCATTGAGTTCCGTAAATTGTATTGTTTGATGTAAAATGAACGTATGATGCTTCAGAATCAAGTTTTAATTCCTCTTGTTTTGGAATACGAACAAAATTCTCTGTTTCAGTTGAAGCCGCAACATTTACTGTTCCAACTCGTTTTGCTTCTTTAGCTGCTTTTTTTGCCCATGATCCTGTATGAATATAATCGGCTTTATTTGCAGGTGGCATTAAGTTCATAGGAACCATTGAAAATTGAAGTGTTGCACCTCCTTGTAAAAAGAGAACAGCATAATCATCAGTAATATCAAGGAGTTTTCTAAGATCAGCTTCAGCTTCTTTAATAATTCCGTCAAATATTTTCCCTCGATGGCTCATTTCCATCACGCTCATGCCGCTTCCTTTATAGGAAAAAAGTTCTTTTTGAACATCAAGCAGAACTTCTTCAGGTAAAATTGCCGGACCAGCACTAAAATTAAAAATTCTATTTTCCATATCGTTTTCCTTCAATTTAAATAATTGTTTTTATCATATGAACCAAAAAATAACTAAAAAACACCAATACAATATTAGCTAATTGGGTTTGCTTAAACAAGGTTAAAGGATTTAGGAAATTTGAGCTTTTAGGAAAAATGTTAATGTTTTTATGCGACCGGAATTGTAAAAACAAACTTACTTCCCTTTGGCATATTCGATTCTACCCAAATTTTACCTCCGAGTTTTTCGACAAATTCACGGCATATTATTAGTCCAAGTCCGGTACCCTTTTCCCCTTTTGTTCCTGCGGTGGAAGAGAGATTTGTAAGAGAAAATAAATGAAGACGATCTTTTTCTTCGATACCTACTCCGTTGTCAGCAACAGTAATAATTAAAAAACTATTTTCAACTCTGCTGCTGATCTTAACATATTCATTTTGAGAAGTATATTTAATCGCATTACCAATGAGATTTCTTAAAACCGTTTTCAAAATATCGGGATCTGTATTGACTGAATCATTTTGATGTAAATCTTTAATGATTTTTACTCTTTTTTGTTTTGCTTGTTCATCAAGTATTAGAAGTATTTCATCTATTATTGCTGAAAATGAAGTTGTTTCAGATTTAACTGAAATCCCGCTTGTTTGTGAACGAGACCATAATAAAAGATTTTCCAGAAGATGATAAACGTTTCGACTTGAAACAGCAAGTGTGGAAATTATCTCATTTCTCTCTTCTTTATCAAGTTGATCTTTCTCTTCATCTAAAATTTGTGAGTAGTTTAGGAGAACATGAAAAGGGTTTTTAAGATCATGTGCGATTATGCTAAAAAACTTATCTTTTAACTGGTTTAATTCTGTTAGTTGCTTATTTGCTTTTTCTTTTGATTTATATAATGCTCCAATTATAATTGAGAGCAAAACCAGAATAATTGTTATTCCAATTCCATAATTAATAATCGTTTTTTGATTCTGTAGATCTCGTTTTATTAATTCGGTCTCCCTCTCTTTTTTATTAGAGATATATGCATATTCAACTTCTGCAACTACGGTTCTTTTTTCCTGTCCCGCAATTGAATCTTTTTCTTTATTGAACAATTTTAAGTATTTGAATGCCTCAGCATAATTTTTCTGAAACTCATAAAAATCAGAATAGTTTTTATAGACTTGTAACCTAAAAACTGAAGAAGAATATTTATTGGTTATATCAAGCGCTGAATCTAAGTAAGCTTTTCCTTTTAAATAATTACCAAGACGGGCTTCTAAAACGCCTATCAAACTTGAGTTAATTACAATTCCCTCTATAAAGTTGAATTTTCGGGAAATAGATAAAGACCTATATCTTTCGTTGAGTGCTTTATCAAACTTTTTTGTTTCTTCGTAGACTGTAGCAATTCCATTTAGAACATTAATCAGACTTTTTTGATCTCCAAATGCCTCATAGGAATTTCCAACTTCATGATAAATTTGAAGTGCTTTATCGTACTCTCCCAATTCCACATATACATCAGCAACTCTGCCTCTTGCTTGAACTGCTCCTTCCTTATTTTTTATTATTTCTCGTAAGCGAACAGTTTCTTCAAGATACTCTAAAGCCTTCTCATAATTATTTTGTCTAAGATAAACGAAACCTATATTATAAGTACAAAAAGCTTTCCCTACATTTTCATTATTATCTTCAAATATTCTTAAAGCTTTATAGATATAACTCAATGCAAGGGGATAATTTCCTTTCAATCTGTAAATAGTTCCGATGTTGTTGTTAGAGTATGCTTCCTGTTGCCAATCATCAGCTGTTTGAGCAATATCTAATGCTTTAGTACTTAGTGCGATTGATTTTTCATATTCGCCCTGGTCACGGAAAATTACACTTAGATAATTTAACGATTTTGCACGATTTGGTTTATCATCAATTGATTCTGATAAGCTTAATGTTAGCTCGGCTGCTTTAATAGCTTGTTGCGGGAAAATATTTCTATGCTTCCAGGTAAAATCATTTAGAACTTTAATTTTTTGAGGTGTAGATAAATTTTTAATTGAGATGAGTATTGTATCAAGTTCCCCTTGTGGCAAAACGGGAATTGTTAGAATGATAACAAACAACAAAGTTATTCCGAAAATCATTTGATATGATTTCATGGTTCTATATATATATTGATGTTCGAGCATCCCCCTAAACTTTCATATCTTAACTGCAAAAGCAGTAATGCATAATATTTTCAAATATAATATTTGAGAAATCATTAACCAATTATTTACTCTGAGTATACCGTGATTCATTATCGGATAACACGCTAAGAATGTTTAATTTAAAATGATGTTTTATCAAATTATAGAGAAAAATAGATTGTTAAAAATAATTCCAAACACAAATCCTAAATCAATACTAAAAGAATTCTTTGGACATGAATCATTTCGCCCGGATCAGGAAGAAGTAATAACCAGGTTAATCATTGAACAAAAACATTCACTTGTTTTAATGCCAACCGGGAGTGGAAAATCGTTATGTTATCAGATTCCTGCTTTAATGTTCGAAGGTCGAACTATTGTGATTAGTCCTCTTATTGCTTTAATGCAAGATCAGGTGGATGCACTTAAGAGAAAAAACATTTCGGCTGAGTTTATAAATTCAACAATAAGCCAAAAACAAAGAAGCGAAAGACTTGATAGATTTTCTTCCGGTAAAATTAAACTTCTTTATGTTACACCTGAAAGGTTTCGCAAGAAAGAATTCGTTGATGTCATTAGAAAATTAGATATTGCTCTTCTTGCTATCGATGAAGCTCATTGTATTTCGGAATGGGGACATGATTTTCGCCCTGATTATTCAAGGATAGCAGAGTTTAGAAAGCTAATCGGAAATCCCTTAACGATTGCACTTACCGCCACCGCATCAATTCCGGTTCAAAAAGATATTGTTAAAAAACTCGGCTTTGAGAATGAGGAGATAAAACTTTTTCATCAGGGGATTAATCGTCCCAATCTACGCCTTGAAGCAATTGATGTGTTTGATGAAAAAGAAACCGTTGCGTCTTTAACTCGGATTCTTGATAAATATCGAGGATCAGGTATAATCTATTTTTCTCTTATAAAAAAGTTAGAGTACTATTCTCAAATACTTGGAGATAAGGGTTATGCACATTCTGTTTATCACGGTAAACTTTCGCCTGTTCAACGAAAAAATGTTCTTAGAAATTTTATTGAAGGGAAAGAAAATTTAATTCTTGCAACAAATGCATTCGGGATGGGGATTGACAAGGCTGATATAAGGTTTGTTATTCACGTCGAAGTCCCCTCTTCAATAGAATCATACTACCAGGAAATCGGAAGAGCCGGAAGAGATGGGAAAAATTCAATATGTACTCTTCTTTATAATCAGGAAGATCTTTATACTCAAATGGAATTTATTAAGTGGGCAAATCCTGATGCTAATTACTATTCACGTGTTTATGATTTATTAAACAACAATATAAATCTTGTGAATTCTATGGGGGTTGATTATTTGCGTGAAGAATTAAGCTATAAAGATAAAAATGATTTCAGAATTGAAACCGTACTTGGAATGCTCGACCGTTATGGTGTTACCGAAGGTTCTATCGAAAAGCAAAATCTTAATTTGATCTCTCCCCTTCCAGATGAGTTAATGAATGAAAACTATCTGAAAGAAAAATTGAAAAACGACAATATGAAGTTGCTTTCAGTAGTAAATTATTTTAAGAACGAAGAATGTAGAAGGGTTTTTATATCAGAGTATTTTGGTTTTAAAGATGAGCCGCCATGCGGAAACTGTGATTCATGTAATTGAGTTTACAGATTATATTTGTGTTTCATCCATTCGTATGCTGCATTAAGCTGTTTAGTTTTGGTTTCGGCAAGAAGTTTTAATTCTTCACCTAATTCCGAGACTTTATCGGGATGATATTTGGCGATTAGCTCAAGATACTTTTTTCTAATTTGAGATCGCGACACTTTTCCGGTTAGTCCTAATATCTTACCAAAATAAATCGATTTCTCATTTTCTGTAGCTAGAGTTGAATCGAATTCCGACTTAAATTGAGCATTAGATTTTTCAAAACGTTCATATCGTTCATATTTTTCATATCGCTCGTAACTCTCATATGATTCATGTCTCTTTTCTTGCCTCGAATTATTCTCTTTTGAACTATACGTTTTCCTTCGATGAGTTTTGTGTCTGTAATATGACCCAACAATTTTATGCACCGATTGATACAACTCTGAAGAGCTGTCACCAATGCTTACCAGATAATCAAGAAAACAGACATTTATGTTAAACCAATCGGTTGATTTTACACTTTGTGAATTTTCAATTAGAATATTTTTTACAAACGTGTTTGTTAAATTTGAGCGAATCTTTTTTAGGTTGCCCTCCTCCATCATTGGTGTAACAACTTTTAAAAGATAATTTATCCAATCATCTTTATCGGATTGTAAAATTAAGGTTTGAAGGATAATAAATTCATTATAGACATACTCGGTTGATATTTTTGAAGATAATATCGGTGAATAGCAAATACATTGTAAATGCCCATAAGTTGTAAAAGTAAATTCATTCAATGTTTGGTCTGAATCTAAGTCAAACCATCTTTTGAAAATATTATCAGCAGCCTGCATCGAAAAACTTGTACGAAGTTCATAATTTGATTTAAAGCTATTGCCGAGGTAGGATTGAGAAAAATCAGTAAATCCGGCTTGAACTTTTCCTATTGCACCCCAAATTTTACTATAGATTTCATTATAAATATAAAAAGCATCGTCATACTTACCCTGCTCAAAAAGTGAGTCTGCGATAGTTCTTATTTTTCTGACGTTCATTGATTATTCTGAAAATAATTATAACTTAGTGCGAATAAAATTTAATTCTTATGGAAAGAATAGCATATTTTTTGAACTTTTCATAGCAGATAATGTTTATGATTATGTATATAGAAAAAATTTAGAACTTGTATTGAAATAAGAACTATCAAAAAAAATATTAGTGCTTATATGTGTTACATACTTAAAGGAAAATAGTTATGAAAAAAAATGTTGGAACAATTGACAAAGCAGTTCGTATTATAGCCGGTTTAGGGTTAATCGGTTACGCAATTTTTAGCGGAGCGTGGTGGGGTTATCTCGGAATTGTCCCATTGGTCACGGCTTTTATGGGAACCTGTCCGGCATACTTACCGTTTGGTATTTCAACGTGCAAAGTTGAAACGAAAAAATAGACACAAAATATATATATTTTGGAAACAGAAGGCGATCTTAACTGATCGCCTTTTTTATTGAAAATTCAAATCCCTCTACTATTCATTTACGATCCTTCCGGTACACATTAAAAAAATGGGAACCTTGCCACAAAGAGATATTCTAAAATTAATTAATAGCGATCAATAATTGCCTCCAAAAACGCAATTCTCTATAAGAAGAAGAACCTTTTCAAATTTTACAAATAGTGATAATTGCTATTAGCAAACATCTGTTTTTAAGCAAATTTAATTGTCTCTCAATCACAAATAAATTGGAATAGAATTTGCCAAATGGTACTCACGTATACATTATTTGGAAAAAGTGTCAGTATTTTCAACAATCAATAAATGCCATATAATGGGGAATTTTATGAAAAAATGGATTAGTACAGTAAGCATTATCTTTTGCGCATCATTTTTATTTATGATAGGATGCCAAAAGGAAGATATTAAAGTGCCAACCGACCCTCTGCAAGGTGGACTCGCAAAAAACAGTTGTGAAGGTTGCCATACAAATTATGATCTTTTAAAGCAAATTCATTCACCTGATACGGCTCATGCTGCAGGCGGTTGCGGGGGAGATGCGCCACATATAGAGCCATATGATCGAGTTTATCTCGGTGGAACGGGTTATTCTGAATTTAAAAATACCTACCACGGAAAAATGAAATGTACAACTTGCCATAATGGTGTTGATGGAACGGATGACAAAAAATTAGCTCATACAAATAATTTTATAAAACATCCTTCAAAATCAGCTGATGAAAAGTGCGCCAGTTGCCATCCTTCTATTGTTGCTAATGCAAAAAATAGTATCCATGAACAGGGGACAGGTCAGAAAAGTATGGTTACTCTTCGCTCAGGACTTGGTACCGGATTAAGTGCATTTGACCAATTAACTGATGCAATGAAAGATGCATACGGTAAGAATTGCGCCACATGTCATGCTTCATGCGGTGATTGCCATGTTAATCGCCCGAGTGCCGGTGGTGGCGGTTTATATAAAGGTCATCAATTTGTAAAACCTGATATGCGAGATCATTGTACAACATGTCATACAAGTCGAGGTGGACATGCATATTATGGTGTTGCTGCGGGAACCCAACCGGATGTACATCTAACAAAAAAGGGATTTTCATGTATGGATTGCCACTCTAAGCATGAAGTTCACGGTGATGGCAACTACTATGATCAAAGATATAAAATGGCTTCACTTCCAAAATGTTCCAACTGCCATACTAATATTAATAATTCCAATGCATATCATCTTGCACATTTTAATACTTTTAATTGTAATACTTGTCATTCACAAGATTATAATAATTGCGGAAGCTGCCATATTGGTGGCGCCGGGGCAAGAATTCCTTCTTATCAAGGATTTAAAATTGCCATGAATCCTATCCCCCAAACCAAACCATATAAATTGGCAACTGTAAGACGTTCATTAATGGCACCGGATAGTTGGAAAGAATTTGGCGTAACACAATTACCTAATTTTGATGTTCGCCCAACATACAAATATACAACACCTCATAACATCTTAAAGTGGACATCCCGCACACAGGTTGCTGCTGGAAAAGCATGTTATGATAATTGTCATATTGTTAAAGAAGGAAATAATTATAGAAATAAATCATTGTATTTATTTAATTCAGATTTAATAGAATCATGGGAAATTTCTGCTAATCAAGGAATTATTGTTGATGGAAAACTTCCTGCAAACTGGTTTCAATAAATAAAAAATAACAACCAAACAAAAAGGAGTCCTTAGTAATGGAAAAAAGAAAATTATTGTTGCTCTCGCTGCTCTTATCACTCTTCGTATTTTATACAGGATGTAAAGAAAGCACAACGGAACCGACACCGGATCCGGTTAATGAATCACAAGTACTTGCTACACATTTTGAAACAAATAATGATTACGTCTATGGAATGGCATCATTTGTAATCTCAGCTTCTGATGTTAGAACCAACTACTTAACCGCACCTCAAAAACAACTCGTTGTCGATATTCGTAGTGCCGCTGATTATAATGCTAAACATATCAAAGGTGCTGTTAATAAAACAGTTGCTGAATTAAATACTTATTTCAAAACTCTTACCTTAGCTAATTATGATAAAGTTGTTGTGGCTTGTTATTCAGGTCAAACATCAGCTTTTGCTGTCTCTTTATTAAGAGCAAAAGGATATGGCGCTAAAGTAGTTTCTCTTAAATGGGGAATGAGTTCAATCGATTCAAGTTTTGCACAGAATTATTGGTTATCAAAAATTGGAAATACTGCAACATTTGTTCAAACAGCTGCTCCTGCAAAAAATGCTGCCGGCGATCTTCCTAAAATTAGCACAGGTAAAACCGAAGCTACTGATATCCTTGAAGCAAGAGTTAATGCTGTATTGGCTGAAGGATTTACAGCTGCAAACTTAGCATATTCAACACTGGCACAAGGTTTTGCAAATTATTATATAGTAAATTATTGGGAAAATGCTTTATATATGAATCCGGGACATCTTGATGGTGCAACAAATTATCCACCATCAACAAAACCATTCTTATTATCTAAAGAATTAAAAACCTTACCAACCAATAAACCGACTGTACTTTATTGCTTCACGGGTCAAACAAGTTCTTATGTTGCAGCTTATCTAAGATTACTTGGTTATGATGCACGTACATTAGCTTATGGCGGCAACGGAATGATCTATAACTTAATGGTAACAGGCGGAGTTGCAAATACCTTCATCCCTGCTACTGAAATTAAAGGTTATACTGATATTCTTGAATAAAGATTGTTGATAAGGGGAATGATTGATATAAGGCTGTTCGTAAAAGAACAGCCTTTTTTATTTTCTGATATTCTGAACTCACACCTTATTTAATATTCTCTCTTCTTTTGATAACCATCTTCATTTCATTATTTTAAGAATCCAATTTCGAAAATGTCTTTTTAATTTAATAAAAGTATAATATGAAACTTAGTAAATCGTTTATTCCAACGTTAAAGGAAGTACCGAATGATGCAGTAGTAACAAGTCATGTTTTAATGTTAAGAACCGGAATGATTAGAATGCTTTCGGCAGGAATTTATTCCTTCTTGCCACTCGGTTATAAAGTTGTAAAAAAAGTATGTGAAATTATTCGTGAAGAAATGGATGCAATCGGTGGACAGGAATTTCATCTTCCGGCATTAAATCCAAAAGAAATTTGGGAAGAAACAAACCGCGTTGAAGCTTTCGGTGATACCATGTTTCATATTAAAAATCGCGAATATATTCTAGCCCCAACTCATGAAGAAATTATGACATACCATGCCCGCCGTGTTTTAGCGTCTTATAAAGATATGCCTCAGACTTGGTATCAAATTCAGACTAAGTTCAGAAATGAACCAAGACCAAGAAGCGGAATAATTCGCGGTAGACAATTTTTAATGAAAGATTCTTATTCTTTCGATACTTCTTCGGAAGGTCTTGATGCTTCATATAAATTGCATGATTCGGCTTATAGAAAAATCTTTGAGAGATGTGGACTTAAATTCTTTGTTGTTGGCGCTTCAAGCGGCGCGATGGGGGGAAGCGGTTCAGAAGAATTTATGGTAAAATCCTCAGCGGGTGAAGATACCGTTGCTTATTGTGAATCATGCGGATATGCCGGCAATGTTGAGGTAGCTGTTTCTAAAGTTGAGCCTTTAAGTCGTGATGAAATAAGCAAAGAGATTTATGAGATTCACACACCAAATATAAAATCTATTGATGAGTTATCAGCGTTTTTAAATATTGATGAAACACAATGTGCCAAATCACGGGTGTATATTTCAGATAAACAACCCGTTCTTATCCTAATGTTGGGGAATGAAGAAGTCAACGAAACAAAATTAGAAAAACTCGTTGCAAATGCTCGTCCCGGTCATCCGGAAGAACTTGTTGCATTAACCGGTGCTGATGCCGGTTCTATTGGTCCAGTTGGTTTTAAAGGGAGAATTATCGCTGACGAGCGATTGAGAAATCTGAATAATATGTTCAGCGGTGCAAATAAAAATGATTATCATATTGGCGGCATAGATTTCCAACGTGATATTCCAACTGTCGAATATGTTGACCTTCGAATTATTAAAGCTGGCGAAGGTTGTACACATTGTAATAATAAACTTGACGTTTTTCCGGCAATTGAATTGGGACATATTTTCAAACTCGGGACCAAATATTCTGAATCAATGGGGGCATTGTTCTTAGATGAAAATGGCAAATCTCACCCGATTATTATGGGAAGTTACGGCATTGGTGTTGAACGAGTAATTGCCTGCTATATCGAACAGCATAATGATGAAAGAGGAATTGTTTGGGATAAATCTTTAGCTCCTTTCGAGATTCATCTAATCGGTTTAAATATGAAAAAGGAAGAAGTTATAACTGCCTCTGAAAATTTATATAATTCATTGCAAGCTGAAGGTTATAAAGTTTTATTCGATGATAGAAAGGATGCGCAAGCAGGATTTAAATTTAATGATGCTGATCTTCTTGGAATGCCTATTCAGATTATAGTCGGTGAAAAAAAACTTAAAGAAAACAAAGTTGAAGTTAAGATTCGCAAAACCGGTGAACGTTTTGAAGTTGAATTGGATAATATCATCGAAACAATAAAAACACATCTTCAGTAAAATAAACCATTTTAATAAAACCGCATTGGGAGAATCTCTTGCGGTTTTATTTAAATTAATCACAAATCTCCCTTCCAAAATATTCTAAATTTTTCTCTTGACAAGTGCACATCCGCACACTATATTTGTAGTGAACAATTGGACACTACTATGAAAAAAGAATTAACGGATCGTCAAAAAGAAATCTTAGACTTTATCAACCAATTCAGAAATGAAAACGGTTATCCCCCTACGTTAAGAGAAATTGGAAGAAATTTCGGAATGGCTTCAACATTCGGAGTTAAAAGACATCTTGATGCTTTAGAAAAAAAAGGGTATTTAACTGTCGAAAGTAATTCAAGTCGTGCCATTTCGGTTATAGAGGATAACGATCCGTTAACTTCTAATGTCTTCAGTATTGAAGATTATTATGCACGAATTCCAATTGTAGGTCGAGTTGCCGCGGGTACTCCGATATCTGCAATTGAAAATATTGAGGGTAATTTGATAGTAGATTCTAATCTGTTGAAAAAGGGAGATGATTGTTTCGCTTTACGTGTTAAAGGCGAAAGTATGATAAATGCAGGAATCTTTGACGGCGATCTTGTTATAGTTTCATCTCAGACAGAAGCAAATAATAACGATATAGTAGTAGCAATGATTGATAACGAAGCAACCGTAAAACGATTTTCAAACAGACGCGGAAAAATTCAACTTCTTCCTGAAAATGAAAGCTTTACTCCTATCGATGTAAACTTTTCTGATAACTTTACGATAATAGGAAAAGTGGTTGGTATTATGCGTTGGTATAATTAAGGAAAAATGAAATGAAGACAGAAATATTTTCAAATGCAATCTTAAATAGAAGCACTTTACGCTTCTTTTATGAAACAACCGAAATTACACTTGAGCCATATTTTATAGCTACCGATAGAGATGGCAATAAAGTAATTTATGGTAAACAAAAATATGGACGTGGAATAGAGAAATTTGAATACAGGAAAATTGCAAATATTCACATACTTGATGCACCTAAATTCACACCTCTAATCCCAATCATTCCTCTTTATAATTGAATTAATAGGAGGATATTATGCAACACCTAAAAAGACAACGCTCAATAGATTTACTGATAAATCATTTCTGGCAGAATGGTTATATAACAGTTAAAAGGAGATTCGGGACATATCTTTCTGAACCTCCTAGAATCGGTGATTATGAAGTAGATATTCTTGCAAAACAAAAAAAGAATTATGCAATTGGAATTACAATTATTGGCGAGGACGTAAAAGATTCCGGATTGTTAAATAGAATTGTATATCTCGCCTCAAGAGAAAGCCGTTTCACAAAAAAACGAATCCCTCTTTTCATTGGTGTGAACATTGAGAACTTATCACTTATTAAAGGTCTTCTTAATTCTCTTGAAGAAAAATTAAAATCTTCGATTAAAATATTCCCGCTATTTGAGCAGAAAAATAGTGATCTGTTTGATTCTCCGGTTTATGATAATTCGTACAAAAAAAGCTTCGCAACTAATTAAAATTGTGCTGTTAATATTTTCCGTTCAACCAAACCCTCTGTGATTTTAATTTACAAGAAATGAAAATGGTTGTCTAAAAGTTTTGGATTTTAAAGATAATCTCATCAATTCTTCCTTTCCTTTTAGACAACCATAAAAAAATTAAAATGCTGCAATTGCTCCTATTGCAAGCTTCCCATATTTATTTGTCATGTCATAAGTATATTCACCGACAAATCTAAAATTCCGTCTTAACATATATCCAATGTGACCTGATATAGTTCTATTATTTAAATTTTGTTGATCTGACTCAACCCAATTAAATAAACCGACTCCATAAATTTTACTATCATCGCCATTAGGCATTACCACAAGTTCTGCAAATGCTCCTCTCGTTCTTACTTTTCCGAGTAAAAACCTACTATGCGGATTAGTATCATCACGCTGAACATACTGTAAATTTAGTTCAAATGGAGCAATTGAAATAGTCCCATCAACACCAAACATATTAATCTTGTTAACATCTAAAGGCAATTTTTCCTTACCGGTAAAGCCAAATGCTCCAATTCTAATAGGTTCAATAATGTCTTGTGAGATTCGACCGAAAAGATTTTTATACTCATCATTGTCAAAATTCTTAAACCCATCTGCTTTACCTATTCCATTCCCGTTCAGAACTTCAAAAGTTAAATCAGTTCCTGTCGGTAAACCATAAGTAAGCATAATTCCTCTGTCGTATGTTAGATCTATCTGCGATAGACCGACACTGGTTTTATAAATCAAATAATCATCAAGAGTAAGCCTTAGTTCTCTTTTGAACAGTGGATCGGAAATTTGAAATTGCCCGACATATACATCAAGTTCAGTTCCAAAAACATCATTAAACATTAAAAATGCATCTTCCAATCCTACAACTTCACCCCGTTCACTAAAGAAGAAATAAAAATAATAGGCAACATCTTTTGTTATTTCCCCTCCTGAAAGTAATTTAATTAGATAAGGAGAAGCAAAGTCTGAGCGTTTACTTTTAGAATTATTGTGTGTGACATAACCCTCTAATCTTATTCCCCATTGAAAATCACGTAACAATGAAAGTTCCGGATCGCCTGTTTCCATGTAATATCTTGGGGCTTGCTGATCTTTTAGTACAAATCCGTTTCCGGCAAATTCTTCTCCGAAATCTTTTAATTTCGGGAAAGATTCATGACATGTTTTGCAAGTCATACTATACTTTCTTGCGAATGCGGGAATTGCATAGAGTGATTCTGCGACAACTCCTATCATAAATATTATCATAACTGATGTTAATAATAACCGCTTCATTATATTACCCTTGATTTTATTGTAGAATATTAATTGATGTTGAATGCTCATTTACAATAACTATTTCTGCTTCATCAGGAACACCGAGAAAATCAGCAACAGGTTTTATCAATTTTTGATAATTCAAAACTGCTTTAACGGTAAATTTTCCTGGTGGCAAAATGTTCGGTAGTGTAAAAGTAAAAGTTTCCAGTTTAGTTTCACGCGGTCCTAATCGATAGTCGACACCGAGTGATTTTGTATTCCATTGTTGAATTGTCATTCGTCCCTGAGGGTCGAAATATGGCATTCGATAAATTCTATTCCCTACCGGAACACCATCCCGCTGAACGCCTTTAAAATCAGGGTCATTGAGAGCAATTCCCATATCTTGATATGCAAGTTCATCTGACGCAATCGTATAGTTCTCACCTTCGAAACCTTTTTTATCTACAGGTAAATGATAAACATTCCCCTTTACATCTGTAGCCTCAACATGTAACCAAACTATGCGATCCTCAACAGATCCGGTTGGAAATTTGTGTCCTGTTTTTTGATTGAAAAGTGCCAGTGTAAACTTTACACGATCCCCGGGTTCCGCTTCCTTTAAATCAGGATGGATTCTGAGTTCAATTGTTCCTTTAACTTTACCGTCATCGTGCGCACCATGAAATAAATGCTGACGTGCATCAGGATACTTGTTCCCCATTGAGGCTGTTAATCCCGGCGCTGAAGTCATATGACAACTCTGACATTTTACACCTTCTTTTGCATATGGTCCTTCTTTCCATTCGAGATGTGTTGATTTCACCCAGATTCCATAGGGGTCTTTTTCATTATGACAAGTTCCGCAAAACTCAGCCGTTCCAAGAAAATCTGATTTTTTCATCTTATGCTCTGGAGAGGAACCGGTTCCACGGGGTCCATATTTGAATTGTGAAGGTTCAACTATATAATTAAAATTATAAGGAATATCTCCTTCAAAACCGGTAACGCTATGGCATAAATCACAAGATACTGATTCGTTTGCTCGACTCATTTCTTCAGGTAACGGAGGAGGTGCATCACCGGCTAAATAGGCTAATGGGGCATGGCAACCGTTGCAGCCGGCTTTCACTTCAGCCACAATTGGATCTTTTTCAGCGTGTGGTACGGCTAATTTAAAATACTCAACTTCATCCCATTCATGAGTATATGCTTGGGACATCATCGATTGGCGCCATTGAAAATAAAAGTCCGTATGACAAGAAGTTCCACAATATTCGGGAGTTTTGAAGGAACTGTATGGAATTAATCCGAAGGAGTTTGCAGCAGATTTTGCTTGTGAAAAGATTTCGACTTGGTAAAAGAACGTGATCGAAAGTAGAAGCGACAGAGAAAGACATTTTTTCATATTTTCCCCCGGAAATAAATGAATGAATAGAACATTTAATAATTCAAAAAAAAATAATCTCAGTCCTAATTATTAGAACAAAGTTAAATATTCGTAAACATTTTATTTAAAACTAAGAATAATAATTTCTTAATTCAAGAAAATAAAACCATTTCTACAAAGTCTCCGTTCTTTTAATAAAGTCATAAATAATTTCATCTTTAGAATTCAACAACTCATCTGGCTTACCATCAAAATAAATTTTCCCCTCGTGCATCATTGCAACTCTATTGGCAACATTTTTTACACTAAACATATCGTGCGTAACTACAATTGATGTGACCTTAATTTTTCCACTCAAATCTCTAATAAGATGATCAATCGAATCAGACATTATTGGATCAAGACCTGTTGTAGGCTCATCATATAAAATGTAATCCGGATTGGTAACAAGGGCGCGGGCAAGTCCAACCCTTTTCCTCATTCCACCAGATAATTCTGATGGTTTTAGTTTCTCAATTCCTGCTAATCCGACCAATTCTAATTTTTCCGCCACAATTTTTACAATTTTACTTTTATCAAAATCATTATCGGATTCAACTAAAGGGAGAGCCACATTTTCTCCAACACTCATCGAGTCAAACAATGCTGCACCCTGGAATAAGAATCCGAATTTCTTTCTGATTTTATAGAGATCTTTTTCATTTAACTTATTTATAACTTGTCCCGCAACTTTAACTTCACCGGAATCGGGCATTAAAAGTCCTACAATGTGTTTAAGCATAACGCTTTTACCACAACCGCTTCGACCAATAATAACAAGTGTTTCACCAGGTTCTATTGTTAGGTTAACACCCGTAAGAACTTTCTTCTCACCGAAATTTTTATGTAAATTTATTATTTCTATCATCTTATAAATACTCATTTTTATAAAGTTAAAACTACTGCTTTGATTTGATTAATAAAACCGATCAATTTCATTTAACCGGCTAACTCTGAATTTTTTCTACAAGTGATTCGATTAATTTATTAACGTAATAAGATTCCTTATCACTATTCCAATGTTTCATAAATACTGAACGAAGGGCTACAACGTTTTCTTTTTTATTGTTTTTAAGATTGGGAAGAATTCTCGCTGCCAAATCTGGATTCATAACAAACTTTGATAAAATGAATTCGGGATTTTCTGCTTCGACCGAAAGTTGTTTGTAAACTTTTAACACTAATTCGTTATGAACAGAAACATCATTATCGGGACTTTTAACATAAAAACAATTTATGTCGAGATCGGGTTCGTGTAAGTTGTTATAAGAATTTGTCAATTTAATTTTATTGTGGAACTCTTTTGAAGTCTTTAGCGACTTTAATCCCGCATCACCAACACCGGAATTATTTAACGGTAGCACTTTATAAGTCAGATAACAGGCTGCCGCCATTGCTCCGGGACGTGATCCTTCAAGACTAAACATTCCGATGTTCGGTTTATCCAATTGATGATATGTATATGGAGCTGTATTTAATATAATCGAACGTAACTCTTCATTTTGATAAAGCACCGCGCCGGCTCCATAAGAAATCAGTCCTTGTTTATGAGGATCAATTGTAATCGAATCGGATTTACTCAAATTTACCATCTGATTATAAACGAATTCACTTAAAGGAAGTTCATCTGAATAGGGAGTGACTGAATAATTTGTATCAATTATTGCGCACTTCAAAAATCCGCCATAAGCTGCATCAATATGGAGATGGAAGTTATACTTTTCTTTCAACGAAAGAATTCCTGAAATATCATCAACACTCCCCGTTCCTGTTGAACCGAAATTCGCAATAACTACCAGAGCATTATTTTGCTTTATTGCCTCTTCCAATTTATTCAAATCCATTCTGAAATTTTTATCAACTTCAATTTCTTTGTAGTCAGGAATTCTTAAAATATTGCAGATTCGTTTCCATGAATAATGTGAGACTTCACTAAAATAAACCGAACCGGTTTTATAATAATCTCTAATAGCCCAGAGTGCTTCCGTATTAGCTAAAGAACCACCGCTTGTTAAATGTCCCCAGCCATTCTTATAACCAATCATTTTCATTAACATTTCCGTTACTTCCATTTCCATTTCGGTAGTAACCGGTCCCCCTTCATAAGCATGATTATTGGGGTTTGTCATCATGAAGGCGAGGTAACCAACTATAGTCGGAATGGTCGTATCTTTTAACATTTGCGCTGAATATCTGGGATGAAAGAAAGGAGTGTTTTTATTATATCTATTAAGAAAATTATTTATCTCTTCTTCCAATTTTTCATTTAGTATTTGTTGGCTTGGATAAAGAGAAACATCTTCCTCATAAAAAGAATTTCTCCACTCTTTCTGGTGGTCAATTATTTTATTTACAAGCCGGCGTAATGTTTCTATGTTTTCAGCTTTAGGTCCGATATAATTTGAATAGAGTAGATTGTTCATAATAAACTTTCGTGTTTTTAATTACCGAAAATAGTAATCTTGAGATTTGAAATGAATATAATTTTAACAACTCGATTTTTTATTTAATAAAGATTTTCGGAAGTTTGTTCAACAATAGGCAGCAAATTATTTATGATTGAAAATCTTTTCACGGCTAGAAATTCAAATATCCTGTACGGAATATTTTATCTAATAAATTTTTTAATAGCTTATAACTACTATCCTTCATTGCCTGAAAAAATAGCAACTCATTTTGGTTCTTCAAACAGTCCAAGCAGTTATTCAGATAAGTTAAGTTTTCTTCTTTTATATAATATAATTATGCTTTTTTTGACCGCAATGTTTTGGGGAATAAATTACCTGATGAAAATCGGTGGCGACAGCATGGTTAATCTTCCAAACAAAAAGTATTGGTTAGCCCCTGAAAGACGTGAAGCAACTATTGAAAAGTTAAGAGCTAACATGAATTTTTTTGGGCTTCTAACCTTTCTGTTTATGCTCTTAAACCAGATTTATATTTTTGAGGCGAATCTTTTAACGGAAGTTCGATTGGGTGATAGTTTCTGGATAACCTTTGTAGTCTACATGATGATGATTATGATTTGGTTAATGCGAATGCTCCGAATCTTCTCTAAAGATATAAGTGAAGAAATATCACCGGAATAAAATATCAGCAAAAAAATATTGGTTCGTAATATTTACTCAATTTTTATATCTTAACGACATAAAAATATAAAGAGATTATGGCAGCTAAATTCGAAAAGAAAAAAGAACGTAAAATCGGTAAACAAGAAGTTTCGGAAAAGAAACCTCTAATTGATCCCCGATATAAAAATATGGTTTCCACCACCATTTTCATTGTGGTAATGATTGTATTCTTCATTATCAATAATACCAGAACTGAACCTGAAAGCGGGCCTTACCCCCCTTTTTACAAAAAAAACATTCAAGCTTTACCTTAGTTTGAATCCATTACAATTTTTGTTCATCCAATAAAAGAAAAAAAAGAAGGAATTTATATGATCAGAAAACTTTTAATATTTCCGGTATTAGCATTGTTATCGTTCACAACAATCGCTTGTGAAAAACAGAACAATGAAAATGTAACGGTTGAAAACAACTCTACACAGATGCTAAATACCACGCAAAAAGCAGCAGATTTTTCTTTGAAAACCCCCGACGGAAAAATCGTTAAACTATCAGATTACAAAAATAAAATTGTAATACTTGACTTTTGGGCGACTTGGTGTCCTCCTTGCCGAAAAGGAATTCCGGATCTAATTGCTATTCAAAAAGAATATAAAAATGATGTGGTAGTAATAGGAATTTCGTTAGATAGAGATAATACCATTGCTGAAGTCGTTCCGTTTATAAAGGATTATGGCATCAATTATCCGGTTGTATATGGTAACATGGATGTAGTAAAAGCGTACGGCGGAATTGAAGCTATTCCAACTTCATTTATAGTTGATAAAAAAGGGAATATTGTTGATACTCATGTTGGATTAGTTTCCAAAGAAACTTATACATCAGTGATAAAAACACTTTTAACAAAATAGTTAATTTGAGTTCCTAAAAGCGCCGGTTTTAAGCCGGC
>JAGUXE010000265.1 GCA_020061995.1 Ignavibacteriales bacterium | reverse complement strand
TTTAAAAAATCCAAAAGAAGGTATTTCTGTACTGCATGGAATCTCAAAAATAATTATTACTCGACTTCGCCATTTAAACAATGAATTTCTTCTATTACATGATTCAACAACAATTAATAAGGAGAACAGTCATGAACTTACAAATTAAAAAGATACTTGTTCCAATAGATTTTTCTGATTACTCAAAACCTGCTTTACTTTATTCAACAGAATTAGCTGGTATCTTTGGTTCAGAATTAATACTTATACATATAATTGAACCTATCATTTATCCACCTGATTTTTCTATGGGACAGATAGCACTTCCCCCACTTACAATCGACATTGACTCTGCAGCAACTGAAGAGCTTGAGAAGCTCATCAAGACTGAATTGCCTAGTACAATTAAGGCTAAAATTCTAGTTAGAACGGGAAAACCATTTGTCGAAATTGTTGATACCGCATCAGAAGAAGATGTTGATTTAATTGTTATCTCTTCTCATGGTAGAACCGGAGTAGAACATATATTGTTTGGAAGTACTGCTGATAAAGTTGTTCAAAAGGCACCATGTCCTGTTTTAACTTTACGAGATCCAGCAAAGGGGTTTAAATATAGAGAAACAAAAAAATAGATCACTTAGATTTATTATTCTTTTTAATCTGCATCTTAGATAATTATATTATGAAATTATCTATTTAACTTCTTTGTGTTAAATGACATCAAGATGGAGAAAATTATGAAATCAATATATATCCCAGCTGTTATAGTATTTTTTTTATTAATATCTTGTAAAGAGGATGTTATAAATAGTGACACACCTATTAAAAAGGGACAGATTATAGGTCATATAGTTGATGAAATAAGTTCAGCCCCATTATCTCAAACAAAAATTAAAATTGACGCTCATGATATTTCCGTTATATCAGATTCTAATGGCTACTTTTTGATCCGTGACATTCCTTTTGGTAATTACAATATCAATTTTTCAACAGTGGGTTATATTAATGAAATATTAAATATTTCACTTAATGATAGCTTCTATAATTTTGATCAAGTAAAACTCAAAAGGAAAATATTTGAATATGAAGTAGTCGAATATCTAAAATTACCAATTTACGAAGAGACAGATTCTATCTTCTATGAGCTTCAATTATTTGCTTTTCAAGATTCTAATTGGTTGAAACATTGCAAAAGCTCTAACAAATGGGATTCTGTCTTCGTTGATAATTTTATCTGCGATTATCTTATAAAAATGAAGAGATTAAGTATTGAGCTTGATACTGTGTGGTATCAATCCTATGAAAATCAATGTTCTCACCCCACTGAAGCTTATCCTCCTAAGCTGGTAGTTAGGATGAAAATTGTGGATAACAAAATACCATCTTTAAATTTTACAAAAGCTGGATCGAATAATTGGCGTTACTGTAACCAAAAACCGATGCATTATAGGCAGTATTACAAATTTAATTAACTGGTAAAGTAGTAGGAAACTAATTATTTCTTTCGAGGACAAAATCTACAAGGGACTGGAGAGATTTTTTAACCGGCGAATCAGGAAATATATTCAAAGTCTGCTTAGCTTTTTCACCTAACTCGTATGCGACTTGTTGAGCATATTCGATACCATTATTTTTCTGAACAAATTGAATAACCTCTTTAACCGAATCTTTCTTATTATTGTTTTTAATAAGTTTTCTGATCTTTGATGCTTCTTCTTTGGAAACTCGCTCTAAAGAATAAATTAATGGAAGTGTAATTTTTTTTTCTTTAATATCCCCACCAATCGGTTTTCCAAAAAGTTTGGCAGAACCTTCATAATCAAGTATATCATCCTTAATCTGGAATGCTAATCCTAAGGTATTGCCATAATTTTTCATTGCAGAATGATAGTCAGGGTTATCAGAACTGCTCAAAGCACCTATCTCACAACATGTTTCAATTAAAGATGCCGTTTTATCGGAGATTATTTGGAAGTATGTTTTTTCATCAATATCAAGTTTACGTGTTTTCTGAATTTGAAGAAGTTCTCCTTCAGACATTCGTTTAACAGTATTAGTAATTTTTTTTAGAAAATCGAAATCTTCACCTTCGACAGATATCATCAAACCTTGTGCGAGAAGATAATCACCCATCAATACTGCAATTTTATTTTTCCAAATAGCGTTGATTGAGGGAAATCCCCTTCTTTTATCAGCATTATCAACAACATCATCATGCACTAAAGTAGCTGTATGAAGTAATTCAACTAACGAAGCACCTCTGTAACTTCTATCATTAATTTCACCACAAAGTTTAGCTGAAAGTAAAACTAATGCCGGTCGTATTTTTTTTCCTTTTTGCTTGATAATAAAATTTGTTACAAGGTTAACCAAATTATTGTTTGATTTAAGAGATGACTTGAACAATTTTTGAAATTCATCAAGCTCAACTTTGACGTGTTTACTTATTTCAGGTAGTTTATTCTTTATCAAGATTTTTTCTGAGTTATTTTGGATATAAAGATACTAATTTCATACAATAAAAATAACGGAACTGCTAAAACAACCTGAGAAACGGGATCAGTCCCGGGAGAAAGAAGAGCAGCAAAAAACATAATTCCAACAATTGCATGCTTTCTATATTTGCGCATAAAATCAGGGGTGAGTATTCCCAATTTTGTCAAGAAAAACGAAATCATCGGTAATTCAAAAATTAGTCCGGCAGCTAACATAACACTGAAAATGATAGCCATGTACTCATCAATTGCGAATTCATTCTTAATTACCTCAGTTCCGAAATGAGCTGCAAAATCCATCGTTAAAGGTAGCATCATATAATATGCGAATACAATTCCTGTTAAAAAGCAAATTGATGAAAAAGTTACTATTGCCAGTACATACTTTTTTTCATTTTGCTGGAGTGCCGGAGAAATAAATTTCCAAATTTGAAGGAAAATATTTGGTATACTTATAATCATACCACCGATAATAGCCACCTGGAAATAGAGGAAGATTTGTCCGAAAGGTTTTAAATTTTGTAGTTGAGCTCCTGCATTGATTGCCGGTAGGAGTAATACTTTTTCAACAAGAAAATCTATAAAAATAAAACAGATTATTGCACCAATCAGAATACCTATGACCATATAAATTATTCGCCATCTTAATTCTTCTAGATGCTCCATGAAAGTCATTTCATGTTCAGAAGTTTCTTCTTCTAAATTATTTTCGTTGAGTTCCTTTTCTTGTGACACAATATTATCTATAAAATCTCTGGATAGAGTGGGAATTTATTGCATAATTCTTTGACGTCCGTTTTAATATTTGTTAATACAGAATCGTTATCAAAATTATTTATAGCTGAATCAATAAATTCTGCTAATTGAGGCATTTCATTTTCAGTAAATCCCCTTGTTGTGATAGCAGGTGTACCTATTCTAATTCCACTTGTGACAAATGGACTTTTTAAATCAAATGGGACCATGTTTTTATTAACAGTAATTCCGGCTTTCTCTAAAGAAATCTCAGCTTGTTTACCACTTATCGCCTTATTTGTCAAATCGATGAGCATTAAATGATTATCAGTTCCCCCGGAAACAATTTTATAATCCTTCTTAGTAAGAGAGTTTGCTAGAGTAGATGCGTTTTTTACAATTTGTTTAGCATAAACTTCGAATGATTCACTTAATGCTTCACCAAAAGCTACAGCTTTAGCCATTATAATATGCATTAACGGACCACCTTGAATTCCCGGCATAACTGTACTATCGATAATCTCGGACATTAATTTCAAACGATCACCCTTAAGTGTTTTAATACCAAAAGGATTTTCAAAATCTTTTCCCATCAATATAATTCCACCTCGTGGACCTCTTAAAGTTTTATGAGTTGTTGAAGTTACGAAATGGGCATGAGGGAGAGGATTATTCAGTAAACCTTTAGCTATTAGTCCCGCGGGATGAGCCATATCGCACATCAATAGAGCATCTACTGAGTCAGCAATCTGTCTGAATTTTACATAATCCCAATCTCTGGAGTAAGCACTTGCACCTGTAATTATCAGTTTCGGTTTTTCTCTTTTTGCGGTAGCTTCAATTTCATCATAATCTAATCGTCCTGTTTCTTTATTGAGAGAATATGAAACCGCATTGTAAATCTGTCCGGAAAAATTAACCGGAGAACCATGAGTAAGGTGTCCACCATGAGCTAAATTCAACCCCATGAACTTATCACCCGGTTTTAGAACTGACATGAATATAGCCATGTTTGATTGTGAGCCGCTATGCGGTTGAACATTTGCATATTCAGCACCAAAAAGATCTTTAATTCTGTTTCGAGCTATATTTTCAGCAATATCAACAAATTCACATCCACCGTAATATCTTTTACCCGGATAACCTTCGGCATATTTATTTGTTAAAACAGAACCGGCAGCTTCTAAGACTGCCGGACTCACAAAATTTTCGGATGCTATTAGTTCTAATTTATTTCTCTGACGAAGAAGTTCACTTTTCAAAACTTCTGCAATCTCAGAATCTTTTTGAATAGAGTTGTAAATCATATATAACCTATCATGGTACTGTTATGCTTCTTCCGATCCAATCATAACACTTTCCTTCAAGTTTAACAGATTGTCCGGATTTTAATTTTCTAAAAAAATAATCCTCTTTCGTAGGGATCGAATTGTTTAATGCTGAAACTCTCTCACGTGCTTGATTAAGTGAACCATCAACGCTTACAGCTCTTCTGTAGGTATCTGCCGCAAGTAAGTAAACACACTTATCAATGAATTCAAATCCACAACCACGAGCTGCAGTTTCATAAAGTAGTCCTTCATAAAAGATTGCCAATCCCCAACCACCTGCAATTTCATTTGCTTTTTGAAATTGAACGCGCGCTTGCGATAATTGATTTTTGTCTTTTAGTGCAATCCCTAAATTTAGATAATGCTCCTTTGTGTTCGGCTCAAGCTTAATTAACTCACGATATGCATAAATTGCTTTATCCGTGTTTTCAGATTTATAATACAATGAAGACAATTGATTCCAATAAGTAACATTTGTCGGAGCCTTCTCAACTAATATTTCTAAGCCGGGAATCGCCTTTTCCATTTCACCTGCTTTAATTGCGAGGGAAACATATTTCCATGCTTTTTGTAAATTTTCCGGATCTAAATCCCAATTCTTTTTTGCTAAATCAATCAATTGATCTATGTTATCCACAAGACTTTCAAGTTCTGTATTCCATCCAGAATTGTCTGGTTCTTTTTCACTTAAATAAGTATAAAGGTCAAGGGCTTTAGATTTATAATTTTCATCGTTTTCCATATTGGCTTTAAATATTTGTCCCAATCTATTGTAATAATAAGAATCTGTATTAGGGTCCAATTCAAAAGCATACTCATATTGTTTAATTTTTTCATCAACAGGTGCATCAATCCAAACTTCAGTTATAAATGCTTTTCGTAATTGGAAATATGATTTATTATCGCTGAAATGTTTCATTGCAAGGTTATAAAGGTGAATAGTAGTATCAGCCAGTTCTTTCTTTACTTCTGGAGTTGCATCTGATGAATCTCTTAAGTACCAGAGACAATCTTCCATTTTATAGAAAATCCATTTATTGAATTTAACAGGATCCATCGAAATGACTTTCCATCCGTATGGTAATGCACTACTGAAGTCTCTATTTTTATGATATTCAGAAAAGAGGCTATATTGAGTTATAACTTCTTGAGGATCAACTTTAACCGAATCTAGTTTAATTATTTTATAATCGTTCGCAGCATAAATATTAAATGAAACGATTAACAATATTGCTGTTAATATGATAGAATTTTTCAATTTTTTCATCCCTAAATTTATTTATTAACTATTTATCTATCTTGTCTCAAAAACCAAAGTTCCCCAAAACTCAATGAGACATTTAATCCGAAAATATTCTCTCTAACTAAACCGGTCTCTTTTAATCCTCTTATAGCATAACGTATGCCAAGATCAATTGTATTGTCTCTTCCCATTGGTAAAGAAATTCCGGCATTAATTCCTAACTGGTTAATAGAATTTCCATTAACTTTGAATGGTGTTTGCTCGTAACTAAGCCCAAATCGCCATATTAGCAGATCGCTAAACGAAATACCATCCGGATTAACCCTATACTCAAAACCAAGACTCAATTTATTAACATCCTGCAAATTTTCCCCGGCGGTTTGTCCCAAGCGATATTTTGACCAACGCTGTATCAAATAGTCTACATTCACCGAAGAATATTTATCAAAATTAATAGCAAATCCTAAACTTAGTCTAGATGGAATTTCTGAATTTGTTAGACCTACAGCAGTCGTATCTTTTGAAAAAGAGGTCGTAGTGTAATAAGCAGAATCCGTGTTCATTGTTGATGTAAATGAATACGCTATACCAAATTTAATACTCTTTATGCTTTGAATCTTTAAGAATTGATTTAAATTTGGTGAAATTACACCGACTGTTCCGCCTAGCCCTTTTGTTTTATAAGATTTTTCAAATAGCGCTGATGTGTTACTACTATTAGGGAAAGTTATTTCTGATTTGTAAACAAGATTTCCGAAATAATAATCAAGTTCGGCACCCAAACTCAAATCAAATGGTAATCGGTATGAACTTCCAATGAACAATTTTGAAATTCCCCCCTCACCCGAATATAAGGTATTAAAATCATCAGCCGAAACTCCAGAGGTAATATTATTCACTTGGTAATTTACTTTTGAAAATGGTTGAAGTCCAAATACAATCCCAACTCCGTATTTTTCACTCACAGGAACGGCTAGAGCAAAACCATTAAAATCCATCCCAGAATAGAAATTACTATTATTCAGGTCACTCACAAATGACCCGTTAAAAAGTGACCCAAATTCAACACGGGTAAGGGATATTCTATTCCATGCAGCTGGATTAAATCCGTTAATAAAATCTTTATCATCTAATGCAGTCCCAAGTTCTCCTAATCCGTAATTTCGTGCAGAAGTTGAATACTCAATATTACCAATGCCGTATCTCGAATAGACTGAATTCAATTGAGCAAACCCTATTGAACTCAAAAAAATTATTGAGAGAAATATCTTTAGTTTAATCATAATTTAAAATTGTCTTCGTTATTTATTAATGGAATATTTGATAATCAATTTGGGTCGCAATGAAGTGTCAGGGTGAGAACTGCCATGAAAAACCAGCCTCTCTACTCCCTCTACCTGATTAAACAGTGTTATACCGAATCCATAATTCTTGTTCTTTATCATTTTGTTTACTATAGAAATTACCGAGCCGGAATATTGGTTTGTCTCCTGGTTCAAAGAAGCAGAAAATGAGTTATCATATTCAAAATCTGTTGAAGAAGTATCCGAGATATAAAAAACTGATAATGCATTTGTATAACCATTACCGAGAAGAGTTTCTATTGAATCTCTGCCGAGAATTAATTTTGCACTATTAATCACTGCATGCGGGGGAAGTTTACTTAAATCAAAATAAACCCTAGACTTATAACCGATGCCTCCTTGAACCATGATATTACTATTTGATATCTGCGGAAATTCTCCTAATAAAACATGTGTATCAGATAGGACATAAAAAACAACTGTATCAAGATTTGCTGCACCTTTTTTCTTCATCAAATAAGTAATTCTTGCCTGATAATCGGATGTAGATGAAAATGCCTGAAACCCCAAAATTTTATTAGTCCCTGAGGCGGGTTTAAAGTATAAACCGAATTCTCTATTATTGGCAGTATCAATTGCCGCTTCTGCTTTTAACCATTGCATTGCTAATTCATCTCTTAACGAAAAAGTTATTAGTGAATCTGTTTTTACAATAGAGTGAATTTGTGAGATTGAAGAATCTACATCCAAAAAACTGAGACTATCAGATTTTATTGATTGAGGTGCCCAATCACTTTTTATTTGATAAGCATAGAAATCGAAATAGGCAGATGAATCACCATACTGATAAATTGGATAAAATGATATTTTGGCTGAAACAACTTCAAGACTATCAACTACTAAAAGACTTTTTTCTTCGGCTGTGAGACTAACATTAAACCTTATTAAAGTGTGAGCAGTTATACCATTTGAGGAGCCTAGTAAGAATTTTTGAGACGTTCCCAAAGCAATTATTTTCTTAACATAGGATGATTCTTGAATTAAAGAATCAGTCAGAGAATTCAATTCCATAACATCAACATCATCAGGCCCAAGTAATCCAACTCCTAATGATGATGGATCATCACTGCATCCATAGAATGAAAATAACATTACTAAAGGAAAAATTTTTAAGAATTGTTTATAAAGCAAATTATTTAACTCCAGAATAATCGTTTTTAATAAAAGTAGCTGCTTCAAGCAGATTTAAGGCAACAAAATTGGGGATTTTATTTTCATTATGCAAGAGAGAAATATGTTCCTTTCCATATCCTGTGAGGACAAGAATAGTTTTTAGCCCCGCATTCAGTCCACATTCAATATCAGAAAAAGAATCCCCTACCATATAAGAAGTTGAGATATTAATTTTATGTTTTTCTGCTGAGTTGAATATCATTTTAGGAGAAGGTTTTCTGCAGTCTGCTTCCTCATTAGTATTGAAGTGAGGATGGTAAGGACAATAATAAAAATCATCAATTTGAACATTAAATGGCAATAGTAATTCATTAATTTTTTTATTAACCGCTTTTACATCATCTTCTGTGATTAGCCCACGAGTAATACCTGACTGATTAGAAACAACAATCAATTTAAAATTGAGTTTATTCTTTAATAGTTGAAGAGCTTCCCCAACCCCTTCAAGTAATTCAACTTTATCAGGATCACCTAAATATCCGGGATCATGGTTAATTGTTCCATCCCGATCAAGAAAAACAGCAGAATAATTCATTAACCGTGAAGTACCGTCTTATATAACTCAATATATTTTTTTGCTGAAGATTGCCAACTGAAATCTGTCTTCATACCGTTTTTAACAATCTTTAACCATGTCTTTTTATCGTCAAAAATTGTTATCGCACGTTTCATTTCTTTAACAAGAGCAGCTGCATCATATGGTTTGAACATGAATCCTGTACCATTTTCAGTTTTATCAGAATATTTAATCACTGTATCAGCTAGTCCCCCGGTTTCCCTAACAAGCGGGACGGTACCATAGACCGAACTATACATTTGATTTAGACCGCAAGGTTCAAATTTTGAAGGCATAAGAAACATATCCGAACCGGCTTCAATAAGATGAGCCAACTCATCATTAAAACCCAGGTAACATGCAAATTGAGAATTATACTTTTTAGCAAGTTTTTCAAAACTCTGATGATATTTCCGATCGCCGGTGCCCAATAAAACTATCTGCATCTTGAATTTCATCAATTCATCAAAGCTTTCAACAATTAAATCCATTCCTTTTGCATCATAAAGTCGGGCAATAATTCCAACCACAGGAATATTTTCATCAAACTTCAATCCAAATCGTTCAACTAAAACTTGCTTGTTGAATAATTTGTTCTCGAGATTTTTAACTGTGAATTTTTTTGGAATAAATTTATCAGTTTCAGGATTCCAAATTGAATAATCAATACCATTGATGAGTCCGAATACACTATTTTTCCTTTTTGTAAGGATTGTATTTAGTCCGCCACTAATTTCTTTATCACTCAAGATTTCCTTAGCGTAACCCTCACTAACAGTATTAATACAATCAGCATACATTAAACCGCATTTCATAAAATTAAATTTACCATCATGTAGTAAACCTTTATCAGTTTTCAATTCTTCGGGTAAACCTGTTTTATCATAAGTGGATTTTGAGAATATACCTTGATATGAAAGATTATGTATTGTGAATAAAACTTTAAATCCCGAATGTTGTGGTTCCAAAGGATTAGTGGTTTTTAATAATGCAGGAACAAGGGCACATTGCCAATCATTACAATGGATGATGTCAGGAACCCAACCAAGTTTTTGAATTAATTCAAAAACTGACTTGCTCAGAAGTATAAATCGTTCATCATTATCCTTATAATCAGCTCCGGTCAACGGATCAGAATAAAGGCTTTTACGGCTGCCGTAATATTCCTGATTATCAAGAAAATAAATTTGTACTCTAACTTTCTGAGATGGTAGGAATGATGATTTTACGGAAAACACAACATCTTTATCACCAATCTTAATTGAAAGATCTTTCAAACGTACAACATCATGTATTTTATATTTACGTACATCTATTGCACCATACTTAGGGACTAAAATTCTTACTTCATGACCAAGTTCAGTTAACATTTGCGGTAATGCAGCAGAAACATCAGCTAATCCACCGGTTTTTACAAATGGAAATAATTCTGATGTTACGAAAAGGATCTTCAGTTTTTTGGGCGATGCCATTTTGACCTAAAAGATTATGATTAAACAGCGTAAAATTAACTAATTTTTGTTGTTTTTCCTAAAATTTATGTATGTTGCAATTTATCTCTCTTTTCAGCAACAATTTCCCCCATACTTTTTGAATGATGTATTTTTTCTATTTATATTTGAAAAACAGCATTAACTCTTTTTAGCATGAAACAACTCTACATATTTTTTTTAGTAACCTTCACCATTTCTTACATCGGGTGTTCAGCCTCTATCGATGATAGGTTTAATAGGCAATCAGAAAAAAAAGTTGAAATTACTATTACATCGCCATCTCAGAATCTAGAAGAAGATTTTGATTTCACAAGTTATGAGACAGATATAGAAACTGTATTAATCCCTATTCAAAAAAAACAATCACAAAAAACGATTAATAAAAGTAATTTGTGGTTTACTTTGGATGATGACGAGATTTCAAAAAAGACGAAATACGTTAGAAAAAAAGGATTCAGAGTGCAAATTCTTTCCACTGACAATTATAACCAGGCTGATAGTTTACGAAGTATTGTCTATTTCAAAACCAATCACAAAAACATTTATATTGATTATGAATCGCCATTTTATAAAGTAAAAGTCGGTGATTATATCAATGCGACTTCAGCTCATGAACTTGGATTTAAATTAAGACAACTTGGTTTTCAGACTACACTAATAGTTACTGATTCAGTAAACACAATTATTAACAATGATTAAACTCTTACATAATCCGGCTCAAATCCTTACGATTAATACAAACAAAAAAAACTTCAAACGTGGCAGTGAGATGAGTGAAATAGGTCTATTAACAGATCACTCAATCATTATTGAAGATGATATAATAAAGGATATTATCCCTAATTCGGAAACAACAAAAATTTTTGCTGATGAAATTATTAATCTTAAAGGAAAAGTAATTCTCCCGGGGTTTGTGGAATGTCACACTCACCTACTGTTTGCGGGCTCACGTGCAAACGAATTTAAAATGAAAGTAGCGGGTGCAACTTATGAAGAGATAGCACAAACAGGGGGTGGAATTCTTACAACTGTGAATGCCGTTCGAAATTCATCATTTGAAGAATTATCCGAGCTAACACGAAAACGAATCACTGGTTTCATTGAACAAGGAGTAACTTCACTGGAGGTTAAAAGCGGATATGGATTGAGCTCAGAAAGTGAAGTAAAATTATTGCAAGTAATTAATCAACTCAAGGAAGAATTCCCTATTGATATTATTCCAACATTCCTTGGTGCACATACAATCCCTAAAGAGTTTCAATCCGATAGAAGAGGATATATTGATATACTTACTAATGAATTAATTCCATACATTGTAAAAAATAATTTGGCAAATGCTTGCGATGGATTTTGTGAAAAAACAGCATTTACACCCGCTGAGATTGAAAAAATTTTTACAGTAGCGAAACAACATAAAATGAAAGTAAAGCTTCACTCTGAGCAATTTAATTCAATCGGTGGATTGAATTCAGCGATGAAGTTTGACCCACTTTCCATCGATCATCTGGAAGTTTTGCAAAACGAAGATATTCATCATTTTACCGATTCTGAAACAGTCGCCGTATTACTTCCCGGAGTTTCATATTTTTTAAATTATCAGTTTGCTCCTGTAAGAGATTTAATAACCAATAATGCTATAGTGGCTTTAGCGACTGATTTCAATCCCGGATCATCTCATATTCAGAATTTGAGTTTGATAATGAACTTAGCTGCATTAAAAATGAAAATGTCATTTGAAGAAATTATTTCTGCATATACTATCAACTCTGCTAAAGCACTAGGAATTCAAAATCAAGTTGGAAGTATCGAGCCGGGTAAATTTGCTGACTTTGCAATCTTCGATACAGATGATTATTCAAATATTATTTATTCAGTCGGAACAAATTTATGTTCCCGTGTAATAAAAAAAGGAAAAACTATTTATCAGATTAATGGAGAATTATGAAAATAATAGAATGCGTCCCAAATTTTAGTGAAGGGAAAAACGAAAATACTTTTGAACAAATTAAAAATTCGTTGAATGAGATTACAGATGCTAAACTATTGAGCCTAGAACCTGATGCAGACTATAATCGCGTTGTTGTTACTCTTGCCGGAAATGAAATCGGTATCATCAAAGCAGCAATTAAAGTATGTGAAAAAGCTGCTGAAAATATTGATATGCGTAATCACAAAGGTGAACATCCCCGATTAGGTGCGATTGATGTGGTCCCATTTGTTCCGGTTAAAAATACTAATATGGAAGAATGTGTAAGAATAGCCGAAGAGTTCGGACAAATAATCTCTGAAAAGCTAAATATCCCGGTTTATCTTTATGAAGAAGCTGCTCGAAAAGCAAACAGAAGAAACCTGTCAGATATTCGTAAGGGGGAATATGAAGGATTAAAGGAAAAGTTGAACGATCCGGATTGGCTCCCCGACTATGGGAATAATATTTTCAATGAAAAACTTGGTGCGTTAGTTACAGGGGCAAGATTTTTCCTTGTCGCCTATAATGTAAATATTGATTCTCAAGATGTTACATTTTCGAAAGAGATTGCAGAAGTATTACGTGAATCAGGAAGACCTAAACGTGATGAATTTGGTAAAGTTGTAAAAATAAACGGTGAAACTGTGCGTGAAGTCGGTAAATTAAAAGCCGTTAAGGGAATGGGAGTTAGACTAGAGAAATATGGAATAACCCAAGTATCTATGAACCTCACTAATTATCAAATAACACCAATCCATTTAGCTTTTGAAAGTGCTAAAAAAGAAGCAGATAAGCTTGGGGTTAAAGTAAACGGAAGTGAGATTGTCGGGTTGGTTCCCCTAGAAGCCTTATTAAAAGCTGGGGATTATTATTCAAATGGAAAGTATAAAGATGAAAAGTCTTTGGTTGAAGTTGCCATCGAATCATTAGGTCTGAATCAACTTAATCCATTTATAAAAGAAGAAAAAATTATTGATTACATGATTTAGTCAATTTGGAAAGGAGAATTTATGAATTTAGATTTATCAGTTAGAGAATATATAAACGATTTGTCATCAAATTCACCAACACCGGGGGGTGGAAATGTGGCTGCTTTGTGTGGAGTTCTTGCCTCTTCACTCGGAATGATGATGTGTAACCTAACTATCGGGAAGAAAAAATATCTCGAACATGATGAAACGATGAAAAACTTACTTCATCTTTTCGAAGAATATAAAAATCGTTTTGCTGATTTAGCAATTAAGGACAACGAAGCATTTGATAAAGTTATGGCTGCTTTCAAACTTCCAAAAGAGACTGATGAACAGAAATCATTGCGAACGGAATCAATTGAAAATGCTACAATTGAAGCCGCCCTTGTTCCATTGGAGGTTATTAATACTTGTAAAAGTCTGTTACCGAATTTAATACATGCAAGCGAAGTTGGTAATCAAAACTCAATGTCAGATATAAGTGTTGCTATTAGTCTTGTAAATACTGCATCGGAAGGAGCCTTTCTTAACGTGGTAATTAATTGTTCCTCATTAAATGATAGAGTTAAAGGAAATGAAATTCTAACTAAAGCAGAAAATCTCAATCAGTCTATCAAATTAGATGCAAATAATAGAATAGCCGGATTAATAAATAATATGAGGATCAAATGAAATATTCACTATTTATTCTACTTATCTGTTTCATTAGTCTAACTCAAGCCCAATCAGTGAAAACCGGGGTTGAAGTACTGGAAGCAAGTGGATTTGACATTTTAAAAGGAAAAAAAGTCGGGTTAATCACAAATCCAACCGGAGTTGATAGTAAATTAAAATCAACAATAGACATTTTTTTTGAAAACAAAACATTCACATTGACAGCATTATACGGACCGGAACATGGTGTTCGTGGTGATTATTCAGCGGGTGATGAAGTTTCAACTTATGTCGATAAACGAACAAATATTCCTGTTTATTCACTCTATGGAAAAACTAGGAAACCTACTCCTGATATGTTGAATGACATAGATGTACTTGTCTTTGATATACAAGATATCGGTTGCCGATCATATACCTATATCAGCACACTTGGGTTAGCAATGGAAGCTGCTGCTGAGAATAATAAAGAATTAGTTGTACTTGACAGACCTAATCCTTTAGGAGGAAATAAAATTGAAGGTAATCTTGTCGAGGATGGATTCTATTCATTTGTCAGCCAATTTAATGTCCCCTACGTTCATGGATTAACTATCGGGGAGTTTGCAAAACTTCTAAACTCTGAAAAGATGTTAAAAGATGGTAAACAATGCAAGCTTACTGTAGTTTCAATGCAAGGTTGGAAACGAGAAATGACATTCACTAATACAGGTTTGCCATGGGTTTTAACTTCTCCTCATATTCCATATAAAGAATCACCTGAGTATTATGTCTCAACGGGAATACTTGGTGAATTAGGTGTTATTTCTGAAGGTGTAGGTTACACAATTCCATTTCAAACTTTTGCAGCAGAATGGATTGACGGAGATTTATTAGCCCGAAAAATGAATGAACTTAATATTGAGGGTGTAATCTTTAGACCAATCTCTTTCAAACCTTATTATGCCGCTTCGAAAGATAAAGATCTACACGGAGTTCAACTCTTTATTAATGATTTTGAAAAAGTAAATTTGATGAGTCTGCAGTTTCTTTTTATGGAGGTACATCATTCATTATATCCTGATAAAAATCCATTTGAATTAGCACATAAATCAAGACTTGCTATGTTTGATAAAGTTTGTGGTACATCGAACATTAGAGAATTGTTTACCAAACGAATGAAGTATGAAGATATAAAAGACTACTTATATAAAGATATTGATAAATTTAGATCGATTGCAAAAAAATATTTTCTTTACGAATAAAATATTAAAGCTGTTCAGATAGAACAGCTTTTTATTTTATAATAACAAATTCAAAATCTTTTACCGACCAGCGTGGGGGCAAATTTAAATCAGCTGTTGAAATAAAGAATTGTTCTGCCGGAATAAATGGATATGGAAAACCGAATGTATATTCCCCATCTTTATTATCATCATAAAAACAATATATTTTATACTCCCCCGGTTTTACTCTGGCAAAATCAAACTTTGCTTTAGTAAGATTTAGTTGATATTTATTTTTTTTGTCTTTTTTATCCTCAAGTATTAAAACCGGATTTCTTTCAACCTCAAGATTAACAACTGTTCCTGATAAACCAGTAAAATTCTGTCCGTTAAAGGTTTTGAAATTGTGAAGATAAATAGAATCAATAAAATTACCGGCAACATCTTTGAAATTTTTAAAATCTAAATTGAGACTGTAATGGTTTTGTGGCTTCAATTGTTGTTGAGGAATTAAAAAAAATGAGGCATCATCTACTCTTTTTACATCAAATTTAATGCTCTGCTTGCTAGTATCAGTAAAAAATATTCCTCTTCTAGCAGTTTCCAAATCAAACGCATCATCAAATGAGAAAAATATTATAGTATTTAAAAAATCGACTTGGTCATTTCCTCTATCAGGAACTACTGAAAGTAGCGAAATTGATGTTGTATCGATTTTATCATTTACTGTGACTTCCACAAAATCATAATCATTAATATTTCCTTTTATATCTTGAACGTCATTAAGTATAAGATATATTCGATTAGTTAGAGAGAGTGAGTCTGAAATTGTTATAACCGCTTCATCAATTTTTGTTCTCCCCTTAAAAATATAATTTGGTTGATACCTTTTGTTCTCGGTTGAATCTATCAAAAAAAAGTTTTTGCTCGTAATATTTGAAAGATTAATCTCCTCACTAAACCCCAATAAAATATGATTCCTGTCGGTCATTATTGCTGATAGGATTCTCGGTTTTAAAGTATCTATTTTTGATAAATAAAAATTCAAACCTGCAAATACTGAATCTTCTTCAGATAAAAAAATATCTTGTGTAGGGACACCAATCATATCCTGTTCAGTTTGAAACAGAAAGTCTTTGTACTCATCTTTGACAGCAAAAATTCTATAATTTCCTTTCGCTAAACCTGCAATTGAGTATTGACCAAGATCCCCTGACTGTGAAACGTAATCAGGTTTAACCATCGAAGGATTTAATGTATCATGATTTTCTATCTTATAAGCAAACAGCATAATACCATTTGGTTTTTCAGTATAGACAGTTCCTTCAATTCGGCGGTAATCAATCTTATCCCCGGTTGAAAAAACAAGATTAAATGATTCAGACATTCTATTTTTGTTATTATAATCAACAACATCTGTACCGATGGTTATGGTATAGGTAATATTTTTCTTTAACTTACCCGGGAAATAGATTCTGCAACCTGTACCACTCCATTCAATTTCTAAATCTCCTTCAATTGATGGAGAGATAAAAACTGCCTCCTTGAAACTTCTTTTATCAACATATTCAGAAAATTCAAATTCAATGAAGTTTTCAGTATAATTAACAGTCCCCGATTCAGGTACTACGCTAATTATCTCGGGGGGAATTAAATCGATTAATCCCCCATCGGGTGGCAACTGATTCGCACAACCTATCATCAATAGACTTGCAATAGTTGCCGAAAGAAGAATTATTTTTTTTGATTTTTTAACCATTTTCGATATTCATTTACGTTTTTTAAATGTTCGGAATAGGTTCTAGCAAATATATGCCCACCTTTACCGTTTGCCACAAAAAATATGTAGTTATGTTTTTCGGGATAAATTGCTGCTAAT
>JAGUXE010000399.1 GCA_020061995.1 Ignavibacteriales bacterium | reverse complement strand
GATGTTCAGAAAAAGCGTTCCGCAAACCTTGGTGTGTACACGCTAGGGCGGTAGCGTGATTGCGGTTTGTGAAATCGAAGCCAGACATACGCCGTTTGCTGTTGATCAAATTTAAGGACGTGAACCATGCCAAACCCAGACTATGCGGAACGCTCGACGAACTGGATATACAGCCTGTGTTCAACAACTAACCGCAGGCTGTATAGCTCAATATACATGGCTTCCGTATAACAAACTGTTATGCCGCGACATCAATCATCTATATAATGACAAAAGTTACAAAAAAATAAGGAACTTACAGTTGAGTTCTAAAAAACTATTCATTTCATACTCTCATGAAGATGAAAAATACAAAGACAAACTTATAAAGCATTTGTCTGGACTGAAAAATAATAAATTAATTGATATATGGAATGATCGAAACATTCCAGCCGGTGATAAATGGGATGAAAAAATAAATGAAGAATTAACAAATTCAGATATTGTTGTTTTTCTGATAAGCCCAGATTTTTCTGCTTCAGAATATATAAATGAGAAAGAAATCAAAGATACAATGGAGCGACATAAAAATGGAGAGGCATATATAGTTCCAATTTTACTTAGACCATGTGATTTCACTTCTAGTATTTTATCTAGCTTTCAGAGTGTTCCTCGAGATTTAAAATTTATTGTAAGTTCAAGTTTTAGTTCTGATGATGAGGGATTTTTAACTGTTGTACAAGAATTAAAGAAAATAATTAAAGAGTTCAACCCCAATAGAACTCATGCTCCGCCTCACGACGATAGCTCAGAAGAAGATACCAAAAATAAAAACTGCTGTACTGAAGATTATGAAATTAGTATGTCAGTGAAAATTCTTAATGCAATTAACGACCATATAGAAAAGAATGGCTGCAACAAGTGCAATAGAGGAAAATATGACGACATTGAAAAGGCATTAAAAATAAAATTTCCAAATGAAAAAGATATAAGAATCGCAATAAACTATTTAACAAAAGAAAAGTGCATTTATTTTTCTTACACCAAAGATAGATATAACTATGATGTAGAACATATTAGTGTAACTTTAGAAGGTCAAAAAACATTAAGACGAACAAATAGATAAAATAGCATAACGAGTGTGTCGACGACGGACGCGGTGACAGCCCGCGACTTCGCCTATTCGACTCCCCGCCGCGCCCTTCACACGAGACGTTGGCGACCGAATCACTGTCGCTATAGCATAGGTTAATAAAAATCCGATTTTCTAAAAACCGATGAGCTATTAATAACTAAATAATTATAAGAATACCGAAACCGATAACTTAATTGCCGACGGTAAAAATGATCACATATATGTCCGACTAAGTGACGCCACTACTTGGTCAGTCTATCAGATAAAGTGGCATAACATATGGAGCGTTTAAGATGAAACAAAAAATCTTTACAACACTGGTGTTATTTATGATGTTAATACCAACCACTGCATCCGCCATAGAGGTATCCGATGGCGGAAAACATAATGGTGCATTTTTAAGTGTCACGAAAACGGAAGTTGCAGGAAAAGGTGTACGCATTGAAGCAAACCTCGAATGCAGAAAGAATCATGGAGGTAGATCATTCGGCGTAGCCGACGTTGTAGTCGAAGATTGGAAAGACGAAGATAAAATAAAGAGTGTGCAATTGAAATGTAACGTCGCAGGTGATGCACTTACCAGCGAAATCAAGAAAAGGTCAGATCACAAGGTATTACTAATTCCAAATGTTACCAATACAAACTTTAACGATAGGTACGAAGTATATGTACGTGTCAAGCATACGTCTAATGACTTCTGGAAAGAATTTGTGGAAGATTCAAAATCGACATTATTAGATGCTACAACACCAGAACAGATACTTCAGGCAGGTTATACTCTGATTGGACTATAAGTTCTGATAATTCAATATTGAATATGAACAGCAGAAGCATATGCGCTGCTGTTCAATTTTAAGAGTTTTTAGTTAGTGTGCCAATTTAGTTCTGTATCAAGCACAGAATATGCCACAATCCATTTATTAAAATAATACGCCAACAAGTGTGTCGACGACGGACGCGGTGACAGCCCGCGACTTCGCCCATTCGACTCCCCGCCGCGCCCGTCACACGAGACGTTAGAGAATAAAAGAAACGCCCTAATACCGCCAAAATTAATTTATTGACAAATCAAACAAATACGAAAGGTTTAAATATCCTATGGATCCCGTATTACTATCTTTAATTCAATTAGGACTTAAAGTCGGTTCAGACTTGCTTGCCTTAAAAACACAAAAAAGCAAAGATGATTACACTACATTTTTAAAGAATACATCTAAGAGAGTAGAAGACTTAATACAGTCAAGCAATCAGAGCTTAATAAGAAAAATAGAGAATGACAAACTAGAGCAACTAGATTCAAGAATCAGAAATCTGTCAACTTTAATTTCCTTGAATAAGGAGAGTGAAGCGTTAGAATATGCTATGCAACTTAAAGAGTCAGTTGATTATGCTCGCAATCGGCTCAGAGAAGGAAAAGAAGAATGGCTAGGGGCTTATTTAACTGGTCAGTCTGTGTATGTCAGCGCACTGTTATTCTCAAAAGCAGAAGTAAATGAAAATGATCTATTAAATGATATAAAAGATTTATTGTTTAAGACAAGGATTCAGCTTTTAAATAATTTTAAATCGACTTTATTAGCTTCAGAAAATACACCATGGATAGAGATTCATAGCTTTATATCTGGTGACTCAGATGCACTTATATCAACACTAATAAGCGAAGAGCAAAACAACGAATCTAAAGAAATTCCAAAAAAAATAAGCGATAGCATTCATCAAAAGCACTTTGGAATGAATAAAATATTTAATCTAGATAGCAAAGAATTATTAGGGGAAAGCATTAGCAATATAACTAAAAAATACTCACTAATCGAAGGTTTTTTTAGCAAAGAGAAAAGCACCCCGAAGTTTTGTAGAAAATGTGGCAATAAATTAGAAAAAGATAGCAGTATTTGTTCAAAATGTGGCGAAAAAACAATTTAACCATTCGGAATCAAGGAGATGAATATGAAATGCACCAACTGCAAAAAGATTATACCTGATGACTCTGTCTTTTGCCCAGAGTGTGGTCAGAAAATCATTCAACAAGAACCTGCTAAAGCTAATACCGATGTAACCAATAAAGACACTAGTGAGTCTATTTCAAATGGATTAAAGTATGGCGTTTTTGTAGGTACATTGCTAATACCGTTAATTGGAATTGTTCTAGGAATAGTTTTTCTGGTAGATAATAATCCAATCAAGAAATCAGTTGGGAAATTTTGGTTATGGACTGGAATTATAATGGGTATTCTCAATATTGTTCTTATATTAGGCTCTTAAAACCTAGACAATCATCATGATAATAATCAATCTTCCATTAATTACCCATTTGCAATATCAGCAATTAGTTTTTATACAAATATTCTCTAACAATTTTATATGGTCTCCACCGTCAACCCTAAACCAATAAATTCCTAAAAGGCGAACAGTGTTTGCCTTTTGATGCAACAGCCCTTGTGAACCTT
>JAGUXE010000053.1 GCA_020061995.1 Ignavibacteriales bacterium | reverse complement strand
GAGCATCTGCCATGACCAGAACGGGTTCGATAGAGCATAACACTCCGCTAACGTCAGTTGTCCTTCAATAAGACAGCCAAAAAAAACATCAGGTACCGGAAAAGATTGAATGTATGGCTCAGACACAGGTCCTAACGTAGCAGCTACTCCCTTTTCAAGCATTGCCTTACACCAAACCTTGCTCCCTTTATTTTTTAATGTTGAACATTCTGAACTTGCAATATGAAATCCGACTGAACCCTTTACCCATGTAAAGGCATCAACATAATTGGCAAGGCTGTACCATCCGCAGTAAAGTGCCGCATCAGGAGCACTTTTAGGCTGAAAAAGTCTCTCCTGAGAATCAATAATCGTTGGCATCAATAAGCGTTTTTCTACTAAATGAGCTGCATTATGAATTGCCCGGTCGTAAAAAGCATAATCGGTTACTTTTTTGTCTCGGGGATCTGGCCATCGAGCATCAAAATATGCATTACCATAAAGCCCTTTTTCTTCAGTTTGGAGACTGTCTTCAATAATTCTGCGGACAATATCTTCTGAGGGTCCATCCAGACGGCTTATCAACATAACCTTTTCCGGCATGTTTTTAACCTTTTCCCCACGGTATCCCACGAAATATTTATTAGGAAGCCAGCCTTCTAAAGGATAATTCTCTTCTCTTATCAGGGCTAATTCAGAATCTACTGAAGCTACTTCAGAAATTTTCTCTACATCATCAATCTGTCTCTTGATCTTCTCTTTCTCTTTTTGTAATGCATCATTTTTCTTTTTATCCTTATTATCTGCCTTCTTTATCTTATCGCTAATTGTATCGAGTTGTTCACGAAGTTCATTTAATCGCCTTTGTTCATCAGAGGTGAGTTTCGGAGCATTAACCCTTAATGGGATACCATACATGATTACCAGACATCTGAACTTATTACCATCAGTATCGTTCTTTTTGAGGAATTCTCTTATTGGTGTAGCAATATATTTTTCATAATCCTCTCTGCTACAATATTCCCCTGAAGGTGCCTTAATCTTGATTAAGTTATCCGAAGGTATGCCGCGTTTTTTTATGTAGTATTGAGCCAGATCAACACTATCCTCAGCCATCTTATTAGCGACTACTAAGACCTGTTCAGGTGTAAGTGCCAGAGTTATTGAAAACTGAAAAAATATGAGCTCGATAATTAAAATAAATGAAAGTTTGTTAATCAATTTTAGTATTTTTTTACTTTCTATTTTCTATTTTCTAATATTTTTAGTCTATGGTCTTTCATAAAGAAGAACCGCTCCACTCCATGGTGGAAGCACAAGCTCAGATATCTTTTCATATCTCAATTTTCCATGCCATTTTCCGTTTACATCAACACTGCCCCCACCATCTGGTATTACTTTCCACAAAGGTTTATTGAGTGATATTTTTTCTTCCTTATTTTTTGGATTAACATAAACCTCACCTTCTGTAAATTTCCTGAAGTATAGATTTGTTCGAATCTTCAAATCGTTCAAACTATTTACTTTTTGCATAGGCTTCCCTAACTTAATATTAAACTCGGGATACCAGATAAGGTGATTGTTTGCAAAATAAACAATGTAACTATATCTTCCTTTCATCATAAAATAGCATGCTAAATAATAAAGTCGTGTAGCAATATCATCATCTTTTTTGAGATATGGCTGAAAAATTACAATTTTATCTCTGTTTATCAATTCAAGTGTTCTTGTTATCGCAAGCTTCCAGTCATCAGTACTTTGAGTCATAAAAGCACTTTCCATAAATGCTCCAGAGGCAGTAGTGAAATAATCTGTATTGTCCCATGTAGTCATCAGCGCATTGATATTAGGAAGTGTTGTATATCCTTTTGTTTCGAGATATGAGGTTATATCATTCATAAAGATCTCATATGCCTTGCTCCAAGTCAGACCGTTGAGCTCTGAAAATTTCCGATCTTTGGCTGCTGTGCGTAATAATCGCTTATCTAACTGGGATGCTTCCCATTGTAAAAGGTCAACTGAAGACGAATCGAGAAAAACACCCTGATATAATCCAGCCTTTAATTGTTTAAAGAAAGAGGTTTTCCAGTATTCCTGAAATGACGAATTCATAATATTCATGAGATATTTTCCATCCTGGGGAGATCTTACTCTTTCACCTTTCTCATTGTGCCAGAACCAATCTTCATGTTTGTTTACCTCTTCCCAATCATTTCCCCAGTGTTCACCATCAATAATAAATTGGTGTGCAGGTTGCTGTTGCCATATACCAAGGTGATAGTGAAGGACAACAAAATCAGGGTTATACTTTCTGAGTTTTTTCGTGAGTGATAAAGGTATTTTCTGACAGCCTATATAGTTTTTAGCTGCAAACTTAATCTGTTCCTCAGTCATATTAGGTGAAAGCTGATCTGTTATTACACCAACTTTTTCAAGAACATCTGGAAATCCATATTTTTTAGAAGTTTGGGCATTTGCAGGATTTATAGAAACCACGTAGATTCCAATAATAAATATTGCAATAGTTTTTATAATAAAAATCTTATTCATAACTAATGTCCTCCTTTAATTTAAAAGAATTCCTCGATGCTTTGCATCGGGGTCCTCAAATATTGCCTCCCCCTTGATGGGGGAGGTTAGGTGGGGGTGATTCATTGAAACTATTTCACCCTCCCCTTCACCCCCTCCCGTCAAGGGAGGGGAGAGAGCAGATACTGAATCAAGTTCAGGGTGACATAGAAGTCACTTTTTATTTTTATAAGGCAAAAGGGCAACAGCACGTGCTGCTGCATATACCAGATACAATAATGATAATGGGGCAAATGCCTTCCAGTTCCTACTTTTAATTGTTGTTCTTAAAGAGATTAGCAAAATAGGGATAAGAATAAGCACTATACTGCATGCAAATGGTCTGATATTCTTATTAAAGATGCTCCAAGCTATAAATAGAGGAGATAAAAAAAACACAATGAGATAATAAACAGGGAACAAAAGACTTGGTATCTCATCCCATACAATTCCATGGCTTAATACACCCTGTAAATTTCCTTTACCTCGCCATATTTCTTTTTTAAAGAATTGACTGAGATTTTTTGCTTCTCCCAAATGGATAGAATCTATTGAAAGATCAGAAATAATAATATATCGGGAGCTTATTTTATAGCCAAAATCTACATCCTCGCATGTAACAAGAGACTTATTGAATCCACCAATTTTCACAAAAATAGATTTTCTTACAATTAGATTTTCTGTAGGAAGCCAAGATACTTGCTCAACAGACTGTTTACCTTTTCTATGTAAGAACCAATACCGTTGTATCCATGTATTATCCTCTTTAATTCTTGTAGGTGCTCCGACAGCAGCTATTTTTGAATCATTAAAATATTTCATTCCTCTTTCGAGCCAATACTCACTGATTACGCAATCAGCATCTACAAAGGCAATAAATTCACCTTTTGCCTTTGATACACCAATATTACGCAACGCTGCAACTGTTTTGCCTGGTGCTTTATATATGATAGCTCCATATTTTTCTGCAATCTCAACTGTTTTGTCAGTTGAGCCATTATCTATTACAATAACTTCTAATTGATCTTTCAAAATTGATTGTTTTCGAATTGCTTCAAGACATTGTAGAAGGTAATCTTCAACATTCAAAGCAGGAACGATAAAACTTACTTTGATTGACTCTTCCCCCATTTTCCATTTTCTACTTTCCATTTTCTATGTGCGATTTTCTAATTTCTACTTTCTATCCTTCCTGTATTTCACTTCCAGCTATATGCTATTTTTTGTTACTACACGATACATTAATTCTTCCAAATCATTTACTTTCTTTCCCCATGTATATTTTTCTTTCACGAGATGGTATGCATTTTGTGCGATTTTTTGATTGAGATCTCTGTCTTCCAGCAATTTTATTGTCTTTAATGCAAAGTCATCTTCGTTATCTGCAAGTAAATATTCTTTTCCGGGTTGTGCATCAATTCCTTCCATTGCAGCCTTTGTTGCTACAACAGGAACACCGGTTGCCATAGCTTCAAGCACCTTATTCTGTATCCCCCTTGCTATACGTAACGGTATGACTGCAACTTTTGCATTTCTCAAGTATTCCTTAACATTATCTACAAACCCGGTAACATGAACATTTTTTATTTCATCAGAAAGTCTCTTTATATCCTTTGTTGGATTCTTCCCAACAATATAGAAGTGTGTTCCAGGTTTTTTGCTGAGTATCTTTGGAAATATTTTTTGGGCAAAATATTTCACTGCATCAGCATTTGGCATATAATTCATAACACCAACAAAAACGATTGAATTGTTTTTGCCATTCAAGGATATAACCTTTCCAAATTCCTGAATTTCAACACCATTACCGATAGCGAATATCTTTGCATGTGGAGAGAACTGCTTAAAGATTGATACTTCACGAGAAGATACAAGGATACTTGCCTGACATGCTCGTTCTATTTCTACCTCGAAACGACGCAGGCAATGTGCTTCTCTTGAATAAATCCACTTTTTAATAAACCAAGACTTTTTTGCATAATCAAGCCATTTTTCTGAATCAACATCTATAAAATCCATGATCTTGGGTATGTTCTGAATATTCAGGGTATATGGTGCTATTGATGACGAAAACATATAAATTAAGTCAAAAGCCTCAGTTTCACATCGCTTTTTCAGTGTTTGAAAGAGCCCTTTTGAATAAAACATTGGAATAGTAAGGGGAATCTTAGTAAAAAGATAAAATGCACTTTTTAACAGATTTCTCTTATATTTAACAGGGAATATTTCAACTGTTTTGCAATATTTTTTCATCTCCCTTATAACGATTTCATCCGGAACCTCATCAAAACATATAGATATCAGATGAATCTCATGTCTTTCAGAAAGATATTTAATAAAATTAAAAGAACGGATTCTGTCACCCCTATCCGGTGGATAAGGCACTCTGTGAGTAAGAAAAAGTATCTTCATTTACTCTCTGTCATCGTTGACTTGTTTCAGAATCTTGCTATTTGATTTGACCTACAAGTTCGTTATAAAGTTGTGTATATTCTTCAGCCATTCTTTTATTGGAAAACTCTTTTTCTATTTTCTCTCTTGCTTTTATTACCATATATCTTGCTTTTTCCTTATTATTCATCAGATAAAGAATCGTTTCAGATAGTTCTCTGGCATCACCCAACTTGAAAAGCAATCCTGTCTCTCCATTAATGACAAGGTTTCGATTTCCAGGTATATCTGAAACTATAACAGGCACTTCACACGCCATTGCCTCCATGAGACATCTTGGAATGCCCTCTTCAAGCGAAGGTAAAACAAATGCATCAAATGTCTTTAGAATTGTAATTGCATCCTGTCTGAAACCCATAAAATCTATTTTTTTTTGAAGGGCAAGCTTAATAACTTCTTTCTGAAGGTTATCACGCCTGTAACCATCACCGATTATCAATAATTTTATATCTCGCTGATTATCGGTTACAATTTTCATAGCCTTCAAAAGAGTAAATAGGTCTTTACGGTCTATCAGCTGCCCTATGTAACCTACCAGAAAACTGTCATGATATAATCTGTTTTTTTCTTTTACGGAATCAATTTCGTCAAGATCAACTCCGTTTAAAATAAGTCTTATTTTTCTATTACCCATACCCAGTTTTTTTATGCTATCAGACAACTCTATTGATAATGGACAAACCATATCCATTAAATTGAAGATAAACCTATCTATTTTTTCATATAACATCAATTTTTTATCTTTTTCTAAACTCCATCCATGAGGAGTTGTTACAACCTTACAACCGTCGAGTCTTGCTGTTAAAAGACCTACCATGTCAGATTTAAATCCATGTGTATGAATAATATGAATATCATGTTGCTTCATCCATTTAGCCAATCTAATTGCAACAATTGGATTGAACTTACCACCAGTATAAAAATTAACTGCATCCATCCCTCTCTCTATCGCAGCTTTTACAATATCTGATTTTTCACCTTCCCTATCCACAAGATTTACTATGGTAGTTTTTATATAAATTGAATCAAGAGCCTTTACAAGTGCCAGAATCCAACGCTCCGCACCATAAAGCCCTGTGCTTCCAATGAGTTGCATTACATGGATCATTTATTGTGCAGGAGAAAATTTAGAAAAATTAGCAAATACTGGATTCCCGCTTTCGGGGGAATGACAACAGGGGCAAGAATAACAGATAAACATTGATATAAAAAGGCTCTTGCAAAAGTCCATTAACCCCCTCACCCTTGCCCTGGTTTATTTTTGTCAAGTACTTTTTTCATCATGCTGATTAATAAGCTTTCATGTTTTGCACCTTGCCCAACCCTGGTAATTCGAGGGTCTCAACGGAGCCCTAACCTTGCTTAATCGGGGCTAAGGTGCAAGCGGAGAGTTATAAAAGCTCTCCCTGAAGGTCGATTCAATCGCCTTTAATGGGCAAGGTGATAATCCCTCCGCTTACACACGCTTATGTCTTATTTTATGCCGCCTCCTTTAGCTGATATTGTGTTCCCGAAAAATCACTTACAAATACACTGTTGTCACGAACAATGGCGAAGATAATTCTCAAAAGCTTGCGAGCTATGGCTATCAGCGCCTTCATACGAAGCATGCCCCTCTGAAGATATTTCTGATAATGCTCATGCATCACTCCACCCTTCCTGACTGTGTTGATAGCAGCAAAAAACAGTATCTTCCTTAAAAGATGACGCCCTCTTTTCGATATGCGCTTTTTGCCCTTATGTTTCCCGGAACTGATTTCATAGAGATCAAGCCCTGCTTGTTTCATTACCTCAGAGATCGTATTAAATTGACCGAAATCCCCTATCTCGCCTATCAGTCCGGCTGTTGTTATCGTGCCTATTCCCTTGATAGACAATATGCTCAGGCTATAAGGTATTTCTTTAAGGTATTTTTTCATCTCTGCCTCCACCGTTGCTATAAACCTTTCAGTTGCCTCTATTGCAAAAACAATCTCGGTTATCTCAAATACTATGCTCTTTTGTCCTTCTTTAACGCCCACTGTCTCCTTTGCAGCCTTGTAGAGCGCTTCGGCTCGTTCGTTGCCCATATTCCCCCTGCTGACCGTCTTCAGTATTCGGGCAAGAGCAACTACCCCTTTTTCAATAATACCTTCGGGGGTTGGACAGTGTTTCAAAAGATATTGAGATGTCTTGCTCCCTATGTTTTTAAGTACCTGTAAAAACTCAGGGAATAGTATAAAGATAAGAACATGAAGTTGATTCAAAAGGGCGGTGCGTCTTTGCATGCTCCTCTCCCTGGCAGAGGTCAACCTCCTCAACTCAGCAGATGTATCCTCTGGAATGACCACGGTAAGAGCATGCCCCAGTTCTATGATATCAGCAATGACCTTGGGGTCCTTGTGATCCGTCTTCCCCGGGGAGTTGCCCTGAAGCTCTTTTAGCCTCTTTGTATGCAGGGGATTAACCTGTACAAGTTTTATCCCCTTCCTTCTCAAAAAATGCAACAGAGGCTCTGCATAAGCTCCGGTGGATTCAAAGCCTACCACTATCTCCTGAAGATTATGGCTCTTTTGAGTTTGAAGGACACGAAACCAGAACTCTTCGAACCCCTTTCTATTGTTAGCAAAATCAAAGGGTTTTACTTCCATACCGTTAGGACATCTGCAATATCCTGTATGTCTTATCATTCCCATATCAACCGTTACAAGTAATGTTTTTTCGTTTAACCTTCTTACCTTTTTTGTGTTACCATTCTTCATGGCTATACTCCTTTCTTTAAAAGTTGGTTTTACCAACTTGCGATCTTTCAAGAAAGAGTATAGCCTTTTTCTGACTACTACTTCCTTCCCCTTAATATAGCAAGCTCTCCGACTCGACTGAGCTCGTCGCAGGCCACCAGGGGAGAGGGTTGATAAATAAGCCCCTCCCTTGACGGGAGGGGTTGGGGAGGGTGCCCATTTGAGACTTTTGCAAGAACCTCATAAATTCAGGATTTAAGTGCTTTTAGATATAACTCACTGTATTGCTTTAAAATCTTCTCCATCGAGAATTTATCCTCTACCCTCCTTCGACCTGCCTTCCCCATATCTTCACGCAGCAAAGGGTTCTTTAGTAATCTGCTCATAGCAGTTGAAAGGTCAACTGGATCTCCTACATTTACAAGTAACCCTGTCTCTCCATGGATTACTATTTCTGAATTTCCACCTGTCTTAATAGCAATTACAGCCTTTCCTGAAGCCATTGCTTCAAGAATTGTCATTGATGCCGCCTCTGTAATAGAGGGGAGAATAAATAAATCACAGGCACACAGTAGATTTTGAACATCCCTCCTGCTACCGAGAAGGGCAACTTTATCTTCAAGTTTTAATTCTTTGATAAGATCTTCAACCTTTTTAAAATAATTTATATCTCCTCCACCTGCAATCCATAGATATGCCTGGGGAAATTGCTCTTTCATAAGGGCAAACGCCTTAATAAGTGTTAAAAAATCTTTTACGGGATCCATACGTCCTATGCTGAGAATTAATAAATCAGATTCTTTCAAGCCATACAAGGGTTTAATTCCGTCTCGATCTCCCTGCCCTTTCCCATTGAGCCATATACCGTTGTATATAACCTTTATTCTTTCCGCTGGCATTTTCTCAAATGAAATAAGGCTCTTTCTTGTAAATTCAGAGACTCCTGTATAGGCAGCTGTTGTCAGCCTTAGCAATTGATTAAAGAAAGCTCGTTTTATGCGAAGATAATCAGGATAATGGCGACCATGTTCTGTAAATATAACAGGCTTCCGTTCATTAAGAAGAGATGCTGAGGCAGCATAAAAATAGGGTGTATACTGGTGTGCATGTATTAAATCAACTTGCCTGTGTTTATAAATCTCTCTTAATTTAAGAATTAAATTTTTATTTATTCCAGGTTTCCTTCTCAGTACATCAACAGAATATCCATCAGCTTGTAAATCCTCACCAAATTCACCAAGCTCATCAAGACAACACACAGATGTAGTAAACTCTCCATCATTGAAAGCCCTCACAAGGTCGCAGACAACCCGTTCTGCACCACCGATAACAAGACTATGGACTACCTGAAGGATGTGGATTTTCAACTTCTCTTTTTTATTACTTTTGCTGGATTGCCAGCAACAATACTATATGGCTCAACATCTTCTATTACTACACTGCCGGCTCCAACGATACTCTTTTTACCTATATTTGCAAGTATCATTGAACTATTGCCAAGCCATGAATCTTCTCCAATAACTATTTTCTCTAATTTTCCGCCCTGCTCTCTTATGGGAACATCGAGACTCTTGATATAATGCTGTCTTTTTCCACTCATGATGTCCACATTGCTTCCAATAAGGACATCGTCCTCGATTTTACATTCGCCGATGCAACAATTAACTCCAATATAAACCCTTCTTCCGATTTCAATTGTCCTCTGATTTAAAACTGTTCCGAACTCAATACAGCAATCACCATAGCATTTAGCGAGTGAAAGTATGTAAAACTCCCTTCTTAGATAATTCCCTATAAGCCCTGGTATTAAACTCAAAAATTGTGAACATCCCTGAAAAGGTTGATCGGTTTTGATAAAGAGTTCACAGAAAAGCATGAAAAGGTAAAGGGGTAAAACAATAATTAGTGCGGTGATTCGCGCTGTTATCTTTAAAAAGATTTTCATATATATTCATTAATATTGAGCTGTCTTTCACCATCCATATAAATTCTGTTCCATAGCTCGAATACAAACAATGCCCATAAATGATGACTCAAATCTATTTGATAAAATGGATGCTTCTGATATCTTTCCCACAACCACTTTATGCAATCAGGATTAAAATATCCCCTTTCAAGTGTTCTCTTTTCAAACAAAACATTCTCCATCAAATTTTTCAGTTTTCCACGAAACCAGAAATCAATCGGGACAGCAAATCCTGACTTCTTTCTATACAGAATTTCTGATGGCAGCCACTCAGAGAGCATCTTTTTGAGAATGTATTTCCCACCATTTGAATTCAATTTATACTGTGAAGGAATTGAAAAGACAAATTCTACCATTTTATGGTCAAGAAACGGTGCTCTAACCTCAAGGGAATGTGCCATACTCATCTTATCAACTTTCATAAGAATGTCCTCTGGCAAATAAGTCCTCACATCAACATATTCAAGTCTTGTAATTAAATCATCTGAATCACAATCACGAAAGTATTGTTCAATGAAAGAGAAAGAGCTGTAGTCACCTAATTCTCTTTTCAGTGGTTCACTGAAAATTCTTTTCTTTAAATCTTTATCAAAATAGAAAAAGGTATTTGCCATTGCCTGTTCTGGAGAAATTGTAAGGTTTTCAAGAAAGTTATAGCCTCTCAGGTATTCAGGAAGAATCTTTAAAAATGGTTTTATCAAAACTCTACTTAACCAAGGAGAAATATGTCGAAAATGATTCTCAAGAAATGCTGAGATGTAACGTGAATAACCAGCAAAATTTTCATCGCCACCATCGCCGGAGAGCGCTACTGTAACATTTTGTTTTGTCATTTTACAGAGGAGATAAGTTGGAAGTGCTGAAGAATCGGCAAACGGTTCATCAAGGTGCCAGATGATGTCGGGTAAATACTCAATAAAGTCAGGCTTAAGTATATATTCATGATGATTGGTTTTAGCGATTTCTGCAACTATCTGAGCGTATGGCAACTCATTAAATCCTGATTCCCTGAATCCGATTGAGGTAGTGTTTACAGGGATATTCAGAAGCTTTGACATGGCTATGACAACAGCACTCGAATCAATTCCTCCACTGAGAAATGCTCCCAAAGGCACATCACTTTCAATACGGCTTTCTACACAATCAATAAAATGTTCCTTTAATTCCGAAATATATGCGGATAGAGATTTAGAGGAATCCGATTTACACGAGAGATTCCAGTATCGTCCTATCCGTATTCCTTCTTTAGAAATTACCATATAAGACGCAGGTTCAAGTTTTTTTATTTTTTTAAATATTGTTTTAGGTGCTGGGACGTAAAGAAATGACAGATAATCACTTAATCCTGTCGGGTCAATCTCCTTCTGAACAGTTTGGTCACATAAAATCGCCTTCAATTCAGAAGCAAAGATAATCCTGTCTTTATCTAAAAAATAATAGAGCGGTTTTTTCCCCAAACGATCTCTTGCAAGAATCATTTTTTTATTTCTCGCATCCCATAGGGCAATTGCAAACATGCCTCTAAGTTCTTTTAAAAAGTCCTCTCCCTTTTCTTCGTAGAGATGTATAATGGTTTCCGTATCACATCTTGTTCTGAAGTTATGGCCTTTTTCCTTTAAATAAATGTTAATGTCCCTGTAATTGTATATTTCTCCATTAAATACAATCCATATTGTGCCATCCTCGTTTGACATGGGCTGCTGGCCTGTAGAAAGGTCAATGATACTAAGCCGCCTGTGTCCAAGACCGATATTACCATCTATCCAGAGTCCCTCTTCATCAGGCCCACGATGTACCATTGTTGAGCACATTACCCTGATTAGTGCTTGATTGACAGGGTTAAAAGAACCAAAATTATAGATGCCGCAGATACCGCACATATTTTAAATCAGAAAAAATATTCTTACAGGTAGGGGTAACAAGGGGTTTGTCAAAATATTTCATGGGAGAGTGACATTTTGACATCAGGGAATGAATAATATTGACAGACTTTATGCGTCGTTCGTTTCTATTTCCAGATTTTTACCCTATTTTTCCCTTTACTGACAATCAACTTCTCTATCGTTACCAATCCCCATTGATCAGATGTTGCCGCTCCTGCCTGGATTTCTTTTCCATCCTTAAGGCTTATATTAGACCATTTGAACTTCTCACCGGGCTTTGCCTTAAACTTCTGTGTCCTTCTCGGGGTTATATCTACTGTACAAGTATCTTTTGGGGCTTCTTTTGTTAGAAACACTGTAATTTCATATTTATCATCACCTTCAACAACACTTTCCCATAAAAGATAGGCATTAATTTGACCTTTTGAATCACCATCATACCAGTCATCAAGCACCTTACCTTCTTGCGTTTTAAACTTTTGAGATATGCTGAGTTTAGTGCCATTACCGATTTTATTATCAAGTGAACAATTATGAAATGCTGGGATACTTTTATCTAATGCCATTATCTCCGGGTTAAACATGAAAATAGCTCGTTCACCATGTCCTCCCATTCCCCATCTAAAAACAAATGGCCTTTTTGTCTCCTGAAGTGCCTTTACAGTAACTACTGCCTGATACCAGCCTATCTGGTCATCATTCTTCCCGTTTGCAAAACTTAAAAATGAAGTTTCCTTCTGAGGATACTTACTGAGCCACCACGAAAGGTCCATCCAGTCATCAAATTTAACGCCATTATAGTTCATTAACTCATCAATTTCACCCCATTTGACCCGCTCACCTTTTCTGAAATATGTACTGTTACGCCAGCTTCCAATTCCCACCCAAGAGTTTGCATATGCAAAAATATCACCATTTTTCATTCCAAAATGCATTGCACCGGTACCACCCATAGAAGAGCCCTCAACAAAGATTCTATTTTCATCTATTTCCCAGTTCTTTTTAACCCAATCAATAAAATGCATAAGCCTTCGTTCAGTGTAGTTAAAAACAATGTCATTTTTATTTTGCTTCGAATGACCATAACTCATTCTGTAACCATACCACCAGTCCTGTGGCGGAAAATTGACAGTAGATACACGAATTGTGCATGGTTTGACATCATACCAGAAAGTTCCAGTATCAGGATTTCCACCCCATGGGTGAAGATATAATTGAAGAACTGCAGGCTTTTTCTCAGTGCCACATCCCTTAGGGATAGCAACAGCCCACTCAAATCCCTGAGGTTTATTCGAATATGGTTCATCTACCCACATCATGTAATAGTGAACTTCAGCAGGTCCATGCTGATAGAGATAGTGTTGTTTTCTATCGATCTTTCGTACTCTTTGAAGTACAGGCTCCGGTGAACTTATCTGCTCAAAAATAGGCTCGTTCAAAGAATTCTGCGCAGTTATTGATGTATTTTCCTTTCCATTGATTAAATTTGTTACAGCATAAAAAAATCTTCCGTTTTTTTTGATTGTATGTACATATACTTCTTGCCCATCATTAAGAGTTTTGAGGGGTTCAACAGCAATTCTCGGAATCACAGAGTTTTTATGAATTTCACCATACCATGTCATTCCAAGATGAAATGGGTAATAAACTGATAGCGGTTGAACATCTGCGATTAGCTCCGCTGATTTAATAGATGTTGATGTAATAGAATTTGTTGAGCGATAGATTTGGTATGAAATTTTTTTCCCTTCTTTTTCTGCTTTTTTGAGCAATTCAAGTTTCTTTTTAAATGCTGGCTGTAAAAGACCTCCTAAAACCTCATCTTCAGCAGATGGTTCACCATATCTTTCTATACCATTCCATACTATAAAAGTCTGCCCATTTTGATGAAAGACCTTCAGGCCTGTAACCTGAGGAATATTAGATGATCCATCAATTTTGCTACAAGATAATATTGAAAAAATCAAAATTAATAAAACCAATTTTATATGTCTTTTCATCATTTAAAATCTCCATTTTTTGTCATGTTTAACTCCTATTTGAGCTTCTCAGCGTTACCTTATCATGCTGAATTTATTTCAGCATCTCTTAAAACATTAGCCTCTTGAGTAACAAATTGTGATTTTGAACAAATGACTGACAATGAATTATTAAAAATCAAAAGGGAAAAAAACATCTCGTGAAAATTTAAACTCAAAAATAAAGAGCATACAATTAATCCAGAAAATGATACAAAACTTGCACTGTTTAAAGATTCAATAATCATTAGATCTGGATAATCACGATTGTCTTCACACCATCTTTTTATTCTCTTATAACTTATAAAGAACATAATTATTATCATCACATAACTGACTCCTGCGATAACACCTGATTCTGCTGCAAATTGGATAGCTGTATTATGTGCAACTCTTGGCTTATCTTCACTATAGTCAGGAAATGCTGACATAAAAGAAACAATCCCAACCCCAGTTATTGGATGGTTTACAATCATTTTTGCCCCTGCTTCCCATGCATTAAGCCTACCCTCTAAAGACTTCTCACCCTCCTGATCAACAATAGTTTCTGCCCTTTCTTTCATAACATCACCTGCCTGCCAGAAATAGAAAAATACTGCGAGTGGAATCAATAAAGCTGCAATAAGTTTTCTTTTACTCGAAATAGCAGTTAATAGAACAATTACTCCCAGACCTACCAGTCCCCCACGAGAGCCTGTTAAAAAAACTGCATGCCATCCAAAAGGAATTATTGCCCATAGGACATATCGAAACCATTTATTATGTAATGTCTGTCCAATAAAATATAAAAAAGGAAGTCCTGTTACAAAAAGCATTGCAAAAGCATTTTCATCACCATAAAGACCTATTCCTCTAATATCAGTTGGTCCACTTAATCGTCCCATATCAAACTTAAACCAGTTTTCATTAAAATATTGCATATTTGCCCAATAGATAAAAAAAACTGTAATGAAAAGAAAAATAATGCTTAAGTATCGTAGTTTTTTTATTTCATTTATTGCAATGACAGCACAAAAATAAAAAAGGAATATTTTTGATGCATTTATGAATACTGTATCAGGGTCATAAAGTTTTCGTTCAGGCATAGAAACATAAGGTCCTAAAAAATAAGAAATTAAAAGAAATGTATAAAGCAAAAAAATCCATAAATTCAATTTTGTTCTTAAAAATTGCAAATCAAACCTTTTTGTTAATACGGCAAGAACAACCCCTGATAATGCAAAAACACCTACTATAAATGATACTCTAATCCCTTCAAAATTCCACCACCATATGTACTGAGGACCCATGATTGCAAGTATGTAATATGCCATCACACCAATCCAAGACTGAAAAAGGGATACTACTGCAGTTCCAACAATAAGAATTAAAAGAAGTATCTTACCCATTTATATTAAATGGAGATACTATATGATTTATATTGAGGAGATAATATTTTATGTTCCATCTACCTTTCCAATATATTTCTGTATTTTCAAATAAAAAAGCACTTCCTGTACAGCTTCTTCAGGTGTGATGTCAGTCGTATCAATTATAACTTCTGGATTTATGGGAACTTCATAAGGGTCATCTATTCCTGTAACACCTTTGATTTTTCCGTCTAAAGCCTTTGTATACAAACCTTTTCGATCTCTTTTCATGCAGACTTCTAACGGTGTAGCAACATATACTTCGATATATCCACCATACTTTGAAATAAGCTCTCTATTATATCGTCTTGATCTTTCATATGGAGCAATAGGTGCACAAATTGCAATACCGCCATTTTTAGTAATCTCGCTTGCAACATATCCGATTCTAACGACATTTATATGTCTATGCTCTTTTGAAAATCCGAGTTCACTCGAAAGGTGCTTGCGAACGATATCTCCATCAAGAAGGGTAACCGGTCTATCTGCTATTTCAAGAAACTTTGTAAGGAGTATTTTTGCTATAGTAGATTTTCCTGAGCTCGGTAGCCCTGTAAATAATATCGTAAATCCCTGTTTATTTCTTGGTGGGTATGCACGTCTCAGTTCTGTAACTACTTCTTTAGGTGAAAACCATTCTGGAATGTCTATATTGAAGTCAAGCCTTCTTTTCAATTCAACAGAAGAAAGACTTTTTGGAACAAAACTCGAAGGGCATTCATTTTTTGGAATATACTGAGCAAGTTCTTCAACATAGGCCATTTCTTCATAAGGTATTATTCCAATCCCGAGAGCATCTTCATACTGTTCAAGTAATTCAATCGCTGATAAACTCGGATAGTAAGGAGGTCTCTTATCATTAGTGAACGGATCTCCATGATGTGGAGTTACAATAAAATGAGTGCATCCATAATTTCTATTAATTATTGCCTGTAACAATGCCTCTCGTGGCCCAGCCATTCGCATTGCATATGGAAGAAGATTTAATAGAACGGTTCCGGGCGGGTATGTCTGACAGATCGCCTCATAAAACCTTACCCTTGAATGATGCTCTATATCATTCGGACTAGTAGTTCCTACTATTGGATGAAGGAGTATATTTGACCTCGCCTTTTCAGCAGCTTTTAAGGTCATGGCCTTGTGAGCATTATGTAAAGGTTGAAGTGTCTGAAATACTACCACTCTTCTCCATCCATTCTTTTTGAAATACTCTCTCGTTTCAGAAGGAGTAAGTCTCAGATTCTTATAATCATAATGTATCGGTAGATGGATTCCTTCTACTTTTCCCCCTATGTAATAAGGGCCAGTTTGTTCAAGAAGATAAGCAATACCCGGATGAGTTATTTCATCTGTATGATATACTTTCCGAGCCTCTTTGAGTTTATCAGGTTTCCAAATATCTTCGACAGTCATCACTGCCAGCATGAATCCTTCCTGATCTCGAAGTGCTATCTGTTGACCAACTTCAATCTTTCTTGATATTTCCTCAGAAATATCAAGTGTTATTGGAATCGGCCATAGTGCCCCATCAGATAGCCTCATGTTTTCTATTACACTTTCATAGTCCTCTTTTTTCATAAATCCTGCAAGTGGAGAAAAAGCGCCATTTAATAAAAGTTCAAGATCACAGAGCTGACGAGGAAGTAAACTGATTGAATACAAATCCTTAGTTTCTTTCATTAATTTCCTCTTTTTTCTATTAAAAGTGAAATAATTTTGCTATTTTTTCTTGCTGAGTTGCAATTTGAAAGATTTAGTCATGAAAGATGATATCTAAAGATAATAATCTAAATTTTATTTTCTACCCAAACAACATTTAACAATTTGCTTGTAGATTGAGGCCTCTTTAGGCGTATAGTATAAAGCTTTTAGATACCATAATAAGGATAGATGTTTTTTTGAAGGCATGGCATACCAAGCTGAAGTCTTCCAGACATTAGAAATAGCTTTTCTTTTTAAGGTTTCAGATACTTTTTTACCCATTGGTGAATCTAATGCCTTTTGTAAGACTTTCAAACGTCCTTCCAGCATACGAGTATGATTAAAACTCATCGAGAGTAAACTCCATCTATATAGAGTCAAAGGTTCTCTGCAAACAGCTGTTATTCCTCCGGCCCCTGAGAATCGTAACCACATATCCCAATCTTCACAGACAAGAAGTGAGGTATCAAATCCTTTTAAAAACTCAAACCATTTTTTACGAATAATTACACTTGATACAGTAATAAAGTTACCCAATAGAAGGTCTTCAAAGATATCTCCTTCATATAAATTGCCACTCTGTGAAGCGATTGGATTGATTCTTGTAATGTCACCAAAGTTTTGTCTATCTGTGTAGACTAAACCAATTTCATTAGTTGCAATTGAGAGTTGTTTCTTAAGCTTCTCTGAATGCCATTTATCGTCTGCATCAAGAAAAGCTAACCATTCACCTGAAGATAGCTTTGCACCATTATTTCTTGCTTTTACATGTCCAGAATTTGTCTGACGAAGTACTTTTATTTGAGTCCCATATTCTTTAAGTATCTCTGGTGTTTCATCTGTTGAACCATCATCGATAACAACAACTTCTACATTAACATCAATTTGGTTTAAAGCAGAATTTATTGCATCTCTTATGAAATCTGCACTATTATAAACAGGAATTATCACGCTTACAATAGTCATTTATATTTATAATTACAAATAGTTTTTTGTTTGTGAGTCAATAAAGTCTTTAATTTTATATATAAACTTGGGATATATTCGCCCATTTAAAATATCCGGGGGTCCTTCAGGCCATGGAAGAGTTTTTGCATATTCTCTGAGATCATAATACCTTTCCCACTGCCTGTTCCATCTGGCAAGATCCAGCCATTCAATCACCTGATGACGTAACAAATTTCTCAAATTTTCAGATCTCTCTTTTCCTAATATATTTTCATTTTCTTCTATCCATCTGAATCTATTTTGAAAATGGAATTTCCAGGCACTTCTCATTTTTGTTTTTTGTTGTGAATGCATTCTATAACCAACAAGTTCTTTGGGTATGTATAAAAATTCTCCGTATTGACATAACTCAGCAAAAAATATCATATCACCTCCTTGGCTTGCCCATTCAGGAAATCTCAAATTAACATTAGCTCTGATCATGGCTGAAGAAGTATTAATCAAAGGCGTGATTAATAATGTTTCAATCCTATAATCTCTTTCTTTAACTGCCTCAGGAATAGGCTTAGATTTGCGTTCGATATTTTCACCAAAAGTATAAACTCCAGTGTTAACACATATAATATTATTTTTTGTGGTATTTTTAATTGAAGATATTTGTAACTCTAATTTTTCTGGTTCCCAGATATCATCAGCGTCAATAAATGCTATCCAGTCACCCTTTGCTTCTTCTATTCCCTGGTTTCTTGTAGCACACTCCCCTTTGTTTTCCTGGCGAATTACTTTAATTTGATTATAAGAATAATACTTTTTGGTAATGATATCTATTGTATTGTCAGTAGATCCATCATCAACAATAATTATTTCTAAAACAGGATAAGTTTGAAATAAAACAGATTCAATTGTTTTCTCTATATATCTGTGAGCATTATAACAGGGAATAATAACACTAACTAATATTCTATTTTTCAAAGATAATATCATATTCAGTTTTTAGATTTTCAGACTAATCTATTATCAATTGATAGAAGGAAATTATAAATTGTATAAATTATAGTTTAAACTATATAATTGCTCAGCCCATATGAATCTATAATACATTTTATTATTTCTATTTCATCCTTTGAAAATAAATATGATTTATTAATCTTTTTTCTTTTTCCAGTGTCTATCCATGATGTTCTACTGGGAATATTTGATAATGATTCAAGTCTGTCTTTTTCCCACATTTTTCCAATTAAAAATTTAGCGATTTTATCCCATTCATTTTTCCCTTTTATTAGATTTTCATAATTAACTTTTAATACATTTGCAAGGTTTTCAACATTCTGATTATGTGGAATATATGTCTCAATACACCATTTATGTGTTAATTTTTCATAAAGTGATTTTGCAGATAATAATTTCGATAAAAAAGGACTGAGCCAGTCTTCTAAAAGATATTGTTGTGTCATTACATTATCAGCGCTCCAATTAAAATCCCACCCTTCCTGATTCATTTTTATTTGTGATTTTATAACATCAATAGGATTTCTTGTAATCCAAACAACTTTTATATCAGGCCAATTTAAAGCGATATAGGCCATAAAAAGGTTAGCCCTTATGTCTTTAATTACTCTTCTTTTATAAATATATAATTGGCTATCTCTATCTGACCATGAACTTTGTATCTTTCCATGAAGAATTATTTTTATTTGTTTATGATAATGATTATTTAATGAATTCGGTCTAATATAAAGCTGATAGTTACGGTCAATTTCAGATTCTTTGAATATTCTTTTTTTAGTCAATATAAATTCTTTTTTTCGACTCAAAAGAAATGGCTCAAATATTGGACGTGCTTTTAACATCTTAGAAATAACATCACCAACCCATGTTGTCCCGCTTCTGCCACTTCCTAAAACAAGGATAGTTTCTTTTATATCAGAAGGAATCTCAATAATTGGTTTGTATGCATTCCAAATCTTGTTTAAAACATTGTAAAATTTCCAATATGAATGTTTTAATGACAAAATATAATTTGTTTTTTTAATCATTGAAGAATTTGAATTTGGAAATTTGTTTACTATAAAATCTATAAAATGTTTTAGGAACAATCTTATCAATAATATCTTTAATTTGATAAAATATTTCTGGATAATACAGAATTTTAGGCTTACCCCTCGGCCATTCGATTTTCTTGGCATATTTTCTAAGAGATTTATAACGTTCCCACTGATGACTCCAGCGGGCATCTTTTAAAATCCTGATTATATCTTGACTTAACAAGTCAATTAGTTCATCGGTCCTTTTAGGACCTAACTGCTGTTCTATTTCAGTTAACCACCTGAACATATTTTTGAAATGAGCTACCCATGCATCTTTTTTCTTTGTTGCTTGGTGTGTATGTTGTCTATATCCAACTAATGGTTTAGGTATATATAAGAATTTTCCATAGTTACTCAATTCTGCAAAATAAATCATATCTTCCCCTTTATCAACCCATGAATAAAATCGCAGAGGAATATCTGATCTAACCATAGCAGTAGATGGTAAAACCATACAAGTTGTAACCAGTGTTTCTATCCGATAATCATTTTGCAAAACTACTTCAGGTATTTGATTGATAATATTTGACTTTATATTTTCTCCAAATTTATAAAAATTACTATGAACACAAACTACATCAATATTTTTATAAACGGCATTTAATTGTAAATCGAGTTTATTAGATTCCCAGATGTCATCTGCGTCCAAAAAGGCTATCCAATCGCCTTTAGCCTCATCCATTCCTCTATTCCTAGATATACTAATACCCTGATTTTTCTGTTGGACTAATGTAACTATAGGTACATATTCTTGTGCAATATCTGCAGTGTTATCAGTTGAACCATCGTCAACTACGATGATTTCTGCAGGCTTTAAAGTCTGCGATGTTACAGAATTGAGTGTTTCGCGAAGATAGCGTCCTGCATTAAAGCAGGGAATAACTACAGATACCTTAGTCATTTTTTATTCGAGATAATATTCGATCATTTTTTTTACATTTTCACCTGAGTATATTCTTTCCATTGTAATCCTTGCCTCTCTTCCTATTCTTTCTCTTAATTCTCGATTTTTGACAAGATTCATAATAATTTCAAATGCTTCATTATTATTATTATTATTATTAATTAAAAATCCATTTTGGCGATTATGAATAAATTCACTGTATTGTCCCCTTGCATCACATACGACAGGTAATCTACAAGCCATTGCTTCAGCTACTGTCCTTCCAAAAGTCTCAATAATATTTTCTGAAGTGCGATAATAATAACAGTCAAGGGTATGCATGAAATCTACTGGGTTCTCCTGATTACATTCTAAAAGTTCTATTCCCTTTTCTTTTAAATAGCCATTTAAACATGTGCCCCCCATAATTCTTACACGAATTCCTTTAGCCAAAAGCCTTTCATATAGCTTAAGGTCCTGAATATTATGTTTTTCTATTACATCTCTACTCATTCTTCCAACAGTAAATTCATTGTTGTTCCAATGCTTAAGAACTTTATTTTGTGGGATGAATTTCTTAATGTTTATTAATGATTCATGTACAATACCATCCAGACCTGTCAGATTTTTCAAACCTTCTGATGCATATACAATTTCTATTTTTCTTTTTCCGCCTTTAGATAATCTATCAATTTGTTTTAATAAGTTATCTTGTTCAAAAAGGTTATAAATCAATATTATTCTTCGAGGACTTGCAAATTTAATCCATCTGCCTATATAAAAATAAGTGCCCACAATAATAAATGTTCCTGTTAAGGGAAATTGAAATCTTTTAGGTCTTATAATTTTTATTGGATATTTATTTAAAAGCTTTGGAGCTGGAGTATATTCACTCCATAAATTTACTTTAGTATACTTTACTAATTCCTCATACAATGTAAGAGATCTCCATTCGCTCCCGCCGGAGTCGTTCCAATAAGGATTTATTATATGTATATGTGTCTTCACTATATCCTGTCAATAAATTATTTCTGTTGAAATATGGAGATTATCATACATATGAAGTGACCTGCTATTCTATTAACTGCCAGAAAGAAGGGACATCAAAAACAGCATATTCTTTGGTTGGTAATGTACGTAAAATATCATTCTCTGGCATGCTGATAACCATATTATCATTTTGTTGATAAGAGTAAAAGACTTTTCCCGTTTTTATATCAAAAAGAGATGCACGTAATTTGTAAACATTAGGAAGAAAATTACAGTTATCAACACGACAGATTATCTCTGAATATCCAGCTTTTACACTGATATTCGCCTTTTCAGAATTTAAGGTTATATAATTCTGTCCATAATCATTACCAATTTTAATAATTAGATATGATTCAGGGAAATTATCAGGGATATTGCATTTTGCCTTGAGATAAATCGGAGTTCCAAAGGGAATTTTATTTATCTCTTCTCCCCCAGAATTAAGAGGGACAATTGAAATACCTAACTTATTATGATACTTTTTTTCATCCTTAACTTCAGGATAATTTACAAGGTCATAATAAACTTTAACCGCTGTATCAGAATCTCCATAATGTTTTATCTCTCCCTGAGAAAGTACTAAAACTATGCTGCATAATCGAGCAACCTGTGTTACCATATGACTTATAAAAACGATGGTTGTTCCACCTTTCATAACTTCATCCATTTTCTTCAAACATTTCGCTTGAAAACCTGCATCTCCAACGCTCAATACCTCATCAACCAATAATATTTCAGGTTCTACATGGGCTGCAATTGAAAATCCCAATCTTGCATGCATTCCCGAGGAGTATCTTTTAACAGGTGTATCTATAAAATCTGAAATTCCAGAAAATTCTATTATTTCGTCAATTTTCTTATCAATCTCTTTCTTTTTCATGCCAAGGATCGAACCATTTAAATAAATATTTTCTTTTCCGGTTAAATCCAGATGAAATCCTGCACCTATTTCTATAAGAGCACTGAGGCGACCATTTACTCTTATATTTCCTTTATTTGGTTTTAGAATGCCACTAAATAATTTTAAGATTGTGCTTTTCCCAGCACCATTTGGACCAATAATCCCGAGTGCCTCTCCTTTTTTCACTTCAAAAGATACATCTTTCAATGCCCAGAATTCCCTTTTACCAAGTTCATCTTTATTGTTTCTTGAAAAGAGGCCTTTTGCCATAGCGGGAATCAGTTCACGAAGGGAATCGTACTTCTCCCCCTTTTTGAATTTTTTCCAGACATGGTCGAATGATAAGGCTATGTCAGTCATTATTATTTAGAAAATAGAAATTTGAAAATAGAAAATGGATATTGAAAAATTATAAAAGAAGATAGTTTATGATTCATATTCTTCTTTCATTTTTCTTGTTTTTGAAATATATGCATTTAATTTTCTGACTAATTCATATGCGTCTTTTTTATGTTCAATACATTTTTGTTCATTAATATATCCACAGTCTAAGCATTCATTAAATCATCAATTAATTCGTATATAGAACCTCTTGATTGTCGACAAAATTGGATATTTTCCTGAAAATAATATCTCCCATATCCTTCAGCAATATTATTTGTTATAGATAGCTTAGCTGATTATATTTTTTATATATTCTCTGCAAATGTAAATTCTGCCTTATGGAAGATCCACCAGCTAAAAATAAGAGTAGTAATAGAAGAAATGGCTGAATAGCCAAGCCAGAACATGTCAGGTGCTCTGTGAAAAACGACAACATCATTTATGCCTTCAAGTATTGCACCAACAGGATTTATTAATAATAATGGCGACCATTTTCCAAACATTGATGCTTCGTAAAAAACAGGGGTAAAGAATATAGCAAAAGTAAGTATAACCTCTACGATATATTTTACATCCCTGAAAAAAAGATTTGCACAGGCGAATAGCATGCCTACACCTGCAGTGAACATTATAAGTAGTATCATTAAAAATGGAAGCCAGATGATATAAATGCTTATACCTACTCCCATTATAGCAAGTATGACTGTAAGTGCTATTGATGCAATAAAAAAATCAAAGAGATTTGCGAACGTGGCTGAAAGTGGGAATACTTCCCTTGGGAAATATATCTTTGTGACAAGATTTGTGTTAGTGATAAGGCTGTTAGTTGCAAAACGAAGTGAGCCAACAAAGAAAGACCATGGAAGTGCTTTTACGGCAACAGAGGATATTTCTGAAAATTCCATAGGTTTTCCTGAAACAAAGGAAAATGCTTTTTTCACAAGAATCCCTGCTGCAACTATTAGCATTGGCATAAAGATAGCCCACATGAAACCCATGACTGATTGTTTGTATCTGACTTTGATATCTCGCAAGGTCATCATGTAAAGAAGTTCGCGGTACTGAATGAGTTCATTAATCATTTCTTTCATAGATTATTTTCCTTTTCTATAGTTTTTCTGAATTCCTGCTTATGCAGGAATGACATATAAAAGTACCCTTATTACCAGTTATAATCTGATTCATATCCTAACCGTATAAGCAGATTACCAGCTAATCTTTTAAAAGTTTTTTTATCCTCATCCGTAAAGTGATTCCGCCAGTCTCCTGATGTACCTTTCCTGTAAAATTCCTTTCTGTTTTCGACTCCTGATGTTCGACCAGTGATAAACTTGAATGAAGATTTTTCAATCATTGAATTAACTATTGCCTTGTCAGAGTCTAACTTTAAAAAATTGAGGATATCCTTAACAATACCTCTTCCATTTGATAATAAATCCTCGTATGAGCATACCCAGATCCCATACTTATCTGCAAATTCTAATTCTGCTTCTATAGCTTTCTTCCATAAAAGAACACTATTTCCAAAAGACCATTCTTGTTCTCTCTTTTCATTTTTCCAGAAAAAATAATGAGAAATTACAACATCTCTTCCATCTCTGTGCACAGACATAAGTTTACAATTAGGAAAAACATCTTTAATTCTTGGAACATTAAATATGTTTGCTGGACATTTTTCTATCAAGTATTTTTCTGGTGAAAATATTAACATTAGAAAACTAAAAAACCTTCTACAATAATCTTCAGGTGTCTCACTTTTAAGTAATAAATTTCTCAAACGGAATTGATTTAATAAGCTGAGATTATAAAATGTTGTTGGCCTATCAAGAGGGTTTAATCTTAGAACAGGTTTCCGGTATTTTCTGAAATTGTTCACCAATTTAGCTAAATAGTGTTTTGGTAGCTTTTTCAAACCTTCTTCACCCCATGCAGTTTTTTTAAATAATACTTCGTTACTTTTTTTGAAATCTCCATATTTGAATGCATGATGAAAGATATTTGTTTCAGCAATACCGACTATTTTAGGATGAAGGCTAAGAAGATTTATAAGCCATGTGCTTCCAGATTTAAAATGGCCAACTATAAACCCCAATTTTTCCCCATTAAGGCTAAAAGAATTAAATGATGTTTGGTGTTTCAAATAAACCTCTGGAAGGTAACTAATTTATTCCGTATTTCAACTTTTAGAGGAATAACAGATAAAATTAGATTTTTATAATTATTAAACTCATGATGACCATGAAAATGAAACATATTGCTACTCCTGCCAATTTAACCCTTTTTATAGCTACTATTCTCTGCGGAACAAATTTCTGTGGTTTTCCATAATTATGATTACAATCTTTACAGACAACCTTTTCTTCAGGATGATTGTCAAAATACAATCTCATCACTCCATAATTCATCAGCATAACAAGTGGACGCATAAAATATCTTGTCTCAAAATCCTGAAGGTCTTTTATGCATGTCTTGTAAAAGAAAGAAGCCTTTTCGAGGAATTTCTGTCTTAATATTTCATTTAGAGTATATTTTGAAGCATAATCAAATATATTGCTTTTTCTCATATCCATTACTATCCAGCTTTCAGTTGGATATTCAACCACATGGAGTAATTGCTTGTATGGAACCTCATTTTCAAGCATCCACTTTGCATAGTGTAAAAGACTTTCCCTCGCATAGCAGAACATGTAGTCCATTTCTCCACATTCTGTCTTCATATCAAGATACTTCCCGAGCACCTGCAAAAATACTAAATAGGACCATCTGTATTCTGGGTCTTTGACAGGATTAATACTTTCTATGTCATCTTCTGGCTGGATGCAACGACAAATGAGTTCTTCTACTTTATCTTTATATTTTTTCCAACCTGTGAGTATATATGCATCTAACAGTGCATTTATAGAATTTCCACATCCCCTTCCGGGTTTATGATAGGTACATGAACCAGTCTGGCTCGCAAGTCCTGTTGCATTTTTACAGATAAATCTAAAAGGTGATTTTGAACCATCATCCATATTGATAACCCACTCTGCTAATCCTATGACACTATCTTTTGCCATGGGGTTTCCGGTCATAAAGTAATAATAAAGCAAACCTGTTGTGTAGTTATGCTCATTTGCAGGACCACCACCGTAATCTCTTAGTTTTTTTAATTCTATAGTTTTTCTTGAATATGTCCTGTGAGTGGATGTCGCTGCATCAACATAATGGTCTGTCTGCCAGAAAAGACCCCCATTGTAGGCAGGCTTATCTTTATCTGTGTGATATATATCAATATCCATTACATGATGCGTAAGGTCATCAGCAAGTTCTAACCATCTGAAGTCACCGCTTCTTGCATATTGTAAAAGGAAACCACATATGCCATCGTACTGATTGTTATAGTGTGAAATGACAGGTTGTGGTCCGTCGTAATATAAGCCTTCATGGTCTGCGTAAAGGTCACCGAAATTTCTCCATCCATATTCATCAATAATTTCCCTTCGGTTGAAAAAGCTTTTTTCACCTTCGATGATTGTATCCATCACTGAAATGTAAGAACTGTGTGAATCTTTTTCTTTTGGTGTTAGATATCCAAAAACATTTGTATATGCATAATACTCAGGTGTCAGTTTAGGAATTATTGGTAAAAGTGTCCATTCAATATCTTCTCCATCTAACTTTGAAAACATAAGGAAAATGGTATGTGTTTTCTGTTCACCTCCTTGTAATTCAAACAAACCATTAAATCTGTCTGGAAATAGTTTTATTGAAACAATTCCATCAGAGGCTTTCAATGCCTTTGGAAAGTTCTGCCAGAATTTATTTATAGTAGCTCCAATCTTTCCATTTTCTTTGGCAACTGATAAAACAGGATTTGCCCTTTCCCCGGATTTAATAATCTTTTCAGCATTATAGACTCTGTAACCTTTAAATGTTGTAGTAACCCTACCCTGATAGTTCACATGATTACGGCTCTGCCAGTTTTCTTCTCCACTCGAATCCTGATAAATCTCTATGTCTGAGTAATTTTTATTGACTGGGTCTTTAAACTGTGTTTTCCATTGAATGTGTGTTTCACCTGAATGAATTCCAACATTGATTGAAAGGTCTTTGAAAAATACAGAACCTTTATCTCCTAAATCCCACATTCCTCCGGGATGTTCAGCAGCTTTAGGATTTCTTATAGTAAATTCTACTTTTGAAAATGAATGTTGAGCATAAAGATGTAATCTGGCAAAGAAGTCTATTAATTCTGTTCCTCTACTTTTTTTATGACAGAAAATGCCTTCAAGATATAAAGTTGTGCGTAAAGGCCCTTGCGTTTCTACCTTTGAATGTTTAATAAATGGCTCAAATTTCTCACCTTTTGTGTTTATGAGTAATGTAGAACATCTCTGTTTAGCAATCAAATCAATGTCACTGACCATTACACTCTTAAACGGTATAAATAATCTTCTGTCAATAGTCATTATTGACATGCCTGTATCTACTATAAATTCTTCAGGCGATTCGCTGATGTTAATCGCTTTCTCTTTTAAGGCAGAAACATCACTCTTTTCTGATTTAAGTTGCCAAGTTGCTTTTTTATCAGCTTCAATGTTCACTTGAAAATCGAACAAAGCCCATTTTATGCTGCCATCAGACCATTTATTGAGGACTTCTACCTGAACGGGAACAGGCTTGTCATTTTCATCAAATATTGAAAGTAATGAAGGGTCATTCAGAATACCTTTTTTGAATGGAATTCCCATGGTAACAGGCTCATTTATACGTGTAATGCCCGCAGGTTCGGTGATGATAATGTTTACTGGCTTTTGCATGATTAATTAATGAGATGCTAAAATAATTTCAGCATGACTTTCTCTGGATTCCTGCTTCCGCAGGAATGACATAAAATAGTTTCTTGAAGGACATAAAATATTAAAATAATATTTTTAGAATCTTATCAGTATCTACAAACAAAATAGACCTGATCCATCCTATGGTGACAAACAATATCCAACAGCAACAGAGTAAAAAAGCCTTCTTATTTTCCATAAAATACTTCTTCACATCATAACAGTTGATGAATGTAACAGCTGAAAGAATTGTCATGAGTGGAATGAGCGGAAGATGATACCGTGAGTGGCCGAATACAATTGCATGAATTAGTGTCATACCGATAACAATCAATCCTATAAAAATCGCAATTACCCTCGTTGTACCTAATGCATATCCCCAGCCAAAACTTGCACTCACAAATATTAAAGTATAAAACAGGACAATAAGACCTGCTAAAATACCAACAAAAATTTTTTTTGCATCACCCCAGTGATTCTCTGAGAGGGATGCCACAACCACCCTCTCCTGTCCCCAGAAGTCAAATGTCTTTATAATGCTCCGCTTGAGTGTTAGAAGTGGATTTTCAATCATAAACCTAATTGCCTGTTTTGTTGCCCATCTCTGTTTTTCGTTTTCGGTTAGATGTTTCCCTGAATATTCAATATGAAGCCTGTGACCCCAGTTTTTTTCACCTTTCAATTCAACCGCTGCCCACGACCTGTTAAGAGGGGTGTGTTCATAATTGCCCATCATAAAATTCATACCACCCATAGTGTCTATAAATGTGAAAGAGCCCTGCACCTGAGTATTTCTGTAAACCCAGGGGGAAACAGTGAGTAAAAAGAAACACAGAAAAAGGACTCCTTTCATAAGACTTTTTTCAATGAATTGACGTTCTATAAAACCAACAATAACCAGAAAAACTGTTAACAGAATGACTATTGGCCATCCGACAGACCTAGTAAGTGCAGAAAGTCCGAATGCAATACCAGAAGCAATGAGATATCCACTACTTTCTTTTTTCAGAAAATATGCAAAAAAACATATCGAAAGTGCAAATAGAAAGTTAAACAGGATTTCAGACATGAGGAGAAAATTGAAACCGATTAGTGATGGATAAAAGATATATAAAATAGAGGCGAGCATCCCCACAGACGGTTTAAATAATGTTTCACCCGTCTTGTAGACAATAATACCAGTGATAAGATGTAAAATGATTTGAGCAAACCAAACCATTCTATAATTGTCTACACCGAACAATGTATAGGTTCCCGCAAGGAATACAGGATATAATGGAGGACGCATTGAAGTGGGTTTCCCATAAGGAGAAATATATCCTTTTCCCTCAAGGATGTTTTTTGCAAGATTATTATAGTCTGCTTCGTCATAGACGATCTTTACTTCAGGTATTGAAAAGAGAATTGCCAGATTGATAGTAAAACCAATAAGCAGTATAATGAGGAGTTTCTTATTTATAAAGGTAATTCCCATCTATAAACATCCGAAACCATAACTCCAGTCCAAGCAGGCTGCCTATCATATAGCCGTGGTCATATCCTTCGTTCATGTGCTGGCGAATGATGGTCTTTATCCCATCAGCATTATATATACCTCTTTCGAGTGTTCTCTGGTCAAGTAGAACTCCTTCAATATCTCCCATTTTCATTCGAATCCAGTCATGAAAATTCTGATAGTGAAGATAGCCTTTTATGTTGAGGCGTTTCATCAGTGTTGTAAATTTTTCAATCATGGAAATACGGAAATGTCCTGCAGTTAAAGGTGCACCTGTATTTGAATCAGGTATTTTCATCAGCTCAGGACTGTTTCTTGAAATAATATATTTGTGCAGGTCAGTGGTATTACGATAACTGTAATGCACATTCAGGAGATTCCTTACAAAATCAGAATCAAGAAAAGGCATTCTCACTTCAACCTGATTTCTGAATATTGAAAGTGCTGAGGCAGTTCTTCTGCCGCTTTCAACATGCATATAGAAATAGGTGCAAATATCTGCTGGATGCAGATTGCCGTTTACTTTTGACAGCATACTGTCAAGTGAGGTATAGGCTGCATCTTTTATTTTCAAATAGATTTCTTCTCTGAATACAGGTTTCCAATCTACAGTTTCATAATGACGATTAAATCTGCCCTTCCATTTGATACTCTTCTTTACAAATGAGCCTTCTTCTATAAGTATTTTTTTAAGATAATCACCGTTATACTGTTTTAGTTCCATGACATTTCTATTTACCTGAAATGGCCAAGCAAGGCTTGATTTAGCAAGCTCTCCTCCATGACCACGGATTAGAATATGGAAATCTTCTTTTCTCAACTCGTTGTATGCCATCATTTCTGTAAATTCAAATGGTGGATAGAATCCATCAGTAAGAAAGACCATTGTTCTTGCATTCTCAAGATAGTTTGCTATGTGGTTATTATCAATGTCAGCAAATGTATGGCGTGTCTTCTTTATCGAAGAAAGCTGCCTTGCAATGCGTTCATCCCTGCATCCGGGAACACCAAGTGTATATGTAAGCAATGGATATTTATCCGTATCTATTGCTGACAAGATAGCCCTCGTGTCAAGTCCCCCTGACAGAGCCAATCCAAGCCTTGTATCACCATCGAGGCGTTTTGAAACTGCATTATTAAAGGCATGTCTCAATTCCTCATAAATTTCACTCTTATCTCCTGTTTTGCTGCCAAAATTGTTTAATACATCCCAGTAGCATTTAGTCTCTGTTTTACCGGATACCAGATTGTATGTCAATATTGTTGAAGGTGGCAGAAGTTTTATATCAGACAGAAATGTTCTATTATTCATAATAGCGCTGAAACTGAAGTAATCGGCAATTGCACAGTAGTCAAGCTGATTTCTTATTTCATATGTTGCAAAAAGTGCTTTTAGTTCCGAGGCAAAAATAAGATTTTCTGTTGATATTTGAAAATAAAGTGGATATGTGCCCATACAGTCATTTAAAATAGCAATTTTATTTTCTCTTTTATCAAAAATTAGGATGATAAAATCTCCATTTAGTTTGTATATAAAATCCTGACCGAACTTTTTATAGCAGAAGGCAATTAATTCACCAATCCCGGACTTTTCTCTATGTTCACATCCAGAGATTAAGTTTTTTTCATTGTAAACAGTTCCCCATAATAATACCGAACATTCATTGTCATCATATTGTTTTAGTTCCCTTTCTTTTTCCATAAAATTCAGTGCTACCTGTCCCCAGAAAGCCTTTCCTTCAACAATGTCCATTATGTCAATGATATGTTCATCCTGATGTTTTATGAAGTTTGCCATCTTTTCTGCGAGAAGTTTTAATTCTGCAGGATCTTTTTTGTTTTTTGTTATGTATCCGATTACACCCGGCATGTTTGTTTCACCTAAATTTCTGCTTTTGCAGGGATGACTTAAAAAGTCCCTTTATTGTCCCGGCAGATGTTTTGGGGCAAAGAGTATATGAATAAACGGCACATCAACGAAGAGTAATGAGAAAACAATCAGAAAGCATAGCGTTGTATATCCAACAAACCACTTCTGTTTATAAAGTCTTTCAGGATACTGTGCAGGGCTATCTTCAAGAAATCCAAGTCTCATATAAGCGGCAATTAATCCTGCAAGAAAAGGCACAGAAAGGATAAGCTCTATTCTATATCTAATGAGGAAGATGCCTCCAAAAAGTCCAAAGGCTGTACCATAATAAATAATGCTCAACAATAATTTTGTTTCTGAATAGTAACGGAATGAATTACGATATTTAGCTGCAACTTCTCTGTCTGCTATTCGTCTAAATTCTGCAAATCTTTTTACCGCCATAAAGAATGCCCCTATCATCCAATATGCAAGAACCAGTGATATAGGTGGTGGATAATGAATATTCCCTGTAGCATACCATCCAAGGTAGAGACGTATTGGATTATTAACGGATTCTGTAAGGACATCCACATAGGGAAGGTCTTTAGATCTCACAGGGGGAACATTATATACAATACCCATAATAAAAAGAGAAAGAGCACTCCAGAAAAATTGGACATTAACCATATATGCAAGAGATAATCCTCCAATGACAAGGATAATCCATTCTATATAAGCTATTTTAAGATTAACTTTTCCAGAAGGAATCGGTCGGGTCTTTTTAACAGGATGCAACCTGTCTTTTGGTGCATCTATGATTTCATTGATAACATAATTTCCAGAAGCAACTATACAAGTAGCTAATACCCCAAGGAATAAAGAAGGCAACATATTCCAAGAGAGTATCCCGGGTGAATCAAAGATTGCCAGAATTATGCCTGGAATCATAAAGACATTTTTAAACCAATGGTCTATTCTGGCAATCTGTATATAAGCCAATATGCTGTTACTTTTTTGAGGGTGGATTAAAGTTTGATTAGCCATAATTTAATAAATTATTTAACGATCTTATTACAGGGTATTTCGTGGAATGATGATTTTTTTTAAACCTTGATTTTAAAATGACAACTTGCATACCAGCACCTTTAGCTCCTTCACTATCTATATCTTCACGATCTCCTATATACAGAATATCCGAAGGATCAAGGTTCATTTTCTTAGCAGCAACTATAAATCCATGTGGAGATGGTTTAAAACTTCTCACATCGCTATCTGTCGAACAAACTACTGTTGACATATAATGAAGGATATTGAGTGCAAGTAACTTTTCTCGACTCGGATAGTCAGAGTATACCCCTATCTTTATATTCCTTTGATAAAGTGTATTGATGACCTTTTCTAAATTTCTACGACGACACAGGTAAATATATTTCAAGGGTTTTATCTCCATCCATTTACTCACCACTTCCTGAACAATTGTAAATGGTATTTTTAAGTTATTTGCAGTAAATTTAAGGTGGTCATTATATGAAATATTTTTGCCATTCGTTCTGAGATGCTCTAGTGATCTTCGATAAGTTCTAATAATTTTGCCTTCTGAAATAATCTTCCAAGGAGTAATAAAATTTGTAAGAATGAATGAAACAATCATAAGTGTTCTCATCAAGAACTGTTTGTAAAGAGTCCCGTCTACATCAAAAAGAATGCCTTTTATGGGGTAATTGTTTAAGTTAGACATTGGATATTGGAAAATGGAAAATAGAAAATGAGAAACAGGAAACGGAAATATGTTCATGGTATATTTCTCACAATAGGAGGTCCGACAATTTTTGTCAGAAATACCGGAAGCTTCTGCCAGATTTTTATAGCCATTTGGTATTTTGGATTTTTGGGGTTGAGTTCGGGTAAAGATTTTCTACCATTAAAAATATATTGCCAGTAGAGCTGTACTGGCCTTGCTCCCCATTGTTCCTTGAATTTATAAGTTCCTTCATGAGGTGTTGATCGTCCAAAATCGAATTTCTTAAAACCATTCTCTATCGCAAATTTAATAGCTTCCCAGTAAAGTAGATTATTTGGACAGAGTGATTTGTAATCTCTGATTGAGGATGCCCATGGCATTTCAAAAGTGTCTTTAAACCATATAGCAATACCTGATGCAATAACCTTTTTATCTAAAAATACAGAAAATATCTTTGTTAAGTATGGAAAAGTCTCGAGAATATTTCTAAAAAAAACCTTAGAATAAACAGGGGTACCAAGGTCTCTCATATTTCTTGAAAATACAATGTAAAAATCATTCAGCATGTCAATATGACTTACACGAACGCTCAATCCACTTTTCATAGCTTTTCTAATCTGATTTCTGAGTTTAGTATTAAAAGTCTTCCATTGCGAGTCTAAATCTCTTTCGAGTTCAAGGGTCATGGTCATCTTATGTTCTTTTGTCGAAAAATCATGTGCATATTTTATTATGTGTCTGAATTCAGTATATTCAGCACCAACATCCTGTTGGATATGTCTTGTCATATCCATTAAGAGCGATTCTGTATTCGTATCATTGCATAAAAGTCCTCCATAGTTTACAAAAGGTAGAGAAATGAGAAATTTTCCAAACATAATACCATTCATGAAAACGAGGGGTAAAATCCCTTGGACTATATTATCTGTATCTCGTGATAGAAGATAGAAAGTTTTATGACCAAAACTTTTTTCAATAACCGTTCTCCATTCATATAGATGATAAAGTGTGGATAATGGATGCGAATAAACGAAATTGTTCCATTCAACAACTTCGTCCTCAAGGGCATTTTTTACAAATTCCTTTGGTCTCATTTAAAAGCCTAAGACCTCTTTCATCGGAGAAAATCTAAAGTGCTCAAGTAGGTAATTTAACTTATAGAAGGTCTTATCGAGGTTTATATAGTGCCTGAAGCTTGATTTTAAGCCTGCTTTTATTCTTGGCTGTTCAGGATCTATTTCCCATGGATGAAAATAGATGACCACAGGTTGACCTTCCTTTTTATTTATATAATTGATCGCCTTGGTTATCAAATATACTGGAATTAACCTCAGGTAG
>JAGUXE010000243.1 GCA_020061995.1 Ignavibacteriales bacterium | reverse complement strand
TTCTTTGAAATCATATATTTTCTTTGAAATTCCAATTTTATCATCAAAAGGAAGTAATACACAAAAGCGGCCGGGTAACGATACTGAAGATGTTACTCTAACCCCTTTGTTACTTACAGGTTCTTTTGTGATTTGGATAATGATATCCTGTCCCTTTTTTAACTTAGGGACACCATTGATCATTGTGGTTGGGTCAGACGGTGGCGGAGTTTCTTTCGAATTTTTCTTTTCGATGTCATCGTCATCGACAACTACATCAACATCTTCACCGGCTAAGGCTTGAAAATCTTTTGTTCGTTCACCAATATCTGAAAAGTGAAGGAACGCATCATGTTTCATCCCAATATCAATAAAAGCCGCTTTGATACCGGGGAGTACACGGGCAACTTTACCAAGGTAAATATCGCCCACCATTCTTCTGTTCTCAGGATAGTCGACAAAGAAGTCGATTAAATTTCCGTCTTCTGTAATAGCGACACGCGTCTGAGTAGCAGAGGAATTGATGATAATCTCTTTTATCATACAATTTTAAACTTAAAATTATTGAGTATATACTAAAATATCCGGTTATGCTTCTACTGTTTTCTCCTGCGTTAATATTGCAGTCATCATAATATTCATCCGTAAGATTAAAAAGGATGAATAAAAAACCGTTCAGAAGACCGGACAGTTGTTTAACTATTTGCATAAAATAAATCAATCGAAAATCTCTTTCGTTGAATAAACTTTTATCCTTCCTCAATGGAAGATTTTTAAATCTTAAAGAAGAATCAGTGTTGCCATATTAAGGCAACACTGACAAAATAACTTTTAGCTCTTAACTTCTTCTTGAGCACCTTCCGATGCGGTTAAGAGTTCTTTTCTGCTTAAACTATATTTTCCGTTTTCAACTTTTAATAGTTTAACTTTAACTCGGTCACCTTCTTTAAGGTAATCCGTAACTTTGTTGACACGTTTTGTGTCGATTTGTGAGATATGCAATAAACCTTCTTTACCGGGAAGAATTTCCACAAACGCACCAAAATCCATTATTTTGGTAACAAGACCGTCATAGATTTCACCTACTTCGGGTGTGGCTGTCATTCCTTTGATATGCTCTTTACATTTAGTTGCGCTTTCTCTATTCGGCGAAGCAATGTTTATAGTTCCATCATCACTAATGTGAATTTCAACACCGAATAACCTTTGCATCCCTTGGATTGTTTTTCCACCGGGACCAATTATTAATCCAATCTGATCTGTTTCAACTTTAATTGTGATTAAGCTTGGTGCATAATGCGAGATTGATTCTCGTGGTTGACTAATTGCTTCATTCATGATTCCAAGTATGTGCATACGGCCATCTTTTGCTTGAGCAAGCGCTTTTTCCATGATTTCAAATGAGATTCCTTGAATCTTAATATCCATTTGAAGAGCTGTTATTCCATCCGCTGTACCGGCAACTTTGAAGTCCATATCACCAAGATGATCTTCATTTCCTAGAATGTCAGAAAGGATTGCAAATTTATCTGCTTCCTTTATTAATCCCATTGCTATTCCTGCAACAGCACTCTTTACCGGAACTCCACCATCCATTAAGGCAAGTGAACCTGAACAGACCGATGCCATTGAAGATGAGCCATTAGACTCCAAAATATCTGAAATTAATCTGATTGTATAAGGGAATTTATCTTCTGCTGGAAGCATATTTTTAAGTGAACGTTCAGCAAGATTACCGTGACCAATTTCACGTCGTCCAACTCCTGACATTCGTCCAACTTCACCAACACTAAACGGAGGAAAGTTATAATGTAAAAGGAATCGTTTAGTATGCTCCAATAATAGTCCATCGATAACTTGTTCATCGTTTTTAGTTCCGAGAGTTAGCGTAGCTAAACTTTGAGTTTCACCGCGTGTAAATAATGCTGATGCGTGAGTTCTTGAAAGAACTCCAAGTTCAACAGTGATAGGACGAATTTGAGTTGTATTTCTGCCGTCAAGTCTTAAACCTTTAGTCAGAATTCTTTCACGCATTAAATCTTTTTCAAGATCATGCATGATTGCGCCGATTACCTTTTCTTGATCAGGATATTTTTCAGCTAATGCAGCTTTTACTTCATTATTCAGTTCTTTATTTGCTTTACTTCTCTCTTCTTTTGCGAGGACTGAAGATACGATACTTTGCAACTTATCCGTTGCCAATGCTTTAACTTCACCTACCAAATCGGAATTGATTTCTATGGCTACAACTTCTCGTTTTGCTTTTCCGCAAGCAGCAACCAATTCATTTTGAAGATTAACAATTTTAATAATTTCTGCTTGTGCAAATTTTAAAGCAGAAAGCATCACATCTTCACCAACTTCTTTAGCTTCACCTTCAACCATCATTATTGAATCTGCTGTTCCTGCGACAACCAGTTCAATATCACTTTCACCAAGTTGAACGTGAGTAGGATTGAGAATAAACTCTCCGTTAATTCTTCCAACACGAACTTCACCAACAGGACCATCAAATGGAATGTCGGAAATTGCAAGTGCAGCAGATGCTCCAACTGCGCCTAAGACATCCGGATCATTTTCACCATCATACGAGAAGACTAAAGCAATAACTTGTGTTTCATTACGATAAGCATCAGGAAATAAAGGTCTTATCGGACGGTCGATTAATCTTGCGCTTAAAATTTCTTTTTCGGTAGGTTTACCTTCTCGTTTGAAGAACCCACCAGGAAATTTACCGGCTGCTGAAGATTTTTCTCTGTACTCAACTTGTAACGGAAAATAATCTAAATCAGGTTTTGCTTCTTCAGATGCACATGCAGTAACTAACACCTGCGTATCACCTAAACGGACCATAACCGCGCCGTTTGCTTGTTTGGCATATCTGCCGGTTTCAATCGAAAGAGTTTTTCCGCCGATTACAACTTCTTTACTAACTAACATTCAAATACCTTACTTTCTTATATTCAATTCTTTAATAATGGTTCTATAACGGCTAATATCTTTAGCTATTAAATAATCCAATAATCTTCTTCTTTTACCAACAAGCATCATCAACCCTCTTCTTGAGTGGTGATCTTTTTTATGCATGTTAAAATGTGATGTAAGATCATTGATTCTTTTTGTAATAAGTGCAATTTGTACTTCCGCTTTACCGGAATCTTTTTCGTTTGCACCATACTTGGAAACTATTTCGAGTTTTTCTTCTTTAGTCATCTGACTATTTCTCCTTTTGATTTGATACGATATAACCCCAGAACTAACCGGGATTAATTATTTATTAATTTGTTAAAATTTGCAAAGCAGTTGCTTTGTCTCTATTTATCTGTTGAATAAGTTCGTCCTTAGAATTGAATTTTTGTTCATCTCTGATTCGATCGACAAATTCAACTTTAATCTCTTTATTATATATATTTTCAGTAAAATCGAATATGTGAACTTCTAGAATTACATTTTCAGTCTCTTGAAATGTTGGTCTATTACCAATATTCATTACACCGAAATATTTTCTTCCTTCTACTATAACTTGTACTGCATAAACTCCAGTTGCAGGAATCATTTTGTCTTGGTCAGAAACACTGATATTTGCAGTTGGAAATCCGAGCAATCTTCCCCGCTTATCCCCTTCGATAACTTTTCCGGTAATTGAATAAAACCGATTCAAATAACAAGTGGCTGACTTAATTTCCCCCTTTTGCAATTCTTTTCTGATTACCGAACTGCTTACGGTTAAATCATCATATTTAACTTCGGGAACGAGTGTTACATCAAAATTATAAATGCTGCCGAGTTGCCTAACTTTGTTCTCATCTCCGTCTCTTCCTCTGCCAAATCGGTGATCATAACCAAGAATAATTTCTTTAATTCCGATTTTATCGATGACGATATCCTTAAAAAAATCATCGGAGGACATTTGAGAAAATTCGTAAGTAAACGGAAGAATTAAAATTTCATCAATACCCAATTTGTAAATCAGTTCTCGCTTTTCGTCAAGGGTGGTCAATAATTTCAAAGAATAATTTTGTGAAACAATTTTTCTAGGATGAGGTTCAAATGTTAAAACGATACTTCTACATTTTTTTTCTTTCGCAGTATTAACAAGAGTTGAAAGAATTTTAACATGACCGACATGCACTCCGTCAAAAGACCCGACAGTAATAATTGTATTATCGTTTCGAGTTATTTCAGATAAATTTAGCTCAACACTCATGCTTCCAAAATCTTAACGGTAATTTGCAAAAATAAAGTATTTTCATCTCAAAAAGAAACTTCCGTATTTGTGGAAGTTTTATTTATCCCGTAATAAAAATCTCTGAACTCATCAATTGAAAAAGCATTTTCGACGGAATAATCTCCGATTTTGGTTCTCCTTAAACTGCTTAAATAAGCTCCGCAACCTAATTTTTGACCAAAATCGTGAGCAATCACCCTTATATAAGTTCCTTTAGAACAGTCAATTTTGAAGTGAATTTCCGGAAGCGATATTTTTGTTATTTCAAATTGATAAACATTAATTTTTCTCGGTTCACGATGGACTGTCTTTCCCTTTCGGGCAAGCTTATAAAGTTTTTTCCCTCCATAATTTACGGCTGAGAACATCGGAGGAATTTGTTCAATTTCACCAAGAAATGAATTCCGAACTGAAAGAATTTCATCTTCGTTATAATGATCAAAAGGTAATTCATTTTCAAATTCGGTTTCACAGTCCATAGACGGTGTAGTTTTACCGAGCGTGAAAGATCCGGTATAAGTTTTTTGTAAATCCTGAAAGTTAGTTATCTCCTTCGTCTTTTTCCCCGTACAAATTATTAATAAGCCTGTAGCTTTAGGGTCAAGAGTTCCGGCATGTCCAACCTTTTTAACTTTGATGATTTTTCTCAACTCATAAACAATTTGAAAAGATGTTCTATTTAAAGGTTTATCAAACAGAATACTTTCACCTATTTCGAAATTAAGTTCAGAGGAATTATTCGATTGTTTTGTTATCATCCTCGTGAATCTTTTTTAATATTCCTTCAATCTTTTCAACGTAATCGAGTGTATCATCAATAAAGAACTTTAGTTCAGGAACATATCTTACTCTAACTTTTGATGCTAACTCACTTCTGATAAATCCGGTCTTTGCCAATACTTTCTGGAGTGTATATTCTCTTTTTTCTTTTTCAAAAACCGAGATAAATACTTTGGCAATTTTCAAATCAGGCGATAACTTAACTCCCGTTATTGTAAGAAATCCGAATATGGGATCAGACAAACGATGAAGAAAGATTAAACTCAATTCTTCTTTAATCAGGTTCTCTAATTTATCTTTTCTATAGCCCATTTATTCCCTCCGAAACTATTAAAATCAAATTGGGGAAAAGATTCACTATATAAGTTTCTTCTTTGTTTCAATAATTTTGAATGCTTCAATAATATCACCGATTTTAATATCGTTAAAATTGTAAATACTAATACCACATTCATAACCAGCGTCAACTTCACGTACATCATCCTTAAAGCGTTTTAAAGCTCCCAAATCACCTTCATAAATAACTATTCCGTTACGAACAATTCTCACTTTATTATTTCTGAATATTTTACCTTCAAGGACATAACATCCGGCAACAGTTCCAATTTTTGGGACTTTGAATGTTTCACGAACTTCAACACTTGAAGTAATTTCTTCACTAAGGATTGGAGATAATAGACCTTCCAATGCAGATTTTACTTCATTTATCGCATCATAAATAACACTGTAAATTCTAATATCAACTTTTTGAGTCTCTGCAAGTTTACGTGCATTTAGATTCGGGCGAACATGGAAACCAACTATAATTGCATTTGAAGCATCTGCAAGGAGAACATCACTTTCAGAGATTGCACCTACACCACGGTGAATAACTCGAACTATAACTTCTTCCGTTGACAATTTCATTAATGAATCTGAAAGTGCTTCAACCGAACCATCCACGTCACCTTTAACGATAAGAGGAAGTTCTTTAACTCCACCAATTTTAATTTGCTGCGCAATTTCATCAAGGGTTAAGTGATGAACTTGTTTTTGATCTTGTTCGCGTTTTAATTGTTGTCGTTTAAGTGATATTTCACGTGCTTCTCTTTCAGAATCAACAACTATAAAAAGATCGCCTGCTTGCGGAGCACCTTCTAAACCTAGAACAAGTACCGGAGTTGCAGGACCTGCTTGAATAACTTTACGATTTCTTTCATCAAACATTGCACGAACTCTGCCTTGATAAATACCGGCAATAAACGGATCACCAACTTTTAGCGTTCCTTTTTGAACTAACACTGTAGAAGTAACACCTCTTCCTTTATCTAGTTCGGATTCGATAATTATTCCTCTCGCATTTCGGTCAGAATTAGCTTTGAGGTCTAATATTTCAGCCTCAAGTAAAATTTTCTCAAGAAGGATATCAACATTCTTTCCACTCTTTGCAGAAAGTTCTACACACTGATATTTCCCGCCCCAATCTTCAACCAATACTTTTCGATCGGCTAATTGTTGTTTAATTTTTTCAATATTAGCACCGGGTTTGTCAATTTTATTAACAGCAACAACAATCGGAACATTTGCTGCAAGTGCGTGGCTTATTGCTTCGACTGTTTGAGGCATCACCGCATCATCAGCCGCGACTACAAGGATAACTATATCTGTAACCTGTGCACCTCTTGCACGCATAGCTGTAAAGGCTTCGTGACCGGGAGTATCTAAAAATGTAATGAACTTGCCATTACCAACATCAACTTTGTATGCACCAATATGTTGAGTGATTCCACCGGATTCTCCGGCAACAACATTTGTTTGTCTTATATAATCAAGCAATGAAGTTTTACCATGATCGACGTGCCCCATAATTGTAACTACAGGTGAACGGAATTTCAAAGTTTCTTCATTATCTTCATAATCTTCCAAAACTTCAGAAGTGTATTCTTTAACAAATTCGACTTCAAAGTCAAACTCATCTGCAACAAGAGTTATCGTTTCAACATCAAGACGTTGATTAATTGAAACCATTAGTCCCAACGAAATACATTTGGTTATTACATCACCAACAGAAACACCCATTAAATTTGCCAATTCATTTACTGCAATAAATTCAGTAACATGAATTACATTTTTTTCATGTTGACGGATTTCTTCAAGAATATCTTCTTGCTCCTGACGTTCCTTCTTTTTTCTTTTACGACTTGAGGCTCGCCCCGCAAGGATTGAGTCATCCATACTTAAAAGTGTTTTACGTATTGCTTCTTTAACTTCTTTATCATCAATTTCAAACTTTTTAACTTTTTGGCGTTTTTTTACAACAACCGGCTCTTCAACTACAGCTTCACCTTTTTTCTTTGGTTTTGGTTTTTTCTTTTTCTTTTTAATAACCTTGGAAGCATCCTCTTTCTGTTCAGCGGTTTGAGGTTTGGGTTCTTGCTGGGCAGATTTCTTTTCAGTTAAATCCATTTTTCCTAAAACGGTTAGACCTCTCATCTTGGTTGGAGCGTCTTCATGGGTTTTGGGGGCTTTAACTTCAGGCGTCTCCACTTTAGTTGGGACATCCTCTTTACTTATTACAACTTGTTCAGTGCTTTCTACTGTTTGGACTACTTTTTCATCTGCAACAGATACTTCAGCATCAGGAGTTGCTTCTGATTGTTTTTCATCGACAATTGGCTGCTCAATTACAGTTTCAGTTTCAATCATTGAAGGTTGTTCTATTTCGACAATGACGGGTTGTGGAACTTCTTCAATTTGCTCTGAAATTGAAGCGGTCTTCTCCTCTTTAGGAGTTTTGGCGGCCATTTTCTTATTGAATTCGGCTACTTTCTTCTGATGCTTTTCTGCTTTTTCAATATCTTTTTTGAAATGATTTTGAATCTCGGTGAGCATATCACCTGTAACAATCGAGTTCTGCGTCTTAACTTCGAAGCCTTTTTTCTTCAAGAAATCAATCAAGCTATCAGCTGCGAGATTATATTCCGTCGCTAAAATGTGAACACGTATCTTTTTTTCTTTAGTTTCTTCCATACTCTTAGAGATCCCTTGTGTATAAACTACTCTTCTTCAAACTGTGATTTTATAATTTCAAAAATTTCTTGAATTTTTTCAGAAGTTAAACCTTCAACCTCAAGCAATTTTTCTTCACCCGCTCTTAACACTTCTAATGCGGTATCGTATCTATGCTCAATAAGAAGTTTATAAATTTCTTCTCCGAGCTCTTCTCTTAAATCAATTAATTCAATATCATCTTCATATTCTTCGAATGGTTTTTCTTCTCTGATTAAATCGATATTATATCCTGTTAATTTCATTGCAAGACGAATATTAACACCGTTTCTACCAACTATAAGTGATGCTTGATCACTATCGGCAAAAACCGTTGCCTTCTTCTCATCTTTATCAATTTCAATATTTTTAATTTTTCCCGGAGCCAATGCTCTTTGAATTAAAACTTGAATATCATTTGTATAAGGGATAACATCAATATTTTCGTTATTCAATTCTCTAACAACCGCATGAATACGAACGCCTTTCATTCCAACGCATGCACCTACCGCATCAATCCGTTTATCTTGCGATTCAACTGTAATTTTAGCCCGTTCCCCGGGTTCTCTCGCAATTGATTTTATTTCAATAATTCCGTCATAAATTTCCGGAATTTCTATTTCAAATAATCTGCGGAGGAAAGTATTATCTGAACGCGAAATAATAATTTGCGGACCGGTATTCCCTTTTTTTACTTCCTTAACAATGGCGCGGATGGTTTCGCCTTTGCGGTATCTTTCAAAAGGAATTTGTTCGTTCCGTGGCAACATTAATTCATTCTTATTGTGATTAACGAGAATGTCATTTTTTCTAATCTGATAAATATCGCCGATTACAATTTCGCCAAGCAATTCTTTGTATTCATTATAAACAAGATCTTTTTCTAACTCACGAATTCTTTGGGATAAACTTTGTTTTGCCAATCCAATCATTCTTCTACCAAAACTTGGGATTTTAATTTTCTCGGCATATTCTTCACCAACTTCCAGCTCGTCCTCGTTGCCGATTCTATTAAGTTCGTCTATATGAATTTGAAGATTTGGATTTTCAACAACTTCAACAACTTCACGCATTAGATATATTTCTATATCGCCTCTATCCATATTAACAACAACGCTATATTTGGCATCTTCACCATATTTCTTTTTAACAATTATGCCGAAGACTTCTTCAAGGATACCCTGAAGCACATCTTTATCCACTCCCTTTTCGCGCACCATCTGCGCAAAGGATTCGACTATTTCGGAATTCATCTTTAGTTAACCTCCATCAAGAAAAACTAATTAGTACTTGAGCTTTTATTATGTTAGAAAATTGAATCTTAATTTCTTCTTTTTTATTCGTAAAGATTAAAATATCTTCTTCGATTCGGTTTAGTTGAGCAGTCAGTTTGTTAATCGTTCCGGATTCATCATTATATTCTAATTCAAATTTGCGACCGATATGCTTTTTGTATTGCTGGAAAAATTTTAAGGGACGTTCAACCCCGGGGGATGAAACATCCAGACGATAACTCGATTCTATAATGTTTTCTGCTTCGATTTTCTCGTTTATCAACCTGCTTATTGAGGCACAATCAGCTATGGTCAGATTCTTTTCACCATCAATAAAGAGTTCGATAATCTTCTGACTTTTTTGACCGCGGAATTGAATTGCTATAACGAAGTAACCACTCTCGGTTGCTACCTCTTCGCAAATTTTCGATATTTTTTCTTCAATTAAGTTCATATACAAATAAAAATCGCCCTAACCGGGCGAAAACTGTTCCCAAAGTTAGAATTATTTTACCGAATTAGCAAATTTTTTAATTTTTAAGGGATAATCGATATTTTTAAGCTTGGCGGAATTAATATCTGAATTTCATTCTTTTCCTTTCAAAATGAACACACGATCTCTCGGACGTACTTTCTCATCGCATTCAAAAGTAATTCTGTCCCCTTTTTTTGCAGATGCAACAGATTTTTCATCAATTATTATATTTTGGACTTCCATTTCAATTACACCGGAAGTTTTTCCGATGATAAGAATTTTGTCTCCAATTTCAACTCTTCCTGATTCCAGCTCTACATAAACGATATGAGAATTCGAATAATAATTTAATACTTTTCCGACATATTCTTTTTTTATTGTTGAGGCATTCCCCTCAACATCTGCAAATTCATTTGTGGATGGGTCGTATTGATAGAATCCTGATGAAAACCCTCTATTATAAACAGTGGCGAGTTCTTCATTGAATTCTTTTTTCAATTCATCAGTTAACGTTCCGTCGAAGTATGCATCTATTCCCCTTCGGTAAACTGAAACGGTTTTAGCAACATATTCAGGGCTTCTTTTTCGTCCTTCAATTTTGAATGAATCAATTCCGGCTTCAATTAATTTATCAATAAAATCAATTGTAGAAAGATCTTTTGCCGATAAAACGTAATCTTCACCCAATATTAAAGTTTGATCCATTCGCTTATCATAGATTTCATATTCTCTTCTGCACGATTGCAGGCATTCCCCTTCATTTGCACTTTTATCAAACATTTCATGACTTAAAAAACATCTTCCACTAACGGCAATGCACATCGCCCCGTGAATAAAAGCTTCAACTTCGATGTTCACATTTTTACGAATTTCTATTATTTCATTTAAGGAACACTCACGTGCTAAAACTATTCTTGACGCTCCCAGTGATTGATAAAACCTTGCAGCCGCAACATTTGCAATTGAAGCTTGTGTTGAAATACAAAACTCCAAACCAAGTTCTTTGCATTTTTCGATGACTGCAAAATCCCAACAAATAATTTTTTTTATCCCAGCTTTTTTAGCATTTGTAAGAATTTCAGAAACATCACTCAATTTTTCATCACGTATGATAGTATTAACCACAAGAAAAGGAATAACTTTTTCTTCATTGCAAAATTCAACAATCTCAGGGAGTTCATCGATAGTAAAGTTTTCTGCTTTGGCGCGCATATTTAATTTACCAATTCCGAAATAGACTGCATCGGCACCATTTTTTACTGCGGCTCTAAGCATTGTCCAGTTTCCCGCAGGAGCCATTAATTCCGGTTTTCTAATCAAGTCTTTCAATTAAATCATTTCCGATAATAATTCTTGACGTGGTTGGGCAATTACAACTTTGTTCACTAGTAATCCTCTTTCTGCAACCACATGAGCACCGGCTTCAACGGCGGCGGTAACTGCGGCAACTTCTCCGGTACATGTGAAAAAGGCTTTCCCTCCGAGTGCCATTGCAAGACGAACTTCAATTAATTCGATATTTGCAGATTTGACCGCCGCATCTGCTGCTTCAATTAAAGAGGCTACTGAAAAGGATTCAACAATTCCGAGAGCTTGAAGCAGTTGTACATTTGTATGTCCTGAAATAGCAGGAAATATAGAACGGTGTACATTCGGAATTACAAAGTGATCGATAACTCCAAACCCTATTGTTTCGACAGCCGCATCAACTGCGGTTTGAACTGCAGCAACCTCTCCGCCGATTAATGTCATATATTTACCCGAACAGATTGTTCGAGAAAGAATTAATTCAACATTAGAAGTTTTTAACATAATATCGGCAGCTTGCATCCCCGCGGCAATACTTGTCATTTCGATTAATCCGAGTGAATTCATTTCGCTCATAATTATTTTATCACTTTCTTTAGTTTATAAAATTTTCTATCTCGAACAATGAAACCTCCAAGGTTTCAATGAAATGTTTATTTTAAAAGTACCAATATAATTCCGGAAGAAATTTGTAAATAGATGCTGATAAAACCTTGGAGGTTTTAGACTCCCTCCACTTTCTTTTAATTGCTAATTCTTATAAAATCGTCAGAAACTTGGGTAACAATTCCATCAATGGAAGAATGGATATTAGCCCCCATTTTTCCGGAATCTATTTTTGCTATTATTTGATCCAATTTTACTTTTTCACCAATCTTAACAACCGGAATTGCCTTTTCGCCTATGTGTTGTTTTAATAACATTTTTACTGATTTAACATTTACTTTTTCTGATGTAAATGGAGTATGAACATCATAATTTTGGAGATTCAACTTTTTAATCAATTGTTTTAAGGGAACTCTTCTTCCATCTTTCATCGGATGAACTTTAACAGGTTTGGTTTGAACATATTTTATTCCTTCAGCGCGCATCTCACGTTTCGATTTATCACATGCTTCTTTGGGAAAAAGATCTTCAGGACAAGCATATAAAGTACATAATCCGCATGCACAACAAAGTTCAGCCATTTGATTCCATATCTCGCTGCCGGTTTTGCTAAATCCGAGTGAACGCATAACTTTGTGAGGTTGCACATCATAACCGAGCAAATAACGTGGGCAAAATTCTGTGCAATAACTGCATTGATCGCAAGCTGACTTACCGATTCGATGCCAATTTTGTTCGGGTTGATTTTTCCTTTTTATCAGATAATGTTCTTTTGGCAGAACGGTGAATCCCGCAGTTGTTTTTGTTACAACCTCATCCAAATCAAAAATTAATTGTCCCATCATCACACCACCGACGAAGATACCAAAATCTTTTACGGTAGCACCTCCGACAAATTCCAATATTTCACGAAATGAAGTTCCAATCGGTACAAAAAAAGTTGAAGGTTTTTTTACCGCACCGGCAACACAAATGAATTTTTCAGTAACAGGTTTTCCGTCAACTGCGCGCGCTACATTATAAAGCGATTCAACATTATTTACAACACAACCAACTTGAAGCGGTATTCCGGCAGGGGGAATTAATCTTTTAGTAGCCGCATAAACAAGTTCATATTCATCACCGGCAGGATAAAAATCACCTAACTCAGTTTTTTCGATTAGTGAATTCTCGATCAATGGTATCAAAGTTTCAATCGCTTTTACATTTTTCGATTTAATTCCGAAATAACCTTTTCTTGCTCCGGTACTTTGAATCATATATTCAAAACCTTTAACAATTTCGGGGGCAAAATGAACCATCAATTCATAATCCTTATGAATAAGGGGTTCGCACTCGGCTCCGTTTGCAAGTACAAATTCAACTTTAGATTTTGATTTTATAGATGTAGGGAAACCCGCACCGCCTGCACCGACTACACCGGCATTATTTATCAGCTCGCTTAAATCCATTTTCATTTCCGAAATATTAATTAGTCTATAGAAATTTTAATTAAGTCATTCTTAAACTATTTCAAAAATAAGAAATTTTTACTGATATGCGTTAATAACTCCAAGAGGAATATTTTGCGAGTTTGTCATATTGCAATAATTGAATTATTAAACTCCTTCTCAAAATCCGGCTTCCTTGACTTTCAGACTGCCTCTCTCTATTTTTATCTTTCAAATTTTATAAATAGGGAAACTTAATGGCCGATACCTCAGATTTCAAAAATGGACTAATAATTAAATTCAAAAATGACCTTTATACAATTACAGAATTTCAACACGTAAAGCCGGGCAAGGGGGGAGCCTTTGTTCGCACAACTCTCAAAAATTTAAAGACAGGAAGAGTTCTTGATAATACCTTTCGCTCAGGTGAAGGTGTTGAAGTTGTAAGAGTTGAAAGAAGAAAATATCAATATTTATATCGAGATGGTGAATTCCTCGTTTGTATGGATAACAATACTTATGAACAAATTAATGTAGCCGCACCACTTTTCGGCGATGGCGTTAATTATCTAAAAGAAAATGAAGAAGTAGAAATTCAATTTAATGGCGAAGAAATCATTAATGTTGAAATTCCGGTTTTCGTAAAATTGAAAGTAGTTTCTACCGAACCCGGTTTTAAAGGTGACACTGCAACCGGAGCATTAAAACCTGCAACTCTCGAAACAGGTGTTACAGTAAACGTTCCACTATTCGTTAATGCTGATGATTTTTTAAAAATTGACACCCGAACCGGCGGTTATGTTGAGCGTGTAAAGTAAGATTTTAGAAGTCTTTTGCAATTTCTGCCGCCTCCGGTGCCGTAATCACCGGAGCGGCTTTGTATCTGGTTTTCTTTAGCCTAATTAATCCTCCTCCCGAGTAGTATTTTTGCTTTGCCAGGACCCTCCGAACCTACAGCGCACACTATTTTTTCATTTGCTGTTACCCAATTCCATGTCCCATTAAATTCTTGAATCTCCTCATTAGGAATCTTTTTCCAATTCATTCCATTAAAGTGGACGACCCAACCGAATGAACCGACTACAAATATGTCATTATAATCTGTTCCATTAATCCCGTATAGCCACCAGTCTATTGTTTCCTTTGCTATTTGCTTTACGTTAATTTTTCCCCCGGTTATTGCTCCTTGATACAAGCCTGCTCCGCCAAGATAAACCTTTTTTTCTGACTTCCCCCACATTCTTATCAATGGCAAGTCTGTTCCTTCTATTTCTATCTTCTTTACCGTAGTCCCTGTGATTTTTAGTAATGTTGGATTCCATGGCGGTTCATTTCTATTTGAACCTATTGTATATACATCTCTATTGTTGAATAAAATAATATCTGAAAATTGAATCATTGTCCCACTAAAAATTCTTCTCCAATATGTATCTGTATAGTATACAATTGTCCCGTTCCCTCCGACAAAATATAATTCTTTGCTATTTAGACCTACAATTTTGGTTATTGAAAGTTCCGGACTAATTGTTGTCCTTATATCATATAAATTCCAGCGTTCTCCATCCCAATGCATAGGTAAGCTGCAACCAAACCACATATCATTTTCATTAAAAACATAGATACCATCAAGTGGTGGTGTTATTGTATTCCCTAAAAATACAACATTTATCTTTTTTAATTCCCAATCTGTACCATCCCAATGTGCAGCATTGTATATATCTATTGTTCCATCTGCCGGATTATAGATATTTACTTCTCCTACAACCCAAATATTGTTTTCATCTATTATGAATGCATCTCTGAATACACTGCCACTCTGCCCAAATTCAAACACTTGCCAGTTAAAGTTGTGGCTTGTGGTATCAAGGGTTATTGCAAGTGCTTCATTACTTACATTATTGGGGTTCATTAACTTATAACGATAGTTATGCTTTGGGAGTAAGTTTTCAATGGTAATTACTGTATCTCTTTGTTTTAGTGTTATATCAAGTTTTTTATTATCGTTTTCGTAGAGGATGTAATCTTGTACTATTGCATTACTCCCTGCTGTTATTTTCAGCCAAACTTCTGTGCAAGAAGCATCTTCAACGGCTATCGTTACGTTACCGGTGTTCGGCTCTGTCGGTTTATTACAACTCACCGCAGTAAAGAGTAACGGGAGTAATATTATAACTAATAGTTTTGTTAATGAGTTTAAGGACATAATTGCCTCTCAGTTGGTTTTTGGTAATAAGCATTATTATTTAACATGAGCGCTCCGCTGATTATGTATATCCTTTAGTTTTACTCCATCCTCTGTCGAGAAGTGGTTCTCGACAACAGATGGAATTTCTTACCAATTATTTCTTTATTAAACTACTTAAATAATAGTTCACCCCGTTAGCACAATTTTCCCCATCTATTGCAGCAGAGACAATTCCTCCTGCATAACCGGCTCCTTCTCCGGAAGGAAATAATCCTTCAATTTCAATATGCATATAAGTCTCAGGATTCCTGGGGATACGGAGAGGTGAACTTGTCCTTGATTCAACGGCAATCAATTGTGCTTCTTCAGTGATATAGCCTCTCATTTTTTTATTGAATTCGATCAATCCTTTTTGTAGTCGTTTAACAATAAAATCGGGTAATAATTCATGAAGTGGTGAAGAAATAATTCCGGGGATATAAGAGGTTTTCAATAAATTTGAGGATAATCTATTGTTAAGAAAATCTGTCACCTTTTGAGCAGGAGCAGTTTGTGAACTTCCTCCCGCTACAAATGTTTTTTGTTCGATTTCTTTTTGAAATTGTAAACCGTCAAAAACTCCGTAAGAATTATAATCAGCAACATCTTCTTTATCAATAGTAACTACATAACCGGAATTTGCAAAAGGTGAATTCCTTTTTGAAAGAGACATACCGTTAACCACTAATTCTCCTGGTGCAGTTGATGCGGGAACAATAATTCCCCCCGGACACATACAAAATGAAAATACTCCTCTCCCCTCAATCTGACAAGTTAAGCCATAACTTGCAGCAGGCAGGTTCGGATCTTTCTCTTTTGAATGATATTGAATTTCATCAATCAATGATTGTGGATGCTCTATGCGGACACCCAAAGCAAATGGTTTAGATTCTAATCTAACTCCTTTATCAAATAAAAGCTCATAAATATCGCGTGCGGAGTGTCCTGTTGCAAGAATTACAGCATCTGCAATGACTTCAGAACTTTCATTTACAATCACTCCGCTAATTTTATTTTCGCTAATCAATAAATCGGTAACCCTGGAATTAAAGTGAACTTCGCCGCCATGACTTAAAATTGTTTCGCGGATTGATGTAACAACTTGTGGAAGCTTGTTCGAACCGATATGCGGGTGCGCATCAATTAGAATATCTTTAATGGCACCATGATTAACGAGTACAGATAGAATCTTTTTTACATTCCCCCTTTTTGTTGAACGAGTGTATAGTTTGCCATCGCTATAAGTTCCGGCTCCCCCTTCACCGAAGCAATAGTTTGAATCGGAATTAACAATATGTTCTTGTTGAATCCCTCTGATATCGCGTCTACGGGTTTGTACGTCTTTTCCTCTTTCAAGAATTATCGGCTTAAATCCTAACTCTAATAATCTTAAGGCTGCAAACATTCCGGCAGGACCGCCTCCAACTATTATTACTCTTCTACCCTTTTCAACATTTTTATAAATGATATTTTCTTCTGAAGGCTGCGGCATCTCGTTGATATAAACCTCTGTTAACAATTTATATACAACTTGACTTTTCCTTGCGTCAATGGAACGTCTTAGAATATTTAGTGCGGAGATTTCATGTAGATTTATTCTTAACCGTCGAGCTATAGAACTTCTTATAACTTCGTCGTTAAATGCTTCATTTGGCAGAAGCGATAATTCAATTTCTTTTTTCATAACGTCCTCTTTCTATGAGGAAATAATTATCATTAATTTATAACTTATTAAAATCCTTTGTGGCTTCGAGTCTTGGTGGCATTTTATTTTACGCTAATTGACTCTAACCATAAAAAATTTTTTATGGATTCAAATTTTGATTTTCAAGCCAAGGAGTTGCCCACTCAAAAAATGGAGTAAGTAACGGTACGGCTGTTACCTTACCACCGAAACCCAAATGTTTGAATACTATAGCATTGATGTTTGAGATTTTCAATTGTTCAAAGTAATCCGAATTAATCTCGACACCAAGTTCAACAGCTTTGGATGCAGTGTATCTGGTGATGGCATCATTAATAATTTTAAACTTAACTGCTTGTTCAATTTCAGATTGAACTTTTTCAAACGGAATTATTTCCTCAACTTCATCTTTTTTGCCGATTAGTTTAAATATGGAATAACCCTCCTTTACACGTAAAGGTCCGTAAACTTCTCCTATTTCCATTCGAGAAGCAATTAAACCAATGTCACCATGATTTGTTACAGGGAAAAATCCGAATTCACCTTGACTTTGTTTTGTCCATTCTCGCTTAGAATACTTAGAAGCCAATTCTTTAAAGTCGGCTCCTTTTTCTATTTCATCAAGAATGAAATAGACGTTATTCAAACTGTCAGTTAATATTTCTAAAATATTAACTTGCGAAGGGATTTTCTTAGAACGATAATTCTCTTCATAATACTTTTGATAATCGGCACTATTAGCCGAGGTTGAGTCCATAAATTTATTTCTCATCAAACTGAAAAGATAATTTTCTCGCCACATATTTGTTTGATATTTAACAACTTCGGTTTTATCTAAATTTAATCGGAATCCCTCAGCAGCAAGTAATTCCCACTCAATGAATTTTTTGGTTTTAGAATTTAGAAGAGCTACAATAGCTTGAAAATCAATTGAAGGGATTGCGAATTGTTCAAAACGGAAAAATCTTATGAAATCTTTTAATGAATGATTTTTGTTTTCGAGTTGAACATAAGGTTGATTAAGTGTATCTAATGAAATCTTATCCTCAATCTGCAAAAGATCAATTAACTCCAGTACAAGTTTGTCAGGCTTAGGATTTACTTTTTGATATTTATGACGTAAAAGATTTTCAATATGACCGGCAAAGAAATGGAGCATCTTACCGTTTGCTTTTACACTTTTTCC
>JAGUXE010000306.1 GCA_020061995.1 Ignavibacteriales bacterium | reverse complement strand
GATAGATACTTGAATAGATAGGAAGAAACACGACTTCCCCGAATAACTCGCTATTTATTTCAAAATTCCAATTATATTCTTCTGATAAAGAAAACTCGTTTTTAGTTTCGATTTCAGAGTTGCCGGTTTTTTGTTCCTCCATCTGACAAGAAGTAAATAAAAATATACTTGTCAGTAATATGACTCTATAAATCATCTATGTTTCCTCTAATTTGCAGAAAGGTTTTTATGTTAACTTATGTTTTTACAATCTTATATCTATCAATTTTTAAATTCTTCAATTGAACCAATATTGCTCCCATGGCTGCTATAAGCATTCCGAAACTTTCCTTTAAAGTAATAATTTCATCATTAAATAACCATGCCAAAATTGCAATCTGAACCAACATTGTACCATTAATTATGCTTGATTCCATTGCTGAAAGTGTCCGAAGTGTCAGGTTCCAAAGCGTAAATGCGAATGCAGTATTTATTGCTGCAAGCCAAATTAGGAACAAGAATGTTTGCAAACTTATGACCGGAATTCCATTCATACTTATTCCTACTGCGAAAAGTATAGATGCTCCAACTCCCATACTGATGAATGTTACAACTATTGGAGAAATACTTTTTGTCCGATTAATGTCTCTTCCTATAATTGCTGAACCTGCATTAGCCAATACTCCGAAAAACATTACTAATATTCCAAAACCCTTGCTGCCGGTAAGAGATATTGGGAAAAAATATGTAATAATTCCAAGTATGAATATTAGTGAGCCAAACCATTGTAATGGTGTAGGTTTTTCATTAAGAAAAATAATTCCCAACAGTGCTACAATTAGGGGAGTAAAGTTCAACATCAGGCTGACGGTTACAGAAGGAAGTAGTGATAATCCCATGAATTGTGCCCCTTGTGTAAAAGTGTAAAATACTAAACCAAGTAAAATCAGCTTCTTCCACTGTACGGGACTTAGATTTCTCATTTCCGTAATGTATTTGGGTCTAATTACAAAAGGGACAAAACAAATGAACGCTATTAGGTAACGCAAACCTGCGAATGTAATTGGTGGAATTTCAATCAATCCCCATTTGATAATTATAAATGAAGTTGACCACAAAAAAGTTACAAGCAATGCCTGGAGTATAGATACAATATGAGTCTTTTTGTTTTGGTTCATTAAAATAATCACAAATACTATTGAATGAATTATATGAAAGTTTCTTAAGCAAGTAAAAATTCACCTCAAAGATAACAATTTTTAACCACTCGTTTAACGATTTTCTAACTCCCAATAATCGCTGCATATTCAATGATAAAACCAATTCTTCCCTTATATTGCATTTCAATTTATTAAAATTATTAAGAGATGAAAATGAGCATAGAGCCAAATAAAATAATTTATTCCATGATAGGTGTAAGTAAGTATTATAACCAAAAACCAATTCTGAAGGATATTTATCTTTCATACTTTTATGGAGCTAAAATTGGTGTTCTAGGTTTGAATGGTTCGGGTAAAAGTTCTTTATTAAAAATACTTGCCGGTGTTGATAAGGAAATAAATGGTGAAACAGTAATCGCCCCCGGTTTTACAGTCGGTTATCTTGAACAAGAACCGGCATTGGATGAATCCAAAACCGTCAAAGCGATAGTTGAAGAAAGTGTTCAGAAAATTGTCGACACAATTAATGAATTTAATTCAATCAATGAAAAATTTGCAGAACCGATGTCTGATGATGAGATGACCGAACTTCTTGAACGTCAAGGGATTGTTCAAGAGAAATTAGATGCGATGAATGCGTGGGATTTAGACTCCCGACTTGAAATGGCAATGGATGCACTACGCTGTCCCCCAGGAGATACCCTGGTAAAGGTTCTATCCGGTGGAGAAAAGAGACGGGTAGCTTTGTGCAGGTTGTTATTACAAAAACCTGACATTCTACTACTTGATGAACCAACAAACCATCTTGATGCAGAAACAGTTGCATGGTTAGAAAAACATCTTCAACAATATGAAGGGACTGTAATTGCAGTTACTCACGATAGATATTTTCTTGATAATGTTGCCGGATGGATTCTTGAACTCGATAGAGGTGAAGGAATTCCATGGAAAGGTAATTATTCATCATGGTTGGAGCAAAAACAAAATCGACTAAGAGTAGAAGAGAAAAAAGAGAGTGATAGACAAAAAACTCTTCAACGGGAACTTGAATGGATAAAGATGTCACCCAAAGCGCGTCATACAAAATCGAAAGCGAGAATTAATTCGTATGAAGAATTGTTGAATCAAAGAACTGATCAACAGATAAAAGATCTTCAAATATTTATTCCCCCCGGACCACGTCTCGGAAATATCGTTATCGATTGCGAAAATGCTGCAAAATCTTATGGTGATAATATTCTGTTTGAAGAGATGAATTTTTCAATCCCCGCCGGAGCAATTGTCGGGATTATAGGACCGAACGGTGCCGGAAAAACAACTCTATTTAAATTAATCACCGGTGTCGAAACTGCCGATAAAGGTATTGTAAAAGTCGGAGAAACAGTAAAATTGGCTCATGTCGATCAATTCAGAGATGACCTCGATCCAAATAAATCAATTTGGGAATTAATTTCCGGTGGTAATGATACAATCGAGCTTGGGAACAGATCTGTAAATTCAAGAGCATATGTAGCTCAGTTTAATTTTTCCGGCGGTGATCAACAGAAAAAAGTTAATATGCTTTCCGGAGGTGAACGAAACAGAGTTCACTTAGCTATGATGTTAAAAAAAGGAGCAAATGTACTTCTTCTTGATGAACCGACAAATGATCTTGATGTAAATACGATGCGGGCATTGGAAGAAGCAATTGAATCTTTTGCTGGTTGTGCTCTTATTATAAGTCACGACCGTTGGTTTCTTGATAGAATTGCAACTCATATTCTTGCATTTGAAGGTGACAGCAAAGTTGTTTGGTTTGACGGGAATTATAGTGAGTACGAAGAAAAGAGAAAAGAACGTCTCGGTATTGATGCATCACAACCGCATCGAATAAAATATAGACATTTAACGAGATAAGAAGTTAAGGCATCTCCTAACGGGAGATGCCTCTTATTTTACAATCACTCCCCTATCTTCTTCAATAAAAAGAACTCGTTAGAATGAATCGGAATATTACTATTTCCTGTTGAATCGATTCTTCCGGAATAAGATTTATCTAATGTATATTCAGCAAAACCGGTATCAGGTGCCCAATCCCAATTTATCGGTAATCCGGGAATAGTTGTAAGCATCAAACCTACAAATCGAATAGAAGCGGGATTTCCGAAATCTGATTTGTTTATCCCGAATTGCAAAGTGCTTGAATTATTCTGAAGCAGTAAATATGTAAGATTTCCCTTCGGTACCCAGCTTGTTGTTGATTCATTCCATTTGTAAAGTTTATTATTTTCGAAACCTACAATTGCAAGATAGTCTGCACCAATATAGTTAAGTGTGTAACCAAAATTAGTAATCGAACTTCGTAGTCCGGTTAATGTATCAGAATCGGTATCAATAAAAATTCCGAATGAGATGCCCCACGTTGTTGAAAACGGAACAACCCATGGAGTGTACGCATCTGCTTTAAAATGTAATTGAGTGGATGAATTTCTTACAAAAACTGTTTTAACATTCTTTTCCCAATCTTCATTTTTATCATTAATAATTTCGAGCCATTTGTACCCTACTTTTACGCGCATCGAAGAGGCTTCATTACCATCACGGTCTTTGGTGACGGCTTTAAGTAGATAAGATTCTCCACTTTGCGGATTAGTCGGTTTCCATTTGAAATCAAATCCACTAGCTCCTTTAGTTTTTGTCAGCAGTTTAACTTCGTTAACGTAAAAATCGATTTGTTCAACGGCATTAATATTTTGTAAACTGAACTTTATGGAGATTGAATCTTCAAAAACAGAATTATTAGTGGGAGAATCAAATGAGACTCTGAAATTAGAACCAGAATAGTCGGTACTTTTATCACAGCCTGTGAAAGAGAATCCGCACAATAATATTATGATTAAAAAGAACTGCTGATATTTTTTAATTTCAATTTTCATCTTACCACCATCATTTTATTAATTTTTTGAAAATTTGATGTTCTGATTTCATAGAAGTAGATGCCACTTGATAATGCTGATGCGTTAAAATCTACTTGATGTGAACCGGCTTCCAGTGTTGTGCTAATTAATGTTTTTACTTTTCTGCCGAGTAGGTCATAAACATTAAGCGTTACAAACCCACTTGTGTTTAGTGTAAAATTTATTCTTGTAACCGGATTAAACGGATTGGGATAATTACCAAAATCACTAATCACCTCACCCGTTTTTGTTATTGGCTTTCCTGAAGTACCAAGCGAAAAATTGTTTTTTACAAACTCAATTGCACCGTGTGCTGCTTCTCTACCGAGTGTTATTGAGTTGAGTGATGAACTTCCTCTTTTAACAATCAAAGCAATTATTATGTCGATTGGTTTATTCTTCTCAAGTTTAAATGGTCCGGTAGTTGTTAATCCTCTAGTGTCTGTCGGATAATCATCTAACCAGCCGACGTTTGATACCGGATCACCTGAAAAGATGTATCTTGGATTTATTTTTGAACAATCAACATCACCACTAATAGTCCCCATGATAAACGAGCACGGGTCATAAAGATCTCCAAAAGGATTCATACCAAGCATTTGAGCCCTTAATCCGGCGGCAGTATATACATCCGGCCAGCCGAAATGTGTAGAAAAATATGCATTAGAAGCTGACAATTGCATATTTGAAGCTCCGGGATACTTATTAAAACCAAGTAAGTCGCCATACATCTGATATGCGGTATCAAGAGGAGTATCAATTCCGGCTTCATATATTCCATCGGAATTTACATCAACAAAAGTAACTCCCGGTATATAGGAGACCGGTCCTTGAGCAATAGTAACAAAGTAAGCGGGAACAATTTCTTTGTAGATTGAATCAGGTGTTACTTGATAGACAAAAGTTGAATTACTCAATGTATCGGTTCCGGTTTTGTCGTCTGAAGCATAACCCAAATCCGGATCGTGCCATGCAGAAAAATAAACATCTTCGATAGCTTTATTTTGTTGATTTTTATTTTCGATTGAATACTTAACAAAAAGTAATTCTGAGAGAAGATCATTTGGCGAAGCTTCCCAACCAAAAACTGTTTGTTTAATTTCAATACCGAATGGTGCTTGATCGTTGAACTTTCTTAATGCGGATGGTGTCCCGTCATTATAACATGTCCAAGCAGTAAAATCGCCTATTAAATCAGGTTTATCTTCATTCGTATCCCAGATTCCGTTCCTGTTTTTATCGATAGGATTATAAATTCCATCGTTATCTCCATCATAAAATTTTGCACCATCTGCAACAGCATAACGCCATTCATGCCAAGCCTCACCAAAGGGAGGGTCTGAAGATTTAACTATAAAAACCCCTCCTAATTTAGGACTTCGGCTCTCTATCGATCCAGGTATGTAATCTGCAATTCTACTTGCTCCAAAAACTCCATTCCCAACAATTTTTTGATCAACTAATCCGGTTAAAGCAAAACCGGCTGAATATAAAACATTTCCCTCTTCGTATTGGTGAGGATATTGCCCGACTACCTCACCGATGTTACCAAAGTTACTTATTGGAATATTTAATTTATTTACGTTTACCAATTCTTTTGTTGGAAATGTTGAATACTGTACCACTTTATTTTTAGCACTGACACGAGTGGAGGTTCCTTTATTATTTACGGCAATGTATTCAAAATTTAATTTTTGAAATTCAACTTCAAAGGGTTGTAACATACCTCCTAATACTGCTTTAAATATGTATTCCTTACCTGTTTCTCTATGCAGTTCGGATTGTTTTTCAAAATAGATTTCTTTTGTTTTACCATCTTCTGAAGTATAGTTTATCTTAAACTGTGAAATAGGTTCATAATCAAAAACATGATAAATCGTAGAAAGGGGGTTTGGAAATATTGAGAATTTAACTTCGGATCCTGTTTTTTGAATTAGCGGAGGTGGTGTTAAATCATAATTCTCGCCAAGTATCCCCATGTAAAATTTAATCGGGTAATTAAATGAACTCATTCCTTCAGAATTATTTCCTCCTCTATCGGATTGAAAAAGGATTTTTGCTTTATTTCCGTAGGCAGTCAAAGTAAATTGAGAATCAACTCCTATATAGCGGGTAAGCTGTTCGACATCACTCCAAGAATTTCCATCATCAGAACTCTTTGAGAAGTAAAGCTCATAATTCGAGTAGGGGGTGTAACTCTGAACATAGAGTTGTTCCTTTCTCATAGTCATTACTGAGTAGAGTTCACCGGAATCGGTATTTATTACTTTACTTTTATGTATTTGATCCGATAAACTCAATTCAACTTTCTCATAAGACCAGGTTTCTCCCTTATCTGAAGAAGTTTTTGAATATAAGTTTTTCCATCTTGTAGAATTTGTATACGGGGAATAATAAACTTTGAGCAAACCATTGGTTGTTTCGACCAGAGATAAATTACGAGTAGTCCCCACACCTGGAAAAATTTTTGGTATTGTCCAGCTTGTATCTGATGTAAAGCGTGCAAAATATCGCTCATCAAAAATAAAATAAGTTTCTCCGTTGCTTGTAGTAAAAAAAGAAGTATTCCTCTGAGAGTAAATACCCTCAAACCGAATTTTATCTCCCCATGAGAAACCTAAATCAGATGAAACTTTAAAGTAAGTAAGACTAACATTATTCTGGTTGAATAATAAATACATTTTGTTATTACCTACATGATGAACATCAAACCAATTGACTCTATCATCAAGACCGGTTCCTTCAATTACTTTTATAGCATTTGACCAACTATTTCCGGCATCGCTACTCTCTCTTCGCATTAATGAATAATTCTCCAAAGTGAATAGAAGAAACTTCTGTTCGTTTATTATAATTAGTCTATATTGTGGATTCACGGATGCAGCATCCGGCAGAGGTAACTTGTGAAAATCTTTTTGTTGGGGAAAAGTAATCTTCCCCAAAAAAATAATTATCATTAGAAAATAAAAAGAACAAAATCTAACTTTTGTATTCATGATATATTCCGGAATATTTAGTAAACTTTTTGTTATCTATATCTAATTCAGTTTTGTATTCTAATTGTGCGAATAGAAATCCGGTGACTATTTTCATCTAATCACCATCATCTTATTAATTTTTTGAATATTTTCTGTTCTGATTTCATAGAAATAGATTCCGCTTGATAATGCCGATGCGTTAAAATCTACTTGATGTGAACCTGTTTCAAGTGTTGTGCTGATTAATGTTTTAACTTTTCTTCCAAGTATGTCATAAACATTGAGTGTAATAAATTCGCTTTTGTTTAGTGTAAAATTTATTCTTGTAATAGGATTAAATGGATTCGGATAATTACCAAAATCACTAATGACCTCACCTGTTTTTGTTATTGGCCTTTCTGAAGTACCAAGTGAAAAATTGTTTTTTGCAAATTCAATGGCACTCTTCGCTGCTTCTCTACCAAGTGTTATTGAATTAAGTGGTGAACTACCACGCTTAACAATCATGGCAACAATTATATCAATCGGTTTATTCTTCTCTAATCTGAAAGGTCCTGTGTTAGTAAATTTTCGAATATCAGTACCATAACTTTGAAGCCATCCGGTTTGAGTAATAGGATCGCCGGAGAGAAAATACTTTGGATTTATCAACGAACAATCAACTCCCCCGAGAACTTCTCCTGCAAAAAAAGTACATGGATTAGTTGGATTACCCATCCAATCCAAACCAAGCATAACAGCTCTATAATCTCTTACAGTAGGATTAAACCAGTGGGGAGGCTGGAGTAAATTTGTGTTAGAGGAAGTCAATCTCTGATTAGCTGCCCCTGGGTATTTTCCAACACCAATCGGATTTCCATACATCTGGAATGCAGTATCAAGCGGAGTGTCAATACCTTCTTCATAAATGCCATTTAAATTTACATCAGTAAAAGTTACACCCGGAATGTATGAGACGGGTCCCTGCACAATAGTATTAAAGAATGCAGGTACACTATCTCCAAATACAGCATCAGGTTGTGTTTGATAAATATAAGTCGAGTTACAAAGCGTATCCGTCCCAATTCTATCATCAAGATAATCACCTAAATCGGGATCATCAACAATTGAAAAATAAACATCTTCGATAGGTTTATTATCGGAGTTTTTATTTTCGATAGAATATCTAACGAAAAGTATTTCTGAAAGAAAATTATCTGAGCCTCCTTCCCAACCGAAAACCGATTGTTTAATTTCTATACCTAGAGGTTTTTGTTCATACCATCTTCTCATATTACTTGGTGTTCCATCGTTAAAACAAGTCCATGCAGTATAATCACCTATTAAATCGGGTTTATCTTCATTGGTATCCCAAATTCCGTTTCCGTTTTTATCAATCGGGTTATAAATTCCATCATTATCCCCGTCATAAAAATTTGCTCCGTCTGCAACTGCATAGCGCCATTCCTTCCACGATTCACCGAACGGAGTGTCTGAGGATTTAAGGATAAAAATGTTTCCCGATTTGGGACTCGTCAATGCAACTGAACCGGGGATATAATCCACGATTCTACTTGCAAAAAATACCATATTTCCTATGAGCTGATTATCTACATATCCTGTCATTGCAAAACCACCGGAAAATAGAAATACTCCTCCGTCGAACCTCCCTCCATCAGTTCCGTTTATGAGCACATCTGCCAAAACTCCGTTGTTGCCAATCGGTAATTTGATTTTGTTAACATTTACGAGCGCTGCTTTTGTAATGTTTTCATATTGAACTACTTTGTTTTTGACATTTACAGTTGTCGAAGATCCTTTAATATTTTTGGCTATAAACTCATAATTCAATTTTTGAAATTCAACATTGAATGGTTGTATCATTCCTCCTAATACCGTTTTGTAAATATATTCCTTTCCCGTTTCAGGATGGAGATCAGGTTGTTTTTCGAAAAACATCTCTTTGGTTTTTCCATCATCGCCGGTAAACTTAATCCTAAATTCCGTAATGCTATCTACATCATAAATATTATATGAGGCTGCGAATGGAGAGAAATTATCAGGATATTTTATTTCATTTGAAGATTTTTGAATTAGTGGAGGTGGAGCGATGTCATGGTTTTCACCGAGTATTCCGATATAAAACTTTTTCGGATAAAAGAACATATTATCTATTTCAATATTATTTCCGCCTCTATCTGACTGTAATAAAAATGTAACCTTATTATTATATGTTGTCAACACAAATTGAGAATCAGTACCCATATATTTAGTTAATGGTTGAATTTCAGCCCATGTTAACCCATTATCTGAACTCTTAGAATAAAAAATATCATAATTATAATAATAGGGATAGACATTCGTGTAGAGCTGTTCCTTCCTTAATGTAAATAAGACATAAACTTCACTCGTTGTAGTTTTTACTACTCTGCTATTTAGGACTCTAGCTCCTAATCTTAAAACTATCTTCTCAATGGACCATGTTTCTCCCTTATCTGAAGAAGTTTTTGAATAAAGATATTGTCCCGCAATAGTATTATTTGTATGCTTCGAATAATAGATTGTCAGCAAACTGTCATCAGATTCAACCAGTGAACAACTTCCGATATTTGAAATAACTCCGAAGGACTTTGGAGTTGGCATTTCCATCTCAGAAATAAATCGATATAAATAACGAACATCAATTAAATAAGTTTCACCACTCCTTGTTGTGAGAAAGGATGTTTTTTCGGAGTAAAGTGAACTAAATTCTTTTTTATTTCCCCAGGTTAATCCTAAATCTGTTGAAATATTGAAGTACTTTGTATAGCTGTTCGCTTGCCTAAATAGAAGATATATTTTGTTATTCCCAACATGATGGGCATCGAACCAATAGAGTCTATCATTGCTTCCCGTCCCTTCAATTACTTTTACAGCATTTGACCAAGTATATCCGGCATCGCTACTCTCTCTTCGAATTAATGAATAATTCTCCAAAGTAAAAAGAAGAAACTTATGTTGGTTTATTTGAATTAGTCTGTATTGTGAATTCTCGGATGCAATATCCGTCAGCGGTAACTT
>JAGUXE010000181.1 GCA_020061995.1 Ignavibacteriales bacterium | reverse complement strand
TGAACAAGTTCGTACAATCTTGTTAAGTAAGAAAAATAATTTAATGACACTTGAAACAGAAATTCTCCTTTTTTCAGCTTCAAGATCACAATTAGTGCGTGAAAAATTAAGACCTTATCTTGAAGAAGGTTTTTTTGTAATTTCAGATAGATTTCATGATTCAACAACAGCTTACCAGGGTTATGGCAGAGGGATTCCACTTGATACAGTTAATCACATTCACGAGATATCAATTGGCAATACAATTCCTGAATTGACTTTTTTAATTGATATACCGGTTGAAGAAGCCGAGAGAAGAATGGGGCTAATAGCTTCGGGTGAACTGGATAGAATTGAAATCTCCAAAAAAACTTTTTTTGAAAAAGTACGAAATGGTTATTTAGAATTAGCCAAAAAAGAGACCAGGTTCAAAGTGATTAATGGATTAATGTCGATTGATACGATACATAAAAGCATTGTTGAAGTGATTGAGAATTATGAGAAAAGGAAGTGTTAATATGAAAAAGAAAAGCTTAATTGTTCTGCTATTTTTATCCCTAATTCCAATTTACGGGTTTATATATTCAAACAAAGATCTTTACCTTGAAATATCAAAAAACATAGACATCTTTACCCGCGTTTATAAAGAAATTACTTTTAATTACGTGGATGAAATTAAGCCCGAGCAGTTTCTACGCGCCGGTATAAAAGGAATGTTAAATACTCTCGATCCATATACAGTTTTTATTGATGAGAAAAGAAAAGACGATATTGATGTTATTACCAACGGAAAGTATGGCGGTGTAGGAATATCAATTGGTGTTCGAGATACAAATGTTACAATTATGGAATTAATGGATGGTTATTCAGCACAGAGACAAGGATTAAGAGTTGGGGATATTATTTATCAAGTTGAAACCACAATTATCTCAAAAGAAAATTTTGACGATGTTTCATATTTGGTGAAAGGTGAGCCTGGAACAAATGTTAATCTAAAAATAATTAGAGGGGTTTCTGACACCCTCAGTTTTACTCTCCTCCGTGAAGAAATTATTGTGAAGAATATCCCTTTTTATGGATTTTATCCTGAAACCTCTAATAATGCATATATTAAACTTAACGGTTTTACCAGATCTGCCGGTGATGAATTCCGAAAAGCATTATCCGATTTAAAAAAAGAAAAAGAAGTTCATTCGATAATTCTTGACTTAAGAGGTAATCCGGGTGGTCTGCTGGATGTTGCTGTTGATATCTCGAATAAATTTTTAAAGAAGGGTGAATTAATAGTCTCCACTAAAGGGAGAGATTCAATGTCAGTTAAACATTATTATGCTACGCAAGAGCCAATGTTTTCTGATACAAAAATGATAGTTTTGGTGAATGAAGGGAGTGCTTCGGCTTCAGAAATTGTAGCTGGCGCAATTCAAGATCATGATAGAGGAATTATTTTAGGTACAAAAACATTTGGTAAAGGATTAGTCCAAACAATCGCTCCATTATCATACAATACTTCACTGAAAATTACAACAGCAAAATATTTTACGCCAAGTGGAAGATGTATTCAAAAAATAGATTATTCGAAAAAGAATTCAGTCATTTCGAAATATGATACACTTCTATCTAGTTCATTCACCACCGACAACAAAAGAAGAGTTTACAGTTCAGGGGGAATCACTCCTGATTCTTTAGTTGAAGAAAAAGATTTCTCTGAGATACTCAAAGATTTATTAGCGAAAGGATTAATTTTCAAGTTTGCTAATGAATTCTATAGTAAAAATCAAAATTTAAAATATGATCAAATAGAGAGTTCTAAATTATTTTCAGAATTCAAAGAATTTCTTTCTACGGTGGAATATAAATTTGTTTCTTCACAAGAAAAGAAAGCTAATGAATTAATAGCTTCATTTAAAGATGAAACACGTTTTTCGAATCTGGAAGATAGAGTTAAAAATTTATTACCTGAACTTAGATCTTTAGTTCAACTTTCTGTGGATGAAAATAAAAAAGAAATCTCTTCATTCCTGAATTTGGAGGTAGCCTCCAGATACCATGGAAGCGAAGGAAGAATTAAGTCAATCCTTGAACAAGATCATCAGTTCCAAACAGCTTTGAAATTATTGGGAAACGAAATCTCTTTTAACAAAATTCTAAATAAACTTTGAAAATGTTAGTTTGAAGTATATCAGAGTTTTTTATATTAATAATTCAAAAAACTAAAATTAAAATATTGAATTTCTATGCCCTCAAAATCGAATAAAGTATTATTCAGGAGAGACCCTAGTTTTGCTCGATGTCCTTCCTGTGCAAGTATAAACACTCTTCATCGCTCACGATCACGAAATTGGAGAGAGGCAGTTGTTAAGAGTCTCTCACTTTTTAAAATTTACCGATGTAATAAATGTGGATGGCGAGGTTATTTATCCACTCTTATTATAACCTGGCTTTCAGTAAGAAATTTGATGCTTTATATAGCACTTGCTATAGTAGCAGGAATGATTGTAACACAGGTATTAAAGAGATTTATTCAATAAACTCACTAAATGAATTAAAATATCTCAACAGTTGGGTTAAAGTTTTTCTATTTTTGGAATAGAATTTCTTAACTTTATGACGGATATTTTATGTTGCACGGGGAATATTATTTACTTTATGAAAAACTTCAAGAATTCATTACCTCAGATAGATTAATCCATGATGATTTAAATTTATTAGCACTCTCTACTGATGCAAGTTTTTACCGCTTGATTCCAAAACTAGTAGTTAAGCTCAATA
>JAGUXE010000214.1 GCA_020061995.1 Ignavibacteriales bacterium | reverse complement strand
TGTTCTCTTAACCAATCCTCCTTTCGGTTCAAAAATACCTATCACCAGTAAATCACTTCTTGAAAAATATGAACTCGGTTTTAAATGGAAGATTGATAAAAAGACTGGCAAATGGGAAAGAACTGATAGGGTTTTGGATAAACAGGTTCCGCAGATACTTTTTATTGAAAGATGTTTACAATTATTAAAACCGGGGGGGAGAATGGCAATTGTGCTTCCAGAGGGAGTATTTGGGAATCCTACTGATAGATATATTTTTGAATATATTTTTGAAAATGCAAAGGTTTTAGCAATTGTTAGTTGTCCTCATGAAACATTTCAGCCAAGTACTCATACCAAGACAAGTGTTCTATTCCTCGAAAAGACCGGGAACAATAAAAAGGACTATAACTTTTTCATGGCGATAGCAGAAAAAGCCGGGCATGATAAAAATGGTAAAGTGATATACAAGATGAAGGAAGATGGAGATTACATTTTAGATCAAGATGGAAGACCGATAGTTGATGATGACTTTCCTATTATAACTGAGCGATATAAAGAATTTAAAAGTAATAAAGATATGTTAACAAATTATAGTCATCTCGGGTTTACATTCCCTTTTGTGGCTGTTAAAAATTATATTGTAATACCGGAATATTACAACCCAGATATAGAAAAAGAATTGAAGAATTTAGAGTCCACTGGTGATTATGAATTGGTTAGTATTCAATCTTTGATAGATAAGAAAGTTATATCTATTAAAAGAGGAAATGAAATTGGGTCAAGATTTTATGGTCTTGGAGACATCCCTTTTGTAAGAACGACTGATATTGTAAATTGGGAAATAAAAATTGACCCAGTAAAATGTGTCCCTGAAGAAGTTTATAATAAATACACGCGAAAACAAGATGTTAAACCAGGGGATATCTTATTTGTAAATGATGGAACATTTTTAATTGGAAGGAGTGCAATGGTTACCGAACTTGATACGAAAATCGTTATACAAAGCCATATTCGTAAGATACGAGTATTACAACCGACCAAAATAGATCCTTATCTCTTATTCTATTTATTAAATACAAAAATTGTAAAAAAACAAGTTGATGCCAGAACATTTATTCAGGCAACTATTTCAACTCTTGGGAACAGATTGAATGAGATTATTCTGCCAATTTCAAAAAATGAAGAAGTAAAGAAAAACTTAACTAACAAAACAAAAGAAATTATCCTGTCTAAAATGGAATTAAGAAAACGAAGTATGGAAATGATAAACTTCTAAGGAGGATAGTATGCCGTGGCATTATTGGGTTTTACGGAAATTCGCAACAGCAGAACCGCCGAAAGAATGGGAGAAAATTCTTGAATACTTAAGAAGCATTCTTCCGCCAAAATACATCGATAAGATTGAGGTTGCCTCTTTTTCTATAAGGGGTAAGCGAATAGCAAGATGGCAACTAAAGAAAGACCATCCTGAATATAGCACAAAACTAAATGCTCTTGGAGCCGCTAAAAAATTAACTCGGCTGTTACTAAAAAGTAAAAATACCCCGTCGGTTTCTGAACAGGTAATCTCATTGTTAAATATAGACAGGGAATTTACTGACGAAATAACATCTTGTCCAATTTGTAAGGAAATTATAAATTTTGAGGACTTTAAACGTTCGGGGAGAACGAATCCTATTTCTATTCAAATGGGCCATTTAATTCCACTTTCACGAGGGAAAGAAGGCCATAATAGTAAAAATGTCGTATGGGTTCATAGGAGATGTAATTATATTCAAGACGAACAAACTGTATCTGAAACAATACAAACTTTGCGACAAATACTCGAGAGGCATGGTTATAAGGTTTCGTCAGAAAGTTAGATGTTTAATGAAAAACCGCCACTGCGCAGCGATTTTTAGGGAAGGGATAAGACCTTTGCGGGCAAGTTTATAGACAGTGTGTTCATCTATCTGTAAGTATTCTGAAACCTGTTTCACAGTCATTATCTCTTTTTCTTCCATAGCCATTCATCCTGTCAGATAATTCTTAAGCCTATTTTTATATATCTTTTACCCCATGCTGTTTTTTAGATATCTTTCTCTATCTACTGCATCCGTCTTATTTAAACAAAACTCATAATAAATTGCCACGTTAAAAGTGTGGCAGGAAGTTCACCCCGTTAGATACAAAGTTATCTCATGGGGTAAAGGGAAAAGTAGCGCGGAAGTCCCAATGAATATCGGGATGTCCGAGCCTGCGACCATTACCTTGTTTGTATTTGATGATAGATTTCATTTTTGAATTTCAGGGGGGTATGGTTTGAAAGTTGTCTAATATCGGCAGCCAGTTTATGAATTCAAGAGCGAAAGTTCTGTCGTTTGGTTAACAATGAAGATTTATTATGACTCTTTCAAACGCAGAAGAAAGATAGGGATTGGGATAAAGCCCCAAAAGCCTCCAAAGATAAAACTAACCCTATCTTGCAGGCGCTTGAGTTTCAGGAGATATTAAGCAGCAAAAAGGCAAAATCCAAAAATGAATTAGCCAGGAAGTGCGGGTTATCAAGAGTAAGGATAACCCGGATAATGAACCTTTTGAAACTCAGCCCTAAAATAATCCAACGGATTTCTTCAATCGTTAACCCCACTATTTTCAATTTTCTTACTGAAAAGAAGGTTAAGGCCATTAACCCAGATATTAACCCAGATAAGAGATAAAAATACTCAAATGACTGTTTTTAGAAAAATACTTCAGGAAGCGCAGTTGAAAATATAAATACCACAGCTACCGGCTATCAAATGGGAGCAGTATTATACGACTATTGTGCCGTATTTGAGCAGGATTTGGTAAGAGAAAGGCGTTTAAAGTATTTTTTTCTTGTATCTATAAAACATTTGGAGGTCCTATGATAATTTTAACAATAGTTAATTCTTTAATTGCTTTATTTATGCTCCTTTTTACAATTGCAATTTATAAGATTTCAAGAAGGCAACATAAGCTTCATTATGAGCAGGGTATCAAATTGTTCCCTCATCCGATTTCTAAAACTGTAAGAATTGGAAAAGAACTTGAATTTATGTTAGTAGTTTACATTATAAATCCTTCTCTAATACCCGTTCTTATTACCGATATTGAGATTCGGGTAATCACCAAAGAAGGTAAAGATGAACTAGTTGAAAAAGCAATGTACCCTATAACTCAATGGCATAAATTTACCATAGAGAACAAATTGCCAAACATAAGACCCGAAGGACTTTATATTACTGCTAGGCCTTGGGGTATTCGGGGTTGTGATATAGCAATACTTTCACAAAAGTGTTATCCTTTTGATTTGAAATATATAAATGGTAAAGTGAAGACTATGTTTAGATATAAAATTTATGAGACTGGAGAAGAGAAAGAAATAAATACAGATTGGATAGATTTATAACGAACACTTAAACATTTTTCGCTTGACAGCCTCTCTTTTCTTGTTAAACTATATCAAGTAGCCAAAAGTGGACTAAAGTGGTGAAAATTCTATTAATCTGGCAAGGCGGATTAAAATGTGGTATACTTCAAGTATGAATAATCCCTTAAAAATTTTGTCCGAAGAAGAAGGTGGTCCGTACTAATCTTTAGCCTGCTTTTTTATCAGAAGGTAGCCTAATGCTTACCGCTTTTCTAAAGTCTCCTGCCGAAGAGAGATGTGTATGTCAAATTTCTAAATTCGCTGATAGAATTCAACTCGGAGAAATTACTAAAGTCAGCAGGCCTACCAAAATTCTAAGATATTTTATAATTTCTGTTGATAAATATTCTTCCATTCCTCTTCAAGAACTTCACATGCTTATCCCCCGCCAAGGAATTGAAAATATTATCGATACCACTTATACTTTCCTTAATAAGGAACATCATACCCCCTTTGAGTTAAAGAAGCAGGTTTTTTGTTGAGTAAAGCATCCAGCTCAACCGGTGGCAATATCAGGGCTTCTTTCGGAAGATCAGGA
>JAGUXE010000121.1 GCA_020061995.1 Ignavibacteriales bacterium | reverse complement strand
ACGGATATAATTCTTTTTCTAAAAACATTCATTATAACTTTAATCCTAACGTCGAATTCAATCTAAATAAAAACATAAAAATAATTGGCGGAATAGAATTTACACAAGGCAAGCTAAACGGGGTCGATTATGCTTCAAAAGTAATTCGTACTCAAAAAAGTCTGTATTTATCCTCCAATATTAAAAATGATTACGATAATACTATTTTCAATAGCGTAATGGTTTACCCTGCAATACGTTACGATAAATTTTCGAACCAGCGAGGTGAGTTTGCCCCAAAAATCGGTATCAATACTCTTCTATTTAATCAAATTCATTTACGAGGTAGCTACGGAAGCAACTACCGTATTCCCACGCTTAACGATTTATATTATCAAGATAGCTGGGGAAGCCTAGGGAATCCCCAATTGAAACCGGAATACTCTAAAACGTACGATGTCGGTGTGAGTACATCGACAGAGTTCGCAGGAAAATTTACCTTCGATATTTCTTATTTCAGTATTTCTACTAGAGATAAAATCATTTGGGTTCCCACATCTGTTTGGACGTATTCTCCGAAGAACGTCGGCAAAGTTGTATTGAACGGATTTACTGGAAAGTTAGAGTGGAATATTAAAAATTTGGTCGCGTTCGAAATTAGTCATTCGATCACCAATGCACGGAAGCTTAATTCAGAAGGCGCAAACGACCCGACATATAACAAGCAGTTGATTTACTCACCCAAGGAGCAGACAAAAGTGGGTATCAGTTTAAATTATCAATTTATCTCGCTGAACCTAAATCAAATATTTATAGGCAAGCGATTTACTGATGAAGCCAACACCAAATCTCTACCATCGTACTCGCTGATTGCTGTGAACCTGGTTCTCGAGAGGCCAATATTGTCTGTAAATTTCCGGACTAAGTTTGAAGTAAACAATATTTCTAACATTGATTATCAGAATATAGCCGATTATCCTATGCCGTTGAGAAGTTACAGGTTTACTTTGGGGATAGAATTATAAGTTTTTATTTGTTTATTAGAGAGAAATAATTTATATTTTTCACAAAAATTACGAATATTTATGAACGTCCGTATCACTCGAGTCAATTCTGTTGATGTAGATATTCCCTTACCCAAATATACAACTGCTGGTTCTGCCGGAATGGATATCTACGCTGCCGTTGAGGATAAGTTAGTAATTTCACCAAATCAAACACAATTGATTCCGACTGGTTTTCAGGTTGAACTGCCTCAAGGTTATGAAGCACAAATAAGACCACGCAGTGGATTAGCAATCAATCACAATATCGGGATATTAAATTCACCCGGCACAATAGACTCCGACTATCGTGGTGAAGTTAAGGTTATACTCAGGAATTTTGGCAACACAGATTTTGTGGTACGAAGAGGCGACCGTATTGCCCAAATGGTTGTCGTGCCTTATGTACGAGTTACTTGGGAAGAAGTTAAAGGAATCGAAGAAACAGAGCGCGGAAACGGAGGTTTCGGACATACTGGGAAATAAAGCATGGAAGATTTGAACAAATCAAAATATAATTCGCATCACAACGAAACGGAGATGAGTAAAATTGGTATTATTACACTCATATCCGCAGGATTATTAATCGGACTTCTATTTTTTTCGATTCAGTCAGTCGTATCGCCATTCTTAATATTTTTTGCGATAGAATTTTTATTGTATCCGTTGCGGTATATCAAGTTTGTCAAAACCTTTATGTGGCTTGCGGGCATTATATTCTCAGTTTGGTTTTTATTCGAATTGAGAAGTATTTTACTTCCATTCATAATTGCGATACTGCTTGCCTACTTATTCAACCCGCTCGTCACAAAATTGGAAACAAAAGGCATAAAACGATGGCTGTCATCATTAATGCTTATAATTATTTTGCTGGCTGTATTTGCCTCCATCATCATTTTTATTATGCCGTTGGCAATCCAGCAGTTTAATAATATTTTTATGGCGATAACGGATATAACGGGCGAGTTAGTGAATTATATCAAACACGGGAAAATATTCGCTTGGTTAACTCATTACGGAATAGATACGGACTATGCACGTGAGCGATTATCTCAAGAACTCACTCCAAAGTTGGAAGATATATTAAAAAATTTACTAACATCTGTTTTCGGCTTCATCAGTAGTATGTCGGTTTTAATAACGCAAATTATAAACATCTTCATAATTCCCTTCCTTGCGTTTTATTTGCTGAAAGATTTTGTCCTTTTAGTGGATCGCATGAAATCATTCATCCCGGTAAAAAAAGAAGGAAGCGTTGTTAATTATTTATCAAAAGTTGATAAACTAATCGGCAAATATTTGAGAGGCGCACTCATTGTGGCATTTATTCACGGGATATTAGTGGGTGTTTTGCTTGCTATTTTCGGTATCAAATATCCAATAGTATTAGGAATGATTGCGGGAGTATTGAGTATAATTCCTTACTTTGGTTTGTTCATTAGTTTGAGTTTATCGTTGATTGTCGCGCTATTCAGCGGCGACCCAGTGTGGCTTAAAATAGTATTTGTGCTATCGACATTCGGCTTCCTGCAAATTCTTGAAGCATCGGTTATTTCACCGAACATACTCGGTAAGCAAGTCGGACTGCATCCTGTTTTGTTAATTCTATCGCTTCTTCTTTTTGGCTATTTTTTAGGATTTCTAGGTTTGTTGATTGCAGTTCCAGTTACCGCAATCATTATTATGACAATAAAAGATTGGGAGGAACGGAAAAAACTGGCCACAGAATTAATGATTGAAAAGGAAAAATGATAAATGCCCGGCGTTTTATATCTTGTTGCAACTCCAATAGGGAATTATGATGATATTACGCTCCGTGCTCTGAATGTTTTAAAATCGGTTGATATCGTTGTCGGTGAAGAATTAAAAGAAGTAAAAAGGTTACTGAAACACTATGATATTAATAAACTGATTGAACTTCTTAATGAACACAACGAACAGGAAGAGTCTGACCGGATACTAAAATTTTTAAGGGAGAATAAGAGCATAGCTTTGGTATCCGATTCAGGAACGCCTGTTTTTTCCGACCCCGGTAGAATACTTGTTAAGAAAGCAATCGCAAATAAAATTAGGATTATTCCTATCCCCGGTGCATCGTCCCTTTTGCTGGCTCTTACTGTTACAGGATTCGATATCGAAAAATTTGTTTTCGTCGGCTGGCTCTCGCCGAAAAAGGAAGAACGAAAGAGAGAATTGAAAAATCTTTTGAGTGAGAAGAGAACGATGGTATTGATGGATACGCCTTACCGACTTTTGCAGCTCTTGCGTGATATTGCTGAAGTATTTGAGAGAACTCGTAAGATTTGCATCTCTTTCAACTTAACATTACCTGACGAAGAAATTTTCTATGGGTCGGCAGTTGAATTGTATAAGAAAGTTTCAGAGAGGAACCTCAAAGGTGAATTTGTAATCGTTATCAAAGGAACGGATAAAGAATGAAAATTGCAAAATGCAAATTATAATTCAACCCTTTGTGCGCTTTGTCCGTCCCGCCAAGGGCGGGAAGAGAACTCGTCTAAAGACGGGCGTTAAAAGAACTCAGCTCAAAAATCTGCTTTCTTATTTCTTCAAATCTTTCTTCTGCTTTAAAATTTGTTGGGCAGAATATTTACTTATCACAAATACTTGTGGAGATAGTGAAGTGGTAACCCAATACTTTGCACTATCGGGCGGCATCGGGTGAAATTGAAGATTGGTTGTGATAAACTTACCGTTGTGTCCACAAAATCTTCTGTTCGTAAGTTGGAGAGAGAAGAGAATAAGCTATTAACGGTCGAATTATTCGCTGAGTCTCTGTTAACTATCCAGTTGATTGTATCCAACTTTACTAAAATGAATTTATCTTTGGCATATTCAAAAGTTAATTGATTTATTGCATCCTTATCAGCTCTGCAGATAGTTTTATCTCGCCAATCACGAGCTTCTTTATTAATATCCCAAGTATTAAATCCTTCCGCTAAGTAAACATCGTTAGAAGTGGGTTGGCGAACGTATGTCTCCATATACGACGGTCCCATTTTACCGACGATTAAAGAAACAGTTTTATCTTTCCTATCGGAGAATCTTAATTATGTCCCCGACACCGAATCAACTTGATAAAGTGTTTGTTTAGTCGGGTTAGAAGATACTAAACTCATAATTTTAAATTTATTTGCTTGGGAAATAGATAAGAAGTTATCATACGCATCGTGGTTGTTTTGCCGGCGCCGTTTGGTCCTAAAAAACCAACAATTTCACCGTGATGGACTTCGAAAGAAATACCATCTACGGCTTTAAAGCTGCCGTACGATTTAGTCAAATTATTACCTCTAAATATTTTTATAAGTATAGCTTTTTTACAGTGTTTTGTCAAATTGTTGTCCCCAGAGGTCGACAAGGCTTTTATTTCACAAAATAATTTATCATCTTTGAAACCAATTTTGCTGTCGTCAAATCGGGATGGTGCAGCCCATCCATAGGTGCAAGTTCAACTACGTCGCATCCCACGACGTTTTTTGCTTTTCCCAATTTCCGAAGCAGCGTCATAGTTTCATGCCAAAGCAATCCGTTTGGCTCAGGTGTCCCAGTCGCTGGCATTATTGAAGGGTCGAATCCATCTACATCGAAAGTTAAATAAACATTATCGCTCAATTTCTCTATTGCAAAGTCATCCCAATCTTTTATAATTTTTCTATACTTGCCGGCACGAATTTCGTGTGTATACAGTGTGATTATTCCGTTCTCTCTAATAAATTCTACTTCTTCAATACATTGCGCTCTGATTCCAACCTGAACAATTCTATTTGGGTCAAGATATTCACAAACGCGAGCCATTACAGATGCGTGGCTATATTTATTCCCCAAATAATCTTTCCGTAAATCTGAATGTGCGTCTATGTGTAAAACAGAGAGGTCTGTGTATTTTTCAGCATAAGGAACAATCAAAGCTTGTGAAATTGTATGCTCACCACCGAGCGATATAGCGAACTTACCTTCTTGAATCAATTTTTTTGAATTGTTGTAAATCAATCCCAAAGAATTTTCTTCGTTTAGACCTGTGAAATCTAAAGGTTCAAGTGTAGCTATACCGAATTCGTTGAAAACTTCTCTTTCCGTTTCCTCATCGTAAAACTCGACATAGTGCGAGGCATTAAGTATCGCCTCCGGTCCATTCCGTGTTCCGCCGCCGTAGCTTACAGTTGCTTCGTAGGGGATGGGTAGGATGACCACTTTTGATTTTTCAAATGAAGATAATTCATCTTCAATTCCAAGAAAGTTCTTTTCAATATTTAATGTTCTCATAATGACAAAATATAGCTTAAATCTTTCAAATTTACAAAGATTTGATTCTCTCATTTATTTCTATTAACTTCTCGATAAAATAAATGGAACACAATAAGAAAACATATCTCTTTTTACTCGCCGCAGTCACGGCGTGGTGTCTGTTATTATTATCGCCCTTGTTAATTTCCTATTTCACAGGCGCCCACTTTATTTCATCAGTTGTATATAATTTCTTCGGTCACATATGTCATCAAATCGACAGCCGGTCTTTGCACTACTGTGATACTAAGTTTGCGGTGTGCGCGCGTTGTTCAGGAATTTACTTCGGTTTCCTTTT
>JAGUXE010000165.1 GCA_020061995.1 Ignavibacteriales bacterium | reverse complement strand
CTCTCAAACAGTGGCTCGTTGCAATATTCATGTCACAGCAAGCATATCAGTTGTTTTGGTTGTTTAAAGAAAATGCTGTTATTATAAGAACTTAGCCTTGTAAGTCTGATTCTTTGAATAATTGTAGAACATCTTCAAATACTGTTTTCAACTCAGAAGAAGGGACTTCAGATAGCTGAGAATTTGGGAACTGATAAATATAATTACCATTATACTTACGACTTACAATTACATCCTTTATCAAGGATTTGTGAAATCCAATTACTTCTGATAAACTTTCTGCTGTGTCGTCCGAAAGCTCTAATTGTGCCGAAATAAATACTTCTTCTCCTTTGGTGTCTTTGTAGTCCACATATTTTTTTCGTGGATAGTCAATCAAAGGAGTGATTGGTTCATCATTAGCTGGGTTAAGCTTCCAAAGAGCCACTAATAAATTAGTTTTTCCTGCTTCATTTGTTCCAACTAAGCAAGTTAAAGAGTCTGTTTCAATCCAACCTGAGTCTTTAATTGAACGAAACTTAGTTACTCTGAATTTTTTGATTTTTGCGTCCATATTTTGGTTTTTAAATGTCGTTATTTTATGCGGCTTCGTCTTTTATAATGAGTGCTAACGGATTGGCGGTATGTTTTTGTTGCCGATTTCGAAGCTCTTACCTGTCGAATTACACGAAAGTTTATTAGATGCAGAAACGCTGAAATACCTACTAACTCGGCAATAAAATATACCGCCTGTTACAAGCTGGCCGTTCTTGTCTTCATTTTTTTGCTGCATATATTTCTGTCTGTGCGCTTGAAAAGGCAAGCTCTTTTGCAGGTTTTGGTTTTAGGGCGGATTGAGCGACCTGCAAATGTGCTTGACTTAGCGTAGGATTCAATTCTTTAATTTCAATAATTTTATTTCCGTTCAATTTTGATTTACTTTCTGTTGTTTTAATTTCAGAGTCATCTTTCACAACTTCTGGCTCTATTGGCAATAATTTTTTGTCAATTAATTTAGCTCGTTCAAAATCAATATTTCTTAATGGATTTGGGATTGAAAAGTATTTTGCAAGATTATTCCAATCATTATTTTTAATTGTAACAATGTCTTTGAGATAGAAGCTAACCCAACTTTCTCCTAATTTGAAATTTGGTTCTGTCCTTTCAAGCTTCTGTTGAGATATTTCAACATATTTTTTATCTAATTCAAAACCGATATATTTTCTTCCAAGCCGTTTCGCTGCGATAGCTGTCGTACCTGTACCAGAGAATGGGTCAAGTATAATATCATTTTCATCAGTGGTCATTAAAATTAATCTATCCATCAAATGAATAGGCAACTGACAAGGATGTGGGTCTCTTTTTGTATTATGTTTTATTCTGTGAATGTCAGTCCAAACATCAGAAACCAATGGTCCAAATGGGTGTAGCTGGTCTTTTTTTCCACCGTAATCTTTCCATAGGTAACCTTGTTTTCTATCACGTTTGTGTGGGTGTCTTAATTCATAAATTTTTGAACCTTTTGCTTCTTTAGTATAAAATAGTATTCCGTAATGAGAAGGTTGCAGAGATTTACCCATTGGGGCAGTTGGTGCATCCCATGAAATCCAATGTTTGAAGTTTGCAAATTTATTTAAATAAGTTGCATAGTAAGTTAACCACTTGGGTATATTATGAAGAAAAATAGAACCAGTCGGTTTTGTTACTCTAACCATTTCTGAAATCCACTCTTCGCACCAATCAAGATACTCTTGAAATTCAAGGCTATCTCCATAACTTGTATAATTCTTTTTTAAATTAAATGGGGGGTCGGCAAAAGTAACATCAACAGAATTATCCGGAATGTTTTTGAATAATTCCAAACAATCTCCTTGATGAATTTTATTAATATATTTTTCAATCATTTTAATTAAATTTTAAGCTCCATGTTTCTATTGCTAATTCAGCTAATTCAACTTGTCTATTATTAATTTCATTAATATTCCATTCTGATAATGAAGATAAAGAATTTGTTATCCATAATTCAGATTCAGCATATTTCGTTTTTTTATCAGAAAACTTAGAACTTTTAAAGTCATTGTTCTCTTTTGTTTTCATTAATGTAAGGTTACCAATTCTTTTGTAATATGCAGAATGTTGCTCATCAGTGAAAGTTGGATAATTACCTTCTGGATTTTGAGGAAGAACATGTTCTAAATTAACAGAATCTGGATTAAGATTTACTAATAATTCTGGATGCTGCTTCCCTCTTTTGTGGTTTTCAATAGAAGAAAGATAATATCTAGCATTTTTTGCCTGACTAACAGTTGCAATTTTAAATTGTTCTCTAAAAACTTCATCTTGAGGAATGATTGAAATAAGCGAATCCCTTAATTCTGCTGCTGTTTTAATACTATTTGAAAATATTGCTTTAGCTTTATCTGCATATGCCTTTTCTAAAGTACCACCTCCCATAGCTCCAACTATGAGATTTCTCACTAACCAAGATACAATTAGTTTAAGGGCTTTTTTAACTTCCTCAGGAGTAAACTTTTTTAATATTGCAAAAACTAAAGGTCTATACTGTTCGAGATTGAAATAATTTAGCGTTTCAATATGACTTCTACAAAGATTATCATAATTATCCCAAAAAGAAGAATTATGATTTAAAATAGCCAAATAAACATCTACATCATTCTTTAGATTATTAACAAATGTAGTTACTGATGTTGATGTTTTAATATCTGATTTTATGCTTTTAAATAATTCATTATTACGTTCCCTAACAAAATAGTAATAAGTAAACCAAAAATGTTTAATATAAGTCAATAAAAGAGTTTCGTCTTCTGATTCAATTTTTGACACTAATTCAATCCATGATTTTTGAACTTCATCCAGTCGAGTGTTGGCCTTACTATATAAATAATTTTTCAATAAATCTACTTGAGCCAAGGCTAGCCCCCGATCATTAAGCGTTTCAAAAATTGTAAATGCATTTGTGTCATTGGGTACCGTAATTGCTACAATCTTTAATTTTTCATCGATAAATTCTTTCCAATCAATAAGAATATTTTCATCATTATTATTATTATCAAGAAGTTTTTGAATTGATTCTTTTATTAAATCATATGCACTCTTTATCTTTTGATTTGATGCTCTTTGTATTTTTGTTTCAACAACTTTATTAATTATGAGGTTACGAAAAAAATCATTATCCTGTTGGCTTAATTCCAATTTTGGCATATATTCCTTTGTACGTATATCATACGTGCTTAAATATTTTGTTTGAATATCATCTGAATCCTTTTCATTTGTAAAGAAATCACGAATACACGCATATATTAAGGATACCGTAGTAATTCTTTGTTGACCATCAACAATTTCATTTTGTGAATCATTACCTGTAAGAACTACTGTTCCTAAAAAGTATTCTTCTTCATTAAAATTACTTTTTATATCATTTAACAAAGCATCCACATGATCTTCTTGCCAAGAGAATGGCCGTTGATGAATTGGCACCTTTAAATTTCTATTCTTAATTAATGACCCTATACCTGTAAACTCATATTTTATTTCACTCATAATATTTTTTCAATTAAAAGTTTTTCAAACCGTTTTAATTCATCCTTATGAAAAGTAAAAACATCTTCATAAGCTGTTACCATTCTTTTTAAATCTCCCTTTCGGACATACCAACCTATACCATCAACAAAACCAATAAAAATAGCATTCGGATAATGTTCTTTTATCAAACTATCAATCGAAATTTCAGTTTTCGATTTATCTCCTTGTCCAGACGATGTTGTCGCAAGAAAAGAGCTTTCCGCAATAATGATTGGATTCTTTTTGTTTGGAATAATAAAATCCATTGTTCTTTTGTTGTCAGGAGCATTGGTGATAAGCTCGCTTAAATCACCAGTTTCAAACGTAATTCCAAGCTTGTCCAATATTTCAGCAACGACAGTTTCTGGGTTGTTTCCTTTCATACCAGAATAACTACCTTTTTCCTTATAGCGAATAAGAGTGTCAATTAGTTCAGGTATTTCAAACTTTAACTTGGAAATGCTTAACTTTTTTAATTCAAAAAGTGGGATTGTATTCGCCAAAAAAGGTATTGATGCACCTTCAAAGAAAATATTAACAAGACCTTTCCTAAAATATTCATTTTTCTGGATATGCTTTAAAATTGTGCTATCAGACCACTCTTGAATATTATCAGGACTTGTTTCATTGTACCATTTTTCTTTAAAAACGAGACTGTTTAGTTCAGGATTATCAACTATTCGGATAATAGTTGTCAATCGCTTTAAGTATTCATTTGAAAAACCGGTTAAAGCCAATAATGCTCTTAATCCATTCTCCTTTTCAGTTAACAGCCATTCAAAAATTTCTTTCTTTAAACCTTCTGTTTCTACTTTGTTTTTAACGATTAAGAGAGTCTCTTTGAGTGAATTGATATATCCTTCGTAATTTTCTTCAAACTTTGAGTTGAAAAAATAAAATGTGTTTTTCTGGATTACAGTTAAAAACTTATCGTCAACGCTTTTTGCCATATTATTTTTTTTCAAAAATTAGTACATATTCTTCTTTCATTGTGTTTCTCATTCCTTTGATAGGTTTCAAAATACTTTTGACTAACGGCATATCATATTTCTTTGCTGAATTTATTACCGTTTCTTCCAGTCTGATTCCACCAGTTTGATTGGTATTTGAACCAATTATCAAAACAAAATATTTTCCTTTTTTCAAAACCTTAGAAACTTGCAAACAAAATGAATCCATGTCAGCAAAATAGTTTTCGAGTTTTTGATTTTTTGTTTTTCCTTTAAGACCAATTAGTCTGTTTTTTAATTCGGTTGTGTCATAACCTAAAAATTCTAATTGATCTTTGTCATTCTCAACATAATCAATTGCAAATGAATATGGAGGAGAAGTAATCACACAATCAACGGAATTGTTGTCGAGCTTGATATTCAAAGCATCCGAATCAGACAAAACATTCAGGTTGCCTATTTTATTCTGGTCATAATATTTGTTAGATAGAAATGATTTTACAGTTTCAATATATCTTGGTAAAACCTTATCAAATAATTGTTCATGGTTTGATTTTACAACCCTTTTTGAATAACCTAAGGCATCTAGAAATGCTAAAAAAGCAAGGTTATGTATTTTAATTTTATTATCATCGCCAATCTTAGTTATTCTCTTCAAAACATCTCCTTGCTTGAAAAAATCAAACAATTTCTTGTTTTCAATTTTTGTATGTTCTAATAATTTCAGGTCAATAGTTAGTGCTTCATATTTTGTTTTAATCATGAATTGGCAAAAAGGACTAACATCAATTGCCTTGGAATTTATGCCCATTAAAGCGGCTTCGACATTTGTTGTACCACTGCCAGCCATTGGGTCTAAAATAGTTTCACCTTTTTGAATGTTTAAAATATTTATCAAACCTTTTATTAATTGTGGATGAAATTTTCCACGATAAGGAAATAATCCATGAGTTGCGTAACCAGTAGAAAATAGTCCTTCTTCAAAATATGCTTGTGTTGCAGATGACCTGTCAGCATGAATTTTTTCCGAATTATTTGAATATAATAAGTAGTGATTTGAGAACTTATTGTCAACTGACTTTATATAAGCTGTTCTTTCTAAAAGTTGTTCTCCTGATAAGCTCTTGTACTCTAAATGAGCTAATTCTAATTCAAATAGTTCATTAACACTTGGAAAAAGTTCAACCTTATTTCCAAATGCTTCATTTATAATAGATTCTGTATTAAAAATATCATTCATAATCTTGCAAAAATACTGAAAAAAGTCGAGGTTTCATTAATATTTACTCTGTATTTGGTGCGAAGGAAAGATGAAGGCTCTTTTGGCTGCGAAGCGGTCGCTCGAGTGTTTGGGCAGCCAAATGTGCCTGAATGTGTGTCGGCAATTTTCATTTCTCTTCTTTGTCTTTATGCAGCAAAAACTTCATTATCATTCTGTCGTTGTCTTTTTCTCGGCTTGCTTGTAACGGACGGAACTATATGCAGTTGGGGATTGCGGGCTGCTTTCCTGTCGAACCCCGTTGCCGCTGTTGCGGGCTACTAACTTTGATGTCCGCACCGAAACCCCAATTGACATATAGTTTTTGTTAGCAACTGCCGTTTTCATCGTCTTGCTTTTTGTTGTTATACTCCTTGATTTTCAAATTTTAACACATAAGTTTTTACCTCTAAGACAAATGAGGACATTAACTTAAATGCCTCAAAACTTTCTTCAACTTTTGGTCTATAATTAGCTATTGAAGCTTTTAACAAATGAATATTGTTTCTCAAATCATAGAGGTTGTCAAAACTCTGCTTTGTCGTTTGAGATATAATACCAAGGCTGGCCGCAATCTCTGTTCGTTTGTCAATTCTCGTATTCTTTAGATTTATTTTTTTAGCCGATTTTCTGCATGTGAAAACTTTTTCCTTTTGACCATTTTCATCGACATTACATTCAACATTTGAAGCAAAGACACTAATTGGTTTGTATTCTACTTCCTTCAATTTCTCTTTAATATCTTCCTTGTTATATTTCTCAAGTATAAAATCTAAGAGAGCCTCATAAATAGAAGCGTATTGTTGAATTTGAAACTTTACAAATGCATTTCTTTTAAAGCTAGTCAACTGTAGCCCTTGCATTATTTTATAAATGAATCGTGCTTGGTAATATGCTTCTGCTAAATGAGTCTTTAAAGCAGTATCTCCAATAAAATCAAAGTAATCTTTAAACCAATCAATAGGATGAGTGTGTGTTTTTGTTGGATTGTCAATATAGTTATTGTCAGGCACAATAAAATTGTTACAATAAGAAACCACTATCTCTCTGGTTTTCTTTGGAATAAATAATTTTTTTGTCATGTGTTTTGTCTTTTACGGTTGTTGCTAACGTTTTCGGGCTTTGCGTTCGGGCGGGTTTCGGAGCACAAAACTATCAACCAGCACTGAACTTGAATAGAAGCACAAAGCTCCAAGTTTGCACGTCACCCCGCCTGACGCAAAACCCGTGTTATAGGCTGTTATTTTTCTTTCAACCATTTAATAGCCGCTTTAATTTTTAAATCATTTACTAGGTTGTCAAAGACGTTTCCTTGATATATAGGCAAGTCAGGCTTTACAGTAGTTTTATATACATTCTTATTCCTGTCCGCCACAAAATTTGTTGCAAAATTCAATGTCAGATTTGGTGCAAATTGAAAGTAACCATTAGATGTAGTGTAACCGTCAGCGGCCGGCTCACCAATAAAATAAGTATTAGGTCTGCCTTTAAAAGCAATTGCTGTCATACTTCCTGAACTTTTTGTAACAGGTCCTATGATTACCACAATTGGAATAGATTTAAGTTTTGATTTGTCTTTGGTTTTAATATCTGTAGCTTGATACCCGCCTATTACAAAATTTCCATTTTTCAATTCCCAAGTTCGTATAATGCTATCATTAATGTCGGTTTCATAGCCAATGATTTGATTACCTAAAAATTGGCTAAGTCCAGAAATCATAGGGTATAAATTCCCGCCTCCATTTAAACGCAAATCAATGATGAAACCGTTTTTGCATTTGCTTGATAATTCGGTTACGATGTCGGACAGAGATTGTGCATAACTATTAATTTGTGTTGGGTCATAAATTTGAATTGATGGTACTCTGATGTAGCCAATTTTGTCCTCAATTATTTCAGAATGAAATTTATTAGTCATGGAAATTGCTTTGTCGTTCAGCGGTTTGAGCCAAACTAATACCGAGTCATCAAAACTTGGGTAATATCCATAAAATTGGTTGTTGAGATATATTTGTGAATGAACATCATTTAAACTCCCCAATACAGTAATAAAACAGTTCATTGTGTCTTTTAGTGATTTTGCATTTTGTATTTGCTCCTTGAATGATTTGTCAATCTTATTCCAGTCAACCGTATTCCGATGAATTGAGTTGTATTTGATAAATGTGTACAGGCTATCCACAGGAACAGGTAACTGTCCAAATGAAATTGAACAATTTAGTGTCAGAATTAATATTGATGTCAAACATTTCATTGGTATGGGTCTTTATAATAGCCTATAACGGTTTGTGGCTTGGCGAAGGTGGCGATTTAACCACAAATGTTCATACGAAGCACACACTTCAAATTTACGAAAAACTGTCATACGAAGCACTGAACCGCCACTTTTGCCAAACCGCTGTTAGTGGCTGGGCTTCTTTGTTTTCCGTCTGTCAGCAACATTTTTTGTCCTGCTGAATTGGTGGACAAGCAACACTTCCGTAGCTACAATAAACACAGCAGTCGCCTTGTTTTGGTTTTAGAACTTGTTTGCATTTTTCACATTCGTAAAAATATTGGCAAGCGTCTGTCGGCATTGTTTCTTCTTTCTTATGTCCGCAGTTGGGGCAAGTTATTGTTGATTGTAATTTGATTTCCATTTTAATTTTCTTTTTTGTCGGTTACAGAATATCCTGTTGAGTTTATTGCTTTTTCGATTTCAGAAATATTTGTTTTTGAGTTGTCAAATTCTATGATTGCATTTCCATTTTCATATGAAGCGTTTGAACTTATTATTCCTGTCAATTTATTTACTTCGTGATTTACGTGTTCTTCGCAACTCGCACAAGTCATTCCGCTAATCGTAAATTTTACTTTTTGAATATTGGATTTGTCCACTACTATGATTTGCTTTTCTTTCTTTGGGTAGAAAATGCTTGAATAGTATGGAAAGGCAAGCATAACGATTGCAAATGCTGTTACAATTCCTAAAAACATTTTTGACTGAATGAATTTTGGTTTTTCTTCTGTCTCACAGTTGCAGTCAATTTGCTTTTTAGGTTTCAACTTTTGATACCAAGCAAAACCAAGAACCAAAATTGTCAAACCGATAAAATACGGTCTGAAAGGTTCGAGCCAAGAAAAAGTAGAAGCAAGTCCGCTTGTTCCTGCTACTAAAGCCAAGACTGGAGTAATACAACACATTGAAGCTGCAATTGCTGTTAAAAGTCCTGCTCCGATTAGTTTTTTGTCTGTTTTCATAATGTTTCTAAAATTTTGTTTTCGTCAAGTATTTTAAAAAACGGTTTCAGCATTTTTTCATACTCTTTTGTCAATGAGTAAAAAATGGTTTGTGCTTCTCGTTCGGTTTCAATTAGTTTTCGGTCTTTGAGTTTTCGCAAGTGTTGTGAAATTGCCGAAATTGTCATACCAAGAATGTCGCTCATATCACAAACACAGAGTCGTTTTTCTTCATATAATAGAAAGAGAATTTTCAGTCTTACGTTGTTTCCCGCTAATTCAAGTCCGTTCGATAAATAGTCAAACGAGCCGTTGAGTTCTGAAACTCGGTTTTTACAGCGATTTATTTGTTTAATGTCCGCTTGTTGTCGTATGCAAGAATTGTTGTCCATATTGCAAAGATAGTTAATTTGTTTATTTAAGCAATTACTAAAATACAAAATATCAAAAAGAACCCGATTTGTCTGTCGGGTTGTGTCGTCATAGCCTTGCCACTAACTTGTTTATATGTGCACCATTTTGCTCCAAAAGGTGTATATATACACCCAAAAAAAGAATGATAGGTTTACCTTTTGTAGTTTTCATACTGCACCTTATCTAATGCAAATATATTCCTTTTCATTGTCAAAGAAAAACTTAAGGGGGGTTCTAAAAATTCATTTTTTCTGTTTTGTTGCTGAACAGCATTCAGAGATTATGGAAAAATTGGAGAACCCATTACCAACTTTATCAAAAATCGAGGCCAAATTGCAACTACTTTTCCAAAATTCCAGCAAAAAATTATATTTTTCTTCTTTTTTATCTATCTATATATCAATATATCTAACTATCTATAAGCTATTTATCCGCTAGTAAATTAAGGCGAATGACCTTTTCATATCTGAATAGGTTATAAGTCAGATTGATTAAACCTATTATGCCTGTTGCTCTTGCTATCCCAACAGATTTTACAACCAAACCATTCATGCTTTGCTCCATGAAGCCAAATATTGTGCAAACCGAATACAAAATCAAACTTGTTTGAATTTTGTTGAGGTGCAGCCATTATTATGTAAATACGTGTTCAACTCTTGCTCTTGTTTTAGATTTTTCTCTATTATTTGCTTTTTGTTCTTCTGTCAATGGTTTGTTGTGGTATCCTTTTTCATTCGTTTTGTTATTCATTTCATATTTTTCGATGACTTTTTCTTGTTCTTTTCCGGTATATGCGCTATCGCCAAAAAAATCCTGTCCGGCATCTTCTTTCTCTAACAAATCATCCAATGCCTGAGACCACGAAGTAGCACCGAAGGTAATCGTGAACCGAAGCATCCGTTACTTTATACTTAGTTATAAATTTGCCCCTTGTACCAACTTTTGCATGATTTTTATAACCAAAAAATGTTTCTTTATTTTTCTTGGTCCAGCGAGCATCAATGTCCTTATGTCTTTTTTTATGTGGCTCATCATTCCATAATTCATTGCTTTTCCATAATCCATCTTCAGGCTCAAAGTTATCGACAGGTTCATAAAACTCCAAAATATCAGTAATGTACTCTGAGTAATCGTTTTCAAGTATTGCTAAAAACTCCTCATGATTGCCGGTAAATTCTAATCCATAGACTTTCCTAAGCAAAGGAGATCGAGCAAATGGCATTGCCTGTTCAAAATCAGTAACTTCAAATTCCTGAAAAAGATCAAATAGTTCTTGATTTTTGACCATGCGCCCG
>JAGUXE010000387.1 GCA_020061995.1 Ignavibacteriales bacterium | reverse complement strand
TTCGTGTGCCTTCTCGACAGAGTCGCTTTTTTTGACTTCATGTATAACACCGGTTTTAGTATCGATCCAGTCGATGTTGATAATGCCGTCGATGTCGATTCCTTTTTCTTGACGGTCGTAACTTGTTTCGTCAATGACTTTGCCCATGTAAACAAGATCGGAGGTTTGCTCCATTTGTAAACCACGGGAAAAGAGCCAGCAACGGCGTTTGCAGTAGAAGTAGTAGCTGACTTCTACACCTGTTATTTTCTGTCGATTTTCCATTTTTGTTATACAAAATTCATTTCATCATCCTTGAACTCTACACCACATTCTGGTGAATAATCACACTTAATGATTGGTATCCCGCGCTTTCCAAATTCTGAACGTTCTACCAATTTATTATTCTTTCCAATGACAAAGTATGCTGGAACACGTACGGATATCTCAGGTAGTAAATCATATTGTTTGTTAATTATTAGTTGTTGCAAATCTTCAAGATATTGTTGCAACACAACTTCGATCGTAAGATAGTTTATTTCTCGAGTAGTTGCCCCTTGCAGTTCTCTTTCTTCTGCAGATAATGAGTAAATGATATTCATGTCTTTCCATAAACCATCAAAGAAACCTTCACCCTTTGAAAATGATTTTTGCCACCCATTTGATTCAATGTAATCTTGATTGTACACTTTATTCACTATTTTTCCATAGTGACTTTCGTTCAAGTTACCTTCAAACATTTCCGAGTATTCTAGAAGAGAACGCTTTGTTGCATCGAGAATCAAAGGATCATAAACATATTTCCTACTCTTCTCAGATTCCTTGTAGATAAATACCGGAGCAATTTCCTTTTTGTTCCTTCGATTTACTCTTCCCATTCTCTGTACCAATGCATCTATTGGAGCGTTTTCAGTAAACATAACGTCAAAATCAATGTCAAGACTTACCTCTACAATCTGAGTTGCAACACAAACGTATGGATTAGCTTTACTCTCAAGACTTTCCAAAATTCTTTCCTTTTTCTCTTTGTCTCTCCCGATAAATTGTGAGTGAAACAATAGGCGTTCATCCGGTTTGGTAAAACCCTTAACTTCTGCATATATCTCTCTTGCTTTTGTTATTGTATTACAAATAACAAGAACCTTTTGACCATTTTGATATTCTGTTTTAATAGCTTCAATCGCACTCGAAATGTATCCATCTTGAATGTGTATCTTCGTCCTTTGCATAGTATCAAACGTGGTATCTTTTACAATTGGTGTGTTATTACCTAAGACCTCATACAGTTTTCTTTTTAGAACTTCTGGCAGTGTCGCACTCATCAAACACACATTAGCATTATTCCTTTTTACATTCTTTATCATTGCCACTATCAAACCAAATGTAAAAGCTTCATAAGCGTGAATTTCATCCAAAATAATGCAGGCATTGTAAGCATTCAGGTTGGTTAGCGTCCAGTGTTTCCAATTAAAGAAAGAGAAAAGAAGTTGATCTACTGTAGAAACGGTCGCAGGATAAAGGAATGTTCTGCTGTATAGTAATTTTTCCCTGATATCCTGGTCACTTATTTCTTCGATATCACTTTCATCATTCTGTTGTTTATGAAATACATACGATGCTGTGCTATGGGCTAATCCGACAGTTTCCTTCCCATAGAATTCAATCAAGCGACGATACATTTTGTTGGAAGTTACCATCGTTGGTAATAGGTATATCACTTTTTTGTTAAATCGTTCTGCCCACAAAAGCGCAGCTTCAGTCTTTCCTTGCCCTGTTGGGATCTCAATAAATAAATCTTTCTCGGTCTCCTGCGCTTTTGCTTGAAATTTCTTTTTCCAGTTACCTCCGTACTTAATAGACATTTGACTATCTACTTGTTTCTTTATTGAGTACGAAACAGATAAAGAATGTTGTTGATCATTTGCTTTCGATGCAAGCCAATCACAATAATGAAGAATTCCTTTTATCAGTACAAAAGCGTCACGTGCTAATTGGTAGTCAGTCTCTCCTATTCCCATTCTCATAACACTAATTGATTCTCTTAGATCCGAGAATATATCAACAGGTAATTCTTTTACTGTGTTCTGTGAAACTTGTAATTGTTTGTGTTCTTTAACTCCAAATTCTTTAGCCCAGTTGTTCACTTGTTGAAAATATTCAGATAAATAATCAGTGATGTATTTTGACTCCCATTCATCAAAAGTATCATATGTATTATTCACCAGCATAGTATGATGTGTTGCAACGGTAAACAACTCAGGAAAGTATCCTTTGAATTTTAATAATGGATTATCGAGTACTCCTTTTAACAAAACAAGAGAACTCAACGGATGCGATTCACGATAATTTCCCCCTGAATGTTTCTTGCAAGTTTTACCGCTTCCCATTTTACGAATTGTTTGACAATCCACGCATTGAATTTTCTCCTGAAATCGTCTGTCTATTTTCCCGGCATCGTGAAACGCAATGACAAGAAAAAGCCTATGGTGCAATTCACCAAATGATACATTACAGCGATTGCAAAAACTTTCTAATAATAACCGTTTCCATTCGAGTACTCGGTGTAACATCACCAAGCAATCATGAACATGCTCAACAAGCGTTTGCTTTGGATCTGATTTTGCAAGTATTTCAATCATCTTGTTCTAAGTTGATATTATGAGTATCTTTATTTTTTAGTCCCAGCGGAACGACATTGTTATAGAAACTAACTCCGACGGAGCTACAAAAGAAGATCGGTTCTTCTTCCTATAGATATTTTGCACCTACGGTGCTTTCATGCTTCATCAGAAGAACTGAAACACATACTTTCCGTCTGTATAACCACATGAACGAGAATCTTTTGGTTTTAATCGGATGTTAGATGAAAAAAGAAATGGC
>JAGUXE010000270.1 GCA_020061995.1 Ignavibacteriales bacterium | reverse complement strand
GCCATTTGAAATTCATATTCAAAATCACTAACTGCACGCAGACCTCTGATAATCGCACTCGCCTTAACTGCATGTGCATGATCGACAACTAACCCATCAAATGAATCGACTGTAACATTCTTAAAATCTTTTAGGCTTTCAATTAATAACGATACTCGTTCTTCGGTTGTAAATAGTGGCTGCTTTGCCAGATTACGAGCAACAGTAACAACAACTTTATCGAATAATTCGGCTGCTCTTAAAATTATGTCTATATGTCCGTTTGTCACGGGATCGAATGTTCCCGGATAGATTGCTAATTTTTCCATAAAATTTTCCTTTATCTTGCTGTTATTCCGGTTGCGTATGAATCTACATCAATTATCTTCTCGACTGCATTTGTTAAAGTATTAATTATACAAACATTCGATTGACGATTCATACCCGGAATTTTATATCTTGGTTTATATCCGTTAATTTGATTGGAACTAGTAACATATAAGTACTTGTCATCGCTGCTAAGGTCAGCACCGTATAGCATTACAAATGCCTGGTGTCCAATCTCCCCTTTAAGAGACCAACTATCTCCGTTTTTTATTAGTATTACAATTTTCGGTTCATGCATTGAGGTAACAAAAAGTTTGTTTCCGTCAGAAGTTAATGCCATTTGCATCGGGTGCATAGCTACCTCGATTGATTGCTTAATAGTTCCCGTTTCAGTATCGATGATTAATACTACATTTTTATTCATACACGAAACCAGGAGTTCTTTGCCATCCGGAGTAAGATAAATATGCATAGGTGCAAATTCGGATGTTACACCTGTGGATAATGAGACTGACAATTTAATCTCCTTAGAATCTGTATCTATAAAATAGATTCTATCTCTTGTAAGATTAGCAACAAATAGTGTTTTATCATCTTTTGAGAGTGCGATACCATGCGGAATTCCGGCAATCGGAATAAGTATGGTATCGATAACTGTCATGGAATTTGTATTAATCTTATAAATATCTTGATAAGAACCGACCGCTGTTGAGGATTTAGAGATGAATGCAGTTTCACTGTTTTGTGAAAGAACTATCATTCCCGGAAAAACTAAATTATTGACATATGAAATAAGCTGATTACTATTTCTGTCGATTTTTAACAATCGCCCTGATGCAATCAAAGTAGCAAATAAATAATTTCCTTTAATTTGAATATTGTGGGGAGATTCTAGAAAATTTGAAATATAATTTACATCGATAATATTTTTAACAAGTTTTAACTCAGAATCAATAACCGAAATTTTATCGCTTCCTTGATTTGCAACATATACCGAATTCAATGTTGAATTATATAAAACTTCCCCTTTATCATTTTTTGCCCCATTCAAAATCCATTTACGAATAATCTCAATGTCACTATTTGATATTTTTGGACGTAGATAAGGCATCACAAATAGAGGGTCTTCAACAGCTCCAGTTATTAACCTGTAGAGTAAACTTTCATCGGGACGAAATGGAATTACAGCTTCCCCTCCGTAAGGTTCATTTCCATGAGAAAGCTTACTTAAGAAATTATGTCCATGTCCTATTGAGTCATCAAGAGGTCTGCCGGTAGAACCTTTTTTCATTAATTCATACGAATCAAATGAGAGTCCATGAACGGGATTATTACCGGTATGGCAGCCGGAAGTTGCACAATTTTTAGAAATAATATCAGCGATCTCTTTGGTTTCATAACCGTTGTTCGGTACTGATAATAAAGGGGTTTGTGAATCATCATTACATCCGATAAACAGTATCAGCATTAAAAATGAGAATAAGATTTGTTTCAATTTTTGTATCCTATCTACCTTTAAATTAAACAGGATTATTAACTAAATAATCTATAATTGCTCTGCAGTAATCAGGTAAATCATCCGGTTTTCTGGAAGAAATCATATTACGATCAATCACAACCGATTTATCAATCCAAGTAGCACCTGCATTAATCAAATCATCCTTGATACCCGGAGTTGATGTGGTTGTGAAACCATTCATAATTTTTGCTGAAATCGGAATCCATCCGGCATGACAAATATGAGCAACAAGTTTACCTTGTTCGAATATTTCTTTTGTGAGAGATAATACTTTGTCCGAGCGTCTTAGTTTATCGGGGGCAAATCCTCCAGGTATAATGAGAGCGTCAAACTCTTTGGAATTGATATCATCATAACATGTATCAGCTTTAATCGGATAACCATGTTTTCCGCTATAAACCTTTCCTTGTTCACCACCTGCTACAACTACTTCAGCTCCTTCTTCAATAAATCTATATTTTGGATAAAGGAGTTCCAGATCTTCATAAATATCATCAACAAACATTAAGATTCGTTTTCCCGAAAGTTTCATAAAATCCTCCTTTTTCTTTTTACGAATATAAGCAAACATAATACAACTGTACAAAAATTGCTTAAATGATTCAGAATAACCAAACTTGCGTAAAGATGCTGAAACAAATTGTTGAACAGAATGCCTCATATTATGATGTCATCCCGAACTTGTTTCGGGATCTGCACCGTACGAAAAGATGCTGATTCGCCACGGCGAAGCATCAGCATGACGATCATTCACTTGCGGTCACCCTAACGAATTCGTGGTAAAGAACAGCATCCTAATTAAATTATAATTTCAGTAAATGAAAAATTTTAACTAAGTTAAAAGCCATAAATTTAAATCGAGTGAATGAACGTTAAACAAAAAATAGGATTTATTGCTGGAATAATCGGGGCAATTTTAATTCTTCTTTTTACAGAATTAAATCCACAAAATCTAAATACAACCAGGATGGCAGCAATTGCCTTTATCATGGCAGTCTGGTGGATTACCGAGGCTATCCCATTAGCAGCAACATCACTGTTACCGTTAGTCCTCTTCCCTATCTTTGGAATACTAAACGGTGAACAAATTGCTTCCTCATATATAAACTCTACAATTTTTTTGTTTCTGGGGGGATTCATAATTGCATTATCAATGGAAAAATGGAATTTTCACAAAAGAATTGCGTTGAGAATAATTCTTCTATTTGGTGGTAAACCAAATTCGATTGTACTCGGTTTTATGACTGCCTCAGCTTTTTTATCAATGTGGATTTCCAATACTGCTACTGCTGTTATGATGCTTCCAATCGGGTTAGCGATTATTCATGAGATAGAAGAAAACAGTTCAATAGAAAAAGCTCACAATTTAACTGTCGGTATTTTGCTCGGAATAGCATATAGTTGCTCAATCGGAGGAATTACAACACTGATAGGAACACCTCCAAATCTATCTTTTGTAAGAATCTTGCATATAATTTTCCCTTCAGCTCCCGAAATCTCTTTTGCTAATTGGATCCAAATGGTTTTTCCGATTAGTATAATACTTTTTATCTCAACCTGGTTTTTATTAACCAAACTACTTTATAGAATTCCAAAAGAACTTAGTCTTAAAAAAGAAGTTATCCTTGAACAATATTCATCACTTGGGAAAATAAGTTTTGAAGAAAAGGGAGTGGGATTAGTTTTTTTATTTACTGCATTATTATGGGTTTTCCGATCTTCACTTAATTTAGGTTTTACAATAATTCCGGGTTGGTCAAGTTTATTTGATAATCCCGAATACTTTAATGACGGAACAGTTGCAGTCGGTATGGCTTTAATTTTATTTGTGATTCCGACAAAGAACAGTAGTGAACATAAAATGATTATAGATCAAAAAATATTTCATAAAGTACCCTGGGGAATTATTTTACTATTCGGAGGTGGATTTGCGCTAGCAAAAGGTTTTATTGTTAGTGGTCTCTCCGAAAGTATTGGTAATCAGTTTGTTGCATTGAAAGGGCTAAATCCATTCTATTTAATGATTTCTGTAGGAACCGGCATTACATTCCTAACAGAATTAACTTCGAATACTGCAACTGCAGAAATGATTCTCCCGATTCTCGCCTCAATTTCTGTTGCTCTAGGGCTTAATCCATTATTATTGATGTTAAATGCTACAATTTCTGCTTCAATGGCATTTATGCTCCCTGTAGCTACTCCGCCAAATGCAGTTATTTTTGCAAGCAATAGAATTAAAATTAGCGAAATGGTTAAAGCAGGAATCATTCTTAATATTATTGGGATAGTCATTATTTCTATTTTTGTTTATTTGTTCGGAACGGTGATATTTGATATCAATCTTTCACAATTTCCGGACTGGGCAGTTCCTGTTAAATAATTTATATATCGTTCTGGTTGATAATCATTGTTTAATCTTAATTATAATGTCTCATTTTCGTGAAATATAAAGGGTATTCATGAAAACTTTTTTTTACTTCATAATTCTTTTTTTTCAGATTTTTCTAAATAATCTGCATGGACAGCAATTTGTTCTTGATGAAAAAACACGCGACTATGATCAGATTCATATTGCGTTAGATTTAACTTTCAATTTTGAAAAGGCAATCGTGCAGGGTAACGAAAAATTTACATTTACTCCACTCACAAAGAAATTCACCCGTTTGGTTCTTCATTCAAAAACTACTGAAATTAAAAATGTAAAACTTGATACTCTTTCTCTCCCCTTTACAAATGATGATGAATATCTCTTTATCGAAATGCATAAGGAACTCTCAAATAAGGATACGATAACCCTTTCAATAGATTATACATCCAAACCGGAACATGGAATATTCTTTTTCCATCCAACAAAAGAAATAAGAGATCT
>JAGUXE010000110.1 GCA_020061995.1 Ignavibacteriales bacterium | reverse complement strand
GGTGCTCTTCCGATCTGATGATGACTCCGATATTCTCGAAGCCAGTAGCTTAGTATTAAGAGCTAAGGGTTACGAAGTACTAACAGCACAGAATCCGGATGAAGGATTGAAACTCGTCAAAGAAAATTCTCCGGATCTAATTATTCTTGATGTTATCATGGTTGAACCTGACGATGGATTCTTTCTGGCTCAGCGTTTACGTAAGGAAGGATTTACGATCCCAATTCTTATGTATACATCTGTTTCAAAAAGTACTGGTCTGCAATTCGGTATTGGAGAATTAGTTCCCGTGGATGATTTTATCGAAAAACCAATTTCTCCTGAATTGCTGATTGCTAAAGTTGAAAAGTTTCTTAAAGTAAGAACGGAGAATTAAGAGATGTTAGTTTACGAAAAAAATTCACTATCAGAAGAAATTGAATTGCTAATTGAACGATTTGGTAAAGATAGATCTGCTCTTTTACCGATACTGCAAATTATTGAAAAAAGACATAATTATATTTCTGAGTTTGCTCAGCAAGAAGTTGCAAGACTCTTAGATATTCATCCCGTCGAAGTCTATAGTGTTGTATCTTTTTATAATTTTCTTCACCGATATCCACAGGGGAAAAATATTGTTCGTCTATGTAAAACTATTTCATGTGATATGGTTGGGAAAAGAGAGATCGAGAACGCACTTAAGCGTGAATTAGGAATCAATTTTGATGAAACAACGCGCGATAAAAAATGGACACTTGAATATACAAGTTGTCTTGGTATGTGCGATCAAGGTCCGGCAATGCTTGTAAATGATAAAATCTATACAAAGCTTGATCCTGAAACTGCAGTTAAAATTTTAAACGATACGAAGTAAGGAAAAAGAGATGGAATTAAATATAGAAAAGACAAAACGTGAGGGAGCAGTAATATTCTCACCCTATGAACCGGGGAGCAGTATTAAGAAAGCACTCGAAATTGGGCGCGAGAATATTTTGTTTGAAGTTCGTGAATCAAAAATGAAAGGGCGTGGGGGCGCAGGTTTTCCTACAGCTACAAAATGGATGCTGGTTGCAGCTTCAAAAGCTGATAAGAAGTATATGATTTGTAATGCTGATGAAGGTGAACCCGGAACATTTAAAGATCGAGTTCTACTTACCGAATATCCTGCCCTGGTTTTTGATGGAATGGTAATAGGCGGTTTCACCATCGGTGCAGAAATAGGCATCCTTTATTTGCGAGGTGAATACATTTTTATGCTTGAAGAACTTGAAGATTTTCTTCAATCAATGCGTGATAATAATTTACTCGGGAAAAATATTCTTGGTAAAGAAGGATTCAATTTTGATATCTCAATTAGATTAGGCTCTGGTGCATATGTATGTGGTGAGGAAACAGCTTTAATAGAATCGCTTGAAGGTCATAGAGGTGAACCACGAAATAGACCACCATACCCGGTGAATACCGGTTATATGGGGTATCCGACAGTTGTTAACAATGTTGAAACGTTAGCCTCAATTTCTCAGATAATTACCAAAGGGGCTGATTGGTTCAAAGCGCACGGTACAGATAAATCAACTGGTTCAAAGTTGTTTTCAGTTTCCGGTGATTGTGAAAAACCGGGCGTTTATGAATTACCTTGGGGGACATCACTACACGAATTGATCGAGATTGTTGGAGCTGTTAATACAAAAGCAATACAAGTTGGTGGAGCTTCAGGGATTTGTATTCCAAAATCTCAATTTGACAGAAAACTTTCTTATGAAGATGCTTCAACAGGTGGTTCGATAATGATTTTCAATGAATCAAGAAAGATGTTGAAAGTATTAAAGAATTTTATGGAGTTTTTTGTTGAAGAATCTTGCGGTCAATGTACACCTTGCAGAATAGGTAATATTAAATTACTTGAATGTGTTGAAAAAATAGAAAAAGGGGATTATACATTTGCTTACATAAACTCCCTAAAAGATTTAAGCAAAACTATGCAAGTTGCATCGAAATGTGGATTGGGGCAATCGAGTCCGAATCCTTTTATCTCAATTCTTGAAAACTTTAAGGATGAAATTTTTAGTTCTAATGGAAATGGAGTGAATCATGCCTGATACAATAAAACGTGCACCGACTAGTCAACAGCCTTTTAAAGTCGAAAAACCACAGGATCTAAATACTATCGGTGGAATGATTTCCATCCAAATAAATGAGAAGAAAGTTACGGTACCGTTAGGGACTACAATCTTAGAAGCTTGTAGAGATAATCATATTCATATTCCTACACTTTGCCATCATCCCGACTTATGTATCGCAGGTGTATGTAGGGTTTGCGTGGTAGAAGTAGATGGAATGAAAACTTTACAAGCATCTTGTTCATTCCCAATAACCGCTTCAATTAAGATTAAAACTTCATCTGAATTGGTAAGAAAAGCTAGACGCAATATTATCGACTTATTATTGAGTGAACATCATGGGGACTGTTATGCTTGCGTAAAGAATAAGAACTGTGAACTTCAAACTCTTGCTCAAGAGTACGGCGTTGATAATATGCGATTTGGACACATTAAAGAACCTTTATATGAAGTTGATTTTTCCTCTACATCTGTAATTCGTGATATGAATAAATGTATTCTTTGTAGAAGATGTATAAGGACATGTATTGATTTACAAGAAGTTGGTGTACTCGAAGCAATTAATAGAGGCGACAAGACTCAAATCGGTACATTTTACGATAAATCATTGCAGGATGTTATTTGTATAAATTGTGGACAATGTATAAACAGATGTCCAACCGGTGCTTTATATTCAAATGATCCATCAGATGAAATTTGGCGTGCAATTGATGATCCAAATAAACATGTTGTTATACAAACAGCACCATCCCCAAGAGCTGCAATAGGTGAAGAATTTGGTTATGCTCCCGGACATTCTTTTACTCCCGAGTTAAATACTGCTTTAAAGAGAATTGGATTCGATCGTGTTTTTGATACAAATTTCACCGCTGATTTGACGATCCTTGAAGAGGGAACTGAGTTATTAACACGTCTTAAAAAAGCTATTGTGGATAAAGATACTTCTGTTAAGTTACCTCAATTTACTTCATGTTCTCCGGGGTGGATAAAGTTTATCGAACACTTTTATCCTGAATATCTAGATCATTTATCAAGCGCAAAATCACCACAACAGATGTTCGGTGCAATTATTAAAACATTTTATGCTCAAGAGCAGGGGATAGATCCCAAAGATATCGTTTCTGTTTCACTGATGCCCTGCTCAGCAAAAAAATTCGAATGCAATAGACCAGAGATGGATGCTTCAGGATTTAGAGATGTTGATTATGGTTTAACTACCCGAGAATTAGCCAAAATGATTCGTGAAGCCGGTATTTATTTACCAGAACTTCCAAAGTCCGGTTTTGATGAACCTTTCGGCGAAGCATCCGGTGCAGGATTAATCTTTGGAGCAACCGGTGGAGTTATGGAAGCTGCGATTCGAACAGCTTATGAACTTGTGACGGGTAGAGAAGTTCCGTTTGAAAACCTTCGCATTGAAGTTTGTCGTGGATTTGAAGGAATAAAAGAAGCTTCAGTTAAACTTGAAAATGTATTACCTGAATATAGTTTTCTTGAGGGGGTAAATTTTAAATTTATGGTCGCTCATGGTACTGCAAACGCAAAACAGGTTATGGAACTTTTACGTGAAGGAAAACTCTCAGATGTTCATTTTGTTGAGATAATGGCTTGCCCCGGTGGCTGTTTAGGTGGTGGTGGTCAACCAATTCCTACTTCTGAAGAAATTAGGAAACAGAGAGCTAAAGCAATTTATGCTGAAGAAGAAGGATTACCGATTAGAAAATCTCATGAAAATCAACATGTAAAATATATTTATGAGAAATTCATTCCTGAAGGACCTTGTTCGGAATTATCACATAAATTACTTCATACACACTACACTAAACGTGGCAAATATATTATTTAACAATGATATAGTAAATCTTATTAAAAGAGAGACTGTTACATGTCTCTCTTTTTTTTTGCTTAATTTCATTTTGGTTTGTTTAAAAAGAAAACTGCCGTGGAAGAGGGCAAGACCACGGCAGCTGTGTGTGTTACTATAAGGAGGGTGCTATGTTGAAAAACATATTTCTATATTCTTTCGTGCAAGAGTAAACAACTCCCATGCCATCAATTATCAACCGATTTTCAGCTCAAATTGTAATATAAAGCGCAATATTTGTTATCTTTGGGAAAAGATTTTCAATTTTAAGAAATTATTTTTGTAGTACATTCGCAATTAGTTTTAGAAGGAAACCATGTTTTTTGGTGAAAAAAAAAATGATCAAATAAATTATATTGAAGAAATTCAAAAATTAAAAAGTAAGTTAAATGCCGTTATACTTGCTCATTATTATCAAGAATCCGAAATTCAAGATATTGCAGATTTTATCGGTGATAGTCTGGAATTGGCAAGAAAAGCTAAAGCCACAGATGCTGAGGTAATAGTTTTTGCAGGAGTACATTTTATGGCTGAAACTGCTAAAATATTAAATCCGGCAAAAACAGTATTGGTTCCCGATATGGACGCTGGTTGTTCATTAGCAGATAGTTGTCCGCCAAATTTGTTTAAATTATTTAGAGAAAAAAATCCGGAACATGTAGCAATAACATATATCAATTGTTCAGCTTCGGTAAAAGCTTTAAGTGATATTATTTGTACTTCAAGTAATGCAGAAAAAATCATTAATCAAATTCCATTAGAGCAACCAATCCTTTTTTCTCCGGACCGAAATCTCGGAAAATATTTAAGCAAAAAGACCGGGCGAGATATGCTTTTATGGGAGGGGACATGTATTGTTCATGAAGCATTTAGCGAAGAAAAAATCATCGGGTTGAAATTAGAGTTTCCTGAAGCTAAGATAATTGCACATCCTGAGTGTGAAGAGATTATATTACGACACGCAGATTTCATCGGTTCAACAAGCAAACTGCTTCAGTATGTTAAAGAAGATAATGCGGAAAACTATATCGTTGTTACGGAACCTGGAATTATTCATCAGATGGAAAAGTTAGTTCCTAATAAGACTTTTATCCCGGCACCTCCACAAAACGAATGTGCATGTAATAATTGTCCCTACATGAAGCTAAACACACTCGAAAAAATTTATTTAAGTATGAAAAATAATTCTCCACAGATTATTATGGATGAAGAATTACGCTTGAAGGCATTAAGACCGATTGAGAAGATGTTGGAGATGAGTTAAATTTAAATTGTTCTATTTAAAATTATTTTGAATGTTGTTCCTTCTCCCACAACAGATGCTTTTACGTAAATTTTCCCATTGTGATACTCTTCAATTATCCTTTTAGACAGACTCAATCCCAAACCCCATCCGCGCCGTTTAGTACTATAGCCTGGTCGGAAAACATCTTTTCTCCTTTTAATGTCAATTCCTTTTCCATTATCTGTAACATCGATCTCGATTTTGTTTTTGTTCTCTTTAATCACAATCGAAATTACACCATCTTCCTGATCTACCGCATCGAGTGCGTTTTTTATAAGATTTTCAATTACCCATTCGAAAAGTGGAGCATTAATGTTTCCAACAAGTTCGATATTGCCTTCAACTGATATTGCAACACTCTTCCCGCTTTGAGGAAGTCTCCTCTTGAAATATTCAGTAACCTTATAAACTGTGTCGTAAATATTTGCTGATTTTAATTCAGGTTTAGAACCTATCTTTGAGAAGCGATGAGTAATTTTGTTT
>JAGUXE010000393.1 GCA_020061995.1 Ignavibacteriales bacterium | reverse complement strand
GTTGACCAAAAAATGGCTAAAAAAATTACAGGCCCGGAATTCGTTTTTACGTAATTAAATTCTTGAACGGGGTACAGTAGTTATAAACAAACTGTCCACCAATATTTTAAACAATAAATTCCGGAGCAAAACTGCTAAACGGGCATAGTTATTCACTGCACCATTTCGCGTGACTGCTACAACTGCCTGTAAGTAATGGATATAAGGTCGGTTATTATTTTAATTAATGCAAGGCATTGATTGTGGACTGCTAATGAACTGATTCCAATTAAGGGATGAGATTGAAGTCAGGAGATAATGCTTCTCTCTTTAGAGGTTTAAGACATTGGAATTTCAAGTGGAATTTTAATAATGGGTGTACTCGTTTAGTTCAATCGGGTTGCTGGTGTAAGGAAAGAAAAACTAAAGAAGAGATTTATAATTTCTTGCACCGTGGAGGATTCGATGAACCAAAATTATTCTTTCTTCAATTGTATAAAAGATGATATAATTTTGAATAATGATATAACGATATCCGAGATTTTTTATTTCTTCATCACGAGGTATTCTTCCGAGTCTAGGATTTTCGGATAATAGTAATAAGTTCTTTTCAATTTTGTTTGCAAGGACATCTGCTGCAGTTTGATTGTCTGCGGCAATGAATGATATAATTTCTGTAAAGTCTTCTTCAGCTATATTAAGAAGTCGAACTTGGTATTTAACTGCCGACATTAATAGTGTTCCTAATATTTGCCATAACTTGTTTTAATGTTTTTCCTTTGTCACCTTCGACTCTTTGATTCTGTGCTGTAGAAAGTTTAGATAACAAATCAAGTTTTAATTGCATATTAGAATAGTGAGACATGGACATAACAACCAAATCTCCCTCACCGTTTTTTGTTATGAAAATTGGTTCATTAGCGTTATGTGCTAATTCAGAAATCTCATTTGATTTGTTTCGTAAATCCGATATTGGCTTAATTATTGGCATATTGTTTTCTCCTAACTTGGTATCGAAATTATATCATTATTATGATAGATGCAATAAAAATATAAAACGCAATATAACCAGCCAATGCTATTGAACTCATTCCAATTGAGGGATCAGATTGAAGCAAGGAGATAATGATTGCTTTTTAGAGATTTGAGACGTTGGTTTTACTAATGAAGTTTTGATAATGGGTTTACTAGTTTCGTCAAATTGGGTTATTGGTGTAAGGCAACAAAACTTAACGTAGAGATTTGTAATTTTTACACCGCGAAGAGTTCTATGAACCAAAATTGTGGAAGAGTAAATAATAATATTTGGAGGAATGTAAGTAGTAAAGACTTCATCCACATGATATTATTCATAATATGAATGAAGTCTTTTGCAAATCAAACAATTCTTTTATTCTACATACATTGTTTACTCTAAACTGATGACTCCTATTTCAACAGAATTAATTTCTTTGTGTCTGTAAAATAGCCTGCATTTATTTTATAGAAATATATTCCGCTTGATAATCCAATTTTACTTGCATCTAATTCTATTTCATAAGAACCGGGCTGTTTCATTTCATTTAAGAGTATGACTATTTCTCTCCCTAGAAGATCATAAACTTTAATAGTAACATTTGAAAACGGCATAGCCGAAGGGATTGAAAACCTGATCTTTGTCACTGGGTTAAAAGGATTCGGATAGTTTTGAGATAACTCAAATCTTTCCGGCAATACCACATCTTCATTTTCAACCGAAGTTAATATTTGCTGATACTTAGCTCTTGAGTTCGTCACAACTTGTGGAAGTTTTGTTGAATCTTCTGCAGCAGCAATAGCAAATGCTATTCGCAAAGTATCACCTTTATTTATGTTGTAAGGACCACCGGAAATTACATTAGAAATATCAGCCTTACCGGCAATTATCTTATTTAATCCGTTGGAAAGAGTTGTCCACTTCTCTTCAGTGGTATAACCGCTTGCATCATTCACAGAAATTCCGCCGTCGAGTCCGTAATTATGAATTGCATAATAGTTGTACTGATTGCCTGATATTAATGCTATAGCACTTCTTATATTTGAAGCGCCGGAAGTATTATAAACATAACCGAAGTTGTTAACTTGATCGTAAGCAGCAATATTATTTTCATAATCGGATTCAGGTAGATCCCAATCAAAATAAAGTCCTGCGTGCATATTGGTATAATCAGTCTGACTTTTGTTTACCATTTTATATTCGAGAATTATATAATCTTCATCTTCCACAGAAGAATAAGAATATGTATTCAGATGTGTTTCGATATTAAAAGCTCCTGCACCGGCACCATTATCATTAAAGATTGCATTCCCCTGCTGATCAGCAATAGAGCCGGGACTGCTAATTGTAAAAGGTTTAACAACTTGAAAATCGGTACTTTGTGTAAGCAAAAATCTTGCTGCATCTGAAACTCTCGTCGAAGAATTTCCGAACATGAAAGCCCCTTCAAAAAACAATCCCTGACTATTTTTATACTTAAAACCTTTTCCCTGTAGATTTTGAGGAAAGTCGTTAAATCCCAAAGCTCCTTTACTTGTAACCGTCATCGCAACATTGTTAACATTGACTGTTGCAAAGGTTGGATTAGCAATTGTTGAATACCATTGATAATCACTATAATCACCGTCATTTATTTCAAATAATAAATCAAGACTCAAATTCAGTATTAATACTGAAGCAAGTTGAACAGTAAAGTAACCATCATTTATCGAAAAAGTTTGTCCGGTTGCCAAAGCTCCGGGTGAAACATTCCCTGAGGAACCGGTTATAGAGACTCCTGGTGATGATGTTTTCAAAGTTATGGTAGGATTATTAACAGCAGTTAAAACATTCTTCCCGTTAAATCTGACAGTTAATAATTCACCGGGTTGAAAAATTCCGTCATTATTTCCGAACTGTGCATCGGAAACGAATACTTCGGTAATTCTTATTGATTTAGGATTTTCTGCCGATAATGCATTTTGTGCATTAATTCTTCCTTTGCCCAATTTATTTTTATAAATACCGGAGTTTAATGCGTCAATATTATCGGATGTGACCCTTATTCTTTCTGAAACTTGTTGTGGGGATAATTGCGGAAAATAAGATACTACTAATCCCGCAAGTCCTGCAGTAAGAGGTGCAGCCATAGAAGTTCCGTTAAGATAAGTGTAAGTATCATTCTGCCATGTGGCACGAATACTTACTCCGGGAGAAATAACATCGACAGAATTCCCATAATTTGAAAAACTAGCCTTAACATCATTCGTACCGGAAGCGGCAACAGAAAGTACATTGTTATAACTAGCCGGATAGAATGATTCACTTGAATTATCATTGCCGGCAGCCCCTACAACTAATGCACCTAGCGAAGTTGCATAATCAATTATAGTTTGCCCGGCGATTGAATAACCTCCCCCACCCCATGAGCAGTTAATTACTTTTGCACCGTTTTCTGCAGCATAAGCAATACCTTCAAAACCATATAATACATAAGGTTGACCTGAGGTGTTTCGGTTATTATCACTTGAAACTTTCACAGGCATAATTTTACAATTAAATCCGAGCCCGGCAACTCCAATGCCATTATCTGTTACGGCACTTGCAATTCCCGCCACATGAGTTCCATGATCAGGACGATCTTCCATCGGATCATTATCGGGAATTCCGATTAGTCCTCCAAAATCCCACCCTCTTAAATCATCAACATATCCGTTATTATCATCATCAACTCCATTGTTTGGAATTTCGCTCCAATTTCGCCAGATATTGGTTGCAAGGTCAGGATGATCCCAATCAACACCTGTATCAACAATTCCGATTACAACTGAAGTATCCCCTTTTGAAATATCCCAGGCTTCTGCAGCTTTAACTTTTGCGAGATGCCATTGTATTGAATATTCAGGATCGTTAGGGATGTAATTAAATTCATAAACAAATTTCGGTTCAGCCCATTCGATATTATTGTCCTGTTTTAATAGAGGAATTATCTGAAGAGGATCCAATTCCGAAGAGTATTTTACAACTACAATTCTGTTTAGTTCTGAATTTTCTATAGCCTTCAAACCTTTTAGAAAAAACGTGACGTCGTTGACTTGCATGAAACTCAATTTCTGGGATACGGTTTGGGGAAGAAATACTCTTCCGGTAAAATCTGCGTTTACGTTCTCCTTAAATTTAATAACCATCTGATTTGACAGATATTTGATATTTCCTTTACTAATAACTCTTTCAGCAATAATTGAATCAAAGGTGATGAAGATAAAAAGAATTAGTGTTAAGACAACTCGAGTCAGTTTTTTAATCATGATGAGAATTCCTTATAGTATTCGATTTTGATTAGTGTAATATTCATAAAACAATAAACATTCACAAAGTAATTTTTGGGAATTATTCATTTGTCAATTTTTAGATAATAGTTTTACCGAAAATAGAAATTCTCATCACTCCAAAAAGGCAAAATTCATTTATAGGCTGATTAATTGATTTTTATTTGCCACTTTATGGAATGAATCTTGCAAAGATTGAAGCACATTCGGTGAGGTAAAATCTACCTCTTTTTATAGTATGGAGTAGTAATAATGACAACATTAATTTTAGTTACAATATTAAATCTTTTAGTTGGCTCTGAAGGCCGACTTTCGGGAACTGTAAATGATTCGAAATCTTTGTTCCCATTAAAAGGGGTAAATTTGATTTGTTCCGATCCAAGATACTCAACTTCGAGTGATGAAAATGGGAATTTTTCTGTGAATAACATTTCGGATGGAATCTACACCTACACAGTTTCCCACATAGGTTATGAAGTAAAAAGATTTTCGGTAACAATAAGTGGAAATGAAATAAATTTAGATATTAAACTCAATCCTTCTTCTGTGGAATTGGGGGAAGTTTTAATCGTAAGTTTGAAAAATTATCAACTTCAAAAAACTGCAGCAATGCCTCTTGAAGTTTTAGATTCAAAAAGAATTGAAGTTAAATCGGCAGTGTCAGTCCCCGACTTACTGAAACAGCAGTCGGGTTTAGCCCTTTCACGCGATGGGATTTGGGGAACAAATTTATCAATCCGCGGATTGAGTAAGTCAAATATTGTAACATTAATCGATGGAAACAGAATTGAAACGGCAACTGATATAGCCGCCGGACTTTCATTATTTGATATTTCCGATATTGAGCGAATTGAAGTTATTAAAGGTTCAGCATCTTCATTATACGGCACAGGGGCACTTGGCGGAGTTATCAACATCATCTCAAAAACACCTTTGTACCAAGATAAATTTGTTACAAGCGGAAGATTAAACGGTGAATATCTTGGTGTCAATAATGCGAGGGGAGGCGCATTAAGCGTTTCGGCTTCTAATAATTTTTTTAGGAGCAAATTGTCATTCTCGGGGAGACAAGCCGGTAATACAATGACTCCAAACGGAGAATTGCCGAATAGTCAATATAAAGATTTAGTCTATGGTGGATTGTTAGGGTTTAAATTATCAGAGAAACATGAACTGGTTTTTAACTACCAAAATTTTAGTGGTTATGATATCGGGATCCCCGGAGCCTCATCACTTTTTCCATCAAATGCTATTGTGAAATATACACTTGCTAAACGTGATCTTTTTTCAGCCCACTATTCGTGGAAAAATATTTCGTCTTCGTTAGTAAATCTCTCATTAAAATATTTCACTCAGAATATCAGAAGAGATGTCGAAAATATTCCTAACACACCGACCCAAACTAATGCTGCAGGAGTAAAAACAACCGTTTTAGAAATATTACCTACCGGAAGACATTATGTTCAAGGGTTACAACTTCAAACAGATTGGATATTGCATCAAAATAATTTTCTTGTTGCAGGAATTGATTTTTGGTTACGAAATATCGATAGCAGACGTGAACGAGTTTTATCAGTCGTATCACCGACAGCTACAATTAATAAAGTAATTGGTGAGAGACCTATACCCGAATCCAATTTTAATAGTGCCGGAATTTTTGTCCAAGATGAATTTTCATTACTTAATAACGAACTCTCAATTACACTTGGCGGAAGATTTGACCTTATAAATATTTCAAATAAAGCAACTTTACAACCTGTCTATGAAATCAATAATGGAGTTATTAACCACACACCTGCAGGACAAAAAGTTACCTGGAGTGAATCTAAAGCAACCAATACTTCATGGAGTACAAATGCCGGATTTCTTTATAAACTAAGTGACAATGTTGATGCTACATTAAATATTGCCAGATCATTCCGTTCTCCTTCACTTGAAGAGCGTTATCAATACATTGACCAGGGGAGTAATGTTCCGTTGCGTGTTGGTAATCCCGAACTTAAACCCGAACATGGATTTTTCGGTGATTTAGGAATCCGTGTTTGGAAATCATCATTTTCAATGAGGGGAAATATTTTCGTTAATCTCTTAAATGATTTAGTCTCCGAGAAAGATGGGATATTCGATAATCGACCTGCAAAAATTAAAACCAACTTGGGCAAAGCACATTTAATTGGATTTGATTTTGATATTGAATCAGAGTTAACTCGAAATATGAATTTGTATTCGGTTCTTTCTTATGTTTATGGTGAATATACTGAAGAATCAGCAGCCGGAGAAAAGAGATCGCCCCTTCCACAAATTCCACCTTTAAATGGTCGAATTGGTTTACGATCTACTTTCTTCGAATTTCTAACTGCAGATTTGTCAGCATTATTTTTTACAAAACAAAATAGAATTTCTACGGGAGAAATAGCTACTCCCGGTTATGCAACTTTTGACCTTTCAATATCGACAAGACCATATTCTGTCGGATTCATACATGTTCGACTTATAACCGGAGTGGAGAATATACTCGATAAATCTTATCGAAATCATCTTGCAACCAATAGAGGTTTTGTAAATATTGAACCGGGAAGAAATATTTTTGTTAAATTGTATACTTCCTGGTAAATGAGGTTTTGATGAACTGGTTTATTCTCGCATTTTTCTCGGCACTCTTTTCAGCCGCTGCTGCATTGAGTCAAAAGCAGGTGCTAAAAAAATTAGAGGCTATCGATTTTTCAGTTTTAGTTTCGCTTATTGTTTTTTTGCTCTCAATCCCGTTGCTTGCAACAATTGAACCGGCTAAAATATCAAGCGCTTCTTTAATAATGCTTTTTGTAAAATCACTTTTAGGCGCGTCTGCATTTTTATGTGTAATGCTGGCAATTAAAAATTTGGAGATTAGCGGTGCACTTCCTTTGTTAGCTCTCACTCCGGGCTTCGTTGCTGTTTTCGCTTTTCTTTTCATTGCAGAAGATTTAGCTCAAAAAGAAATTGTTGGTATAAGCTTGCTAATAGCGGGAACATACATTCTAGAAGTTAAATCGAACCAGAAAATATTTGATCCTTACCTCATTTTAATTAAATCGAAATTTCACAGATATGTGATAGGTGCATTATTACTTTTCACAGTAAGTTCAATAATGGACAAAGTGATTTTGAAAGATTATAAATTGCCTCCGGATTCATTCTTGTTTTTTCAACATCTCTATTTTGCTTTAATTTTTTTAGTAATAGCTATTTTCAGAAGAACTAAATCGAAGCAACTCTTTATCGCACTTCAAGAAAATAAAGAACTATTAGGATGGATATTTGTAATTGCTGTTTTAACTTTCGGATACAGATGGACACAAATCGAAGCAGTTAAAATTGCACCGGTAGCACTTGTTTTATCGGTGAAAAGAATTTCAGTTTTCTTTTCAACACTTATCGGTGGAAAAATATTTAAAGAATCGGGTTTATTGAAAAAAGCAATTGCAACAGCGGTAATTATTGCAGGAACTTTACTGATTCTGCGTGAGTAATAAAGGACAAAAGAGATTAAAATGATTTCTATTATTGATTATGGTGCTGATAATACTGGTGCTATTGAGGGTATTGTAAAAACATTTGATATCCCATATAGAGTAACTTCTGATGAATTTGAAATATTAAAGTCAGACAAAATAATTCTATTTAGCAATAGCAAAGCCGATTATGTCATGCGGCGTCTTCACTTCATGAATTTATTTTCGATGCTGCGAATGATGAGAAAACCAATCCTTGCTATCGGACATGGTATGCAATTGTTATGTGAACATTCAGCTGAAGGGGATGTATCATGTCTTGGAATTATTCCCGCAAACTCTTTACCGTTTGGAACGGATGATGACCCAATAAATCAATCCGGGTTTATGAATATTGAGATAATTGCCGCATCACCATTACTAAAAGATATCTCGACAGACGAACAATTTTACTTCGAACAAGATGTTTATGTTCCGGTTAATCATTATACCACAGCTATATGTGGAGGAAAAACAAAAATTTCTGCATCAGTTCAAAATGAAAATTTTTACGGCGTTCAATTTAATCCCGAAAAATCCGGAGCTGCGGGAATAAAAGTCATACGGAATTTTATTAAAGAATGTTAAAACAATTTTATACATCTTCAACATAAGACAGAAAAGAAAAATGAGACCACAACTATACGCACTATTAACTGCAATCGCATGGGGAGTCGGCGGTTACTTTGAAAAAAAAGGACTCCATTTAGGAAATCTTTCTCCGCAAATGGGAATTACAATCAGGACTGCTGTAGCGTTGATAATACTTGCTGCAGTAAGTTATCCTCAATGGAAGAGTGTAACCGAAGCAAGTCCGAAAGCATTAATGTATATGATTATTGGGGGTGGAGTTGTTGCCGGTGCAGTTGGAATGCTCTGTTTTTATGCAGCAATTAAAGGGGCTCCTCTTGGTAAAGTTATGCCTATTGCATTTACATCCCCGCTATTCGGAGCTTTGATGGGAGTTATAATCGGAGGCGAACCAATGACTATTAAAATGATGATTGGAATGGCGATGACAATAGGCGGAATTATTGTTTTAACTACGAATTAATCTATAAAAAAAGCTCCGGATTTTTAGCCCGGAGCTTTACTAATAAGAAAAATTATTTTTATTCGGTTACTTCAGTTACAATTTTTCCATCGAAAAAGTATTTTTTGTTGGTACGCGAACAAACTGCAAAACCGCTTTCGTCAAACTTAAGTTTTTCTCCTGCTTCACTAAACCAACCGGCTATTCGTGCGGGATTTCCAATTACTAAAGCGAAATCAGGAATGTCTTTTGTAACAACAGCTCCGGCACCTACAAATGCAAATCGTCCGATTGTATTACCACAGACAATTGTTGAATTAGCACCAAGACTTGCACCTTCTTTGACTAAAGTTTTTTTGTAATACTTTGCCCCAACTTGAGGGTATTTAGATCGGGGATCAGATATATTTGTGAAGACCATAGAAGGTCCGCAAAAAACATAATCTTCTAAAATAACTCCTTCATAAACTGAAACATTATTTTGAATTTTTACATAATCGCCGATAACTACATTATTTCCAATGTTAACATTCTGTCCGAGCACACATTTTTTCCCTAATTTTGCACCACTCTGAACATGACTGAAGTGCCAAATTTTTGTTCCTTCACCAATTTCAACGTTATCATCGACAACTGCAAATTTGTCTATATAAAAATAATTTTCGCTCATAAAGGGTTCTCTTTCTAATTTGATTTTAAAAACTCAACAATTTTTTCAACTACAAAATGAATCTGCTCTGAAGTTAATTCCGGGAAAATCGGAACTGCAAAGGATGTATCTGCCGAAAATTCTGAATTAGGGAAATCTCCTTTTTTATATCCAAGTTCAGCAAAACATTCCTGCAAATGAAAAGGAACCGGGTAGTAAATTTCGGAACCGATATTATTTTTTGTTAAGAAATCTCTAATTTCATCACGTTTTTCAACGCGTAAAATGTATTGATTATAGATATGATAGTTTGGTAATTCTGTCGATTCAATTTCAGCTTTTGAGGATTCAGGTTTGTAGACAGCTTTCGGTAAAAGGATTTTATTTTTTTCATCAAATGAAGTATGTCCTGTTCCCTCAGCAACGCCTGCTTCAATTAAAAGCTTAGAATAGAGTGCTGCATTTTTTCTTCTTGCACTTGACCATGAATTAAGATGCGGTAGTTTAATACTGATAACAGCCGCCTGAAGTGCATCAAGTCTAAAGTTACCACCAATTACTTTATGATAATATTTCGGTTCGCCACCATGTACACGCATGATTTTTAGATTTCTTGCAAGCTCGTCATTATTTGTAACTACCAAACCACCATCACCAAAACAACCGAGATTTTTACTTGGAAAAAATGAGTAGCAGCCAATATCACCGATTGTTCCTACAGCTCTACCGTCTTTATATTGGGTGCTTATTGCTTGTGCACCATCTTCAATGACGAATATGTTATGACGTTTTGCAATTTCCATAATTCCAGTCATATCGGCACTTTGACCGTATAAGTGGACCGGAATAATTGCTTTAGTTTTTGAAGTGATTTTCTTTTCGACTTCTTTAGGGTCGATATTAAAAGTAACGAGATCATTATCAACAAGAACAGGAATTGCATTTAATCTGGATACAACACCTGCTGTAGCGAAGAAGGAATAAGTTGGAACTATAACTTCATCCCCCGGTTTAAGGTTAATTGCCATTAAAGCGAGAAGGAGTGCATCTGTTCCCGATGAAATTCCATAAGCATATTTGCAACCGAGAAAATCAGATAATTCTATTTCCATCGCTTCAACTTCGGGTCCAAGAATAAAATATTGTGATTCAATTGTTTTAAGAACAGCGGCATCAAGTTGAGGTTTGAGTGCCTGATATTGTAATTTAAGATCTAAAAGTGGAACCTTCATATAAAATCTCCAAAAAAAAATGAATACAAAATTAACTTGAATATTTGAGTATAAAAAACTTTTCAGCCACTTAAAATTTTTCTATTGAATTAGAGTAATGAACCTGTTAAGAAAATTATAGCTAAGTAGAAATAAATCAATAACCCGGTTATATCAACTAATGTGGCTACAAAAGGAGCAGAAGAAGTTGCAGGATCAAAACCGAGTTTTTTAAGAATGAGTGGAAACATTGATCCAACTAGTGTTCCCCACATAACAACTCCGATTAACGAAAAACCGACCGTTAATCCAATAACAAACCAATAGTCACCATATAAATGAGCAGAAAACTGCCATAACGAAATCCTAAAGAATCCGATTAAAGCTAAAATAGTACCCATTATTAATCCGGAAATAACTTCCCGTTTCATAATGAACCACCAATCTCTTATAGTTATTTCGCCCAATGATAGAGCACGAATAACGAGTGTCGCAGCCTGTGAACCGGAATTGCCTCCACTGGAAATAATAAGTGGGATAAATAAAGCGAGTACTACAGCTTTACTAATTTCGTGTTCAAAAAAACCCATTGCAGAAGCTGTAAACATTTCACCAACGAACAAAAGACTTAACCAACCGGCTCGTTTCTTTATCATACCAAAAACTGATATTGTAGAATATGGTTCATCCAATGCTTCCATACCGCCAAGTTTATGAATGTCTTCGGTAGCTTCTTCTTCTGCTACATCTAAAACGTCATCAATTGTCACAATGCCAATCAGTATACCTGATGTATCGGTTACAGGGAGAGCTATACGATCATATTTTTTAAATAGTTCTACTGCTGTTTCTTGATCATCATCTACTTTTAAAGAAACATAACTTCCATCATTTAATTCACTTACGGTAGTTTCAAGAGGAGCTAAAAGGAATTCTCTTATTTTAATATCATTAATCAAGACCCCTTTTTCATTTATGACATAAACAATATTTAGAGTCTCACTATCTTTTCCAGTTTTTCTTATGTACTCAAGAACATGATTAACAGTCCAGTTCTCTTTTACAGCCATATAATCAGGGGTCATTAAACGTCCGACACTGTTTTCGTTATAACCAAGAAGTGACTGTGCAATATTTCTTTCCGTAGGCGATAACAGCATTAACAACTGTTTCATTATAGGTGCGGGAAGTTCTTCAAGAAGTGCAGTACGATCATCCGGGGACATATCATTTAAAATGGTAGTAACTTCTTCATTACCCATTGCCTTAAGTACATCAATTTGAGTATCGACATCGAGGTATTCAAAAGTATCGGTTGCTAATTCTTTAGGTAAAATTCGGAATAGAATTGCTTGTTCGTAATTCGGTAAGTCTTCAATCACTTCGGCTATATCAGCGGGAGGCCAATCGATTAAAACTTCTTTAAGTGAAGAAAAATCTCTTTTATCAATGAGATCTTTAATTTCGGGTTGCAGTATTTGACCAATCATTTACATTTCTCCTTCAAATTAGCCCATAGCCAAAAACCTATATTTAGTTAAAGATGATGAAAGTCCGAAATGCATTTATTTCTCCGGATTTGAAATAATAGTTGCAGAATTTTAACTGTTTAAGATAATAAAAAGAAAATTAAGAAAAGTAGAAAAAGGAGTGTGAATTAAATGAATATGTAACTTTTTTTAAGTCTGGGTTCAATTTTTACTTTGACTTCAAAAAAAAAACGATTAAATTGGGAGTCTGAATTTTGAAAATCCTAGTATCACAATTTAGAAGGGCGCGTAGCTCAGGGGTAGAGCATTTGCCTTTTAAGCAAAGGGTCGGTGGTTCGAGCCCACCCGCGCTCACGAAAACCCGCAAAATTAACCGTTTTGCGGGTTTTTTATTTTCGTAAAATTTCTAAATCATAAATAAATGTCTGTTTTGAAATGAAACTGTTTTTATTCACGTCGTACTAATTTATTCAAGTTAACCCCTCACCATCACAAAGGAAAAACAAAGATTCATCTATACATCAAAAAAACAGTCTTGACATGTGGAGATTTATAGAAATAAAAAAGGTGCTGAGTTATCAGCACCTTTTAGGGTTCACTCTGAAAAGAGATTAAATCAGTTCTATCTCTTCTACTTATTTCAACAGTGTCATTTTTTTGGTTATTGAAATGCCTGCAGTTTCTATTCTATACAAATAAACACCGTTAGCAAGTTTTGAGGCATCAAAAGTGATGTCATGGTTTCCTGCATTAAGGAATTCATTACTGATAAGGGTTTTAATTTCCTGTCCAATAATATTATAAACCTTTAATGTTACAAATGATGCCTCAGGTAAAGCAAATTTGATTATTGTTGAAGGGTTAAACGGATTTGGATAATTTTGGAATAACTCAAATGCATCGGGTAATACAGAATTGTTATTTACTGAAGTAGCTCCATCCGGTGTTAATTCAATATCTAATTCAACATCTCCAGTTTCTTGATTCAAATCGATTTCTGAAACATTTGCTTCAGAAAAGTTAATTGTATTTGCCGTAAGCATATAATAACCATCGCTTAATCCTTCATGAACATAAGAGCCTGTAGGATCAGAGACAGAAGCACTTACTACATTTCCATTTGCATCTGAAACGAAAGTAAGAACACCTTCGGCAGCCAAGCCGGAAGTTTCAAATGTATTTCCGAAAAGCGCTAAACCAGTTCCACCGTTTGGAGAAATACGTGCTTTAAGGTAGAAATTAATTTCGGTAACAACACCTTCATCATTTACTACTATTGAATCAGCTAAACGCCAATCCATATTCTGGCTTCCGTCATATTGGAAGTATGAAGCTTTATAACCACGAGCTGCAGCAAGGGCAATATATTGGCCCGGCTCAAGATTAGAAAAACTAAATGCTCCGGTTAATGAATCTGTAATAGCCCAAATTTTTCTTCTGAGATTGTTAGGATTAGGAGTTGTTAAATCTTTTTTGACAAGATAAACATGTCCTTTAAGTCCTAATGTACCCGCTGAATCATAAACAGTACCGGCAACACCATTATTATAAATCGGTTTTGGATCCAGTGTAAAATTAATTCCTGTTACATTATCGGTAACTACTATTAAGTCAGCCAAATCAATTGTTGCTTTTCCGTCCCAAAACTCTGATTTGAATGAATTGTCATCAGGTTTTACAAATACTGCAATTGTATCACCTAGTCTTACATTCATTATGAAATTCCCGAGGGAGTCAGTCCTTGAATTGTAATTACCAAAACCATGATGAGGAACGTGTATTCGGTTTTTTACAAAAGCAGTTATTCTTCCCATCTTTGGATTAATACCATCAGCATCCATAACAGTTCCTGAAAGAGTATAAACAACCGGAGGGACAATTGCTGTTAGTGAAATTTGATTGAGTGTCATCGAATCATTTTCTGCAACTGTTAGAACTGCAGCGAGATCAGGGGTGGCAGCATTATCGTAATACTCACCAATATAAGCACGAGCAAATGTAAAAATCTTATAGTCACCTGTTTTAACACGTACCGAATAGAATCCGTTGCTATCTGTTTTAGCTATTACCATACTAGAGGTAGTATTAGGTGCAGGTAAAAGCTTAACAGTTGCATTAAACAACGGGAGTAAAGTTGTTTCATCAAGAACAAATCCGTTAACTTTGCCGAAAGTATAAACTGGAAGATTACGAGTGAATTCAACAACATTAGAAGGTTCACTCTGATTTTGTCCCATTACTGCTTTCACATAATAACTATAAGTTACACCTGCAAACAAATGGAAATCAGTAAATTCTTTATGGTGAACAAAAGCGATTCTCCTAAACTGTTTTGTTGTGTCGTCGGCAGGAGCATCTTTCTTATAAACAAAATATTTTACCCCTATCGTTTGAGCATGTTCCCAATTCAGCTTAACACTTCTGTTGTTGTTGGTTGCCGAAGCAGTAAGATTTTCAGGAGGAGTAACTTGCGCGAAGGCGAAAGTCCCAAGAATAATGATCAGAAAAAGTGGTTTTATGAGTCTCATGGTTTCTCCAAGATTTAGTAAATAATTAACTTTTCAAAATAAACACAGCAAAAGATATACCATATGAAAATCTATTTATTTCGGTATAAAAAAGGAAGCGACTCTATTCTCAAGTACGAAAAATTTGCGTACATCTTTGTTTGATTTCGCACTCAAAACATCGGGAAATAAAATTTAACAAAAAAACCTGAATGTTCTGCAGAATAACCGGTTTGAATTGGAATACGATCAGAAGAATTCCATGATTTGCTGTTCATCAATAAATCAATTTGGGTATAAAGCCATATAGCTATAAATGAAGCAATAAAAATATTTCGTGTTTTGTATGATTCATTATAAGAAGAATACGCCGTCTGAATTTGAGATGGATCAATATATCCAAGATAAATTTTTTCTTTTTCTCTCGCATCAATACTGTAATAAATAAGTCCGGCAAGATTAATTAACGAAACACCGCTTAGTATTATTCCCTTTGTTCTACTGCCGTAAGAGTAATGTCCCCAACCGGGAATTAAAATCGACTTATAAATTGCCTCAGTAAAGTTTTCGTAATGAAGAGTAAGATTATTAAATTCCGTCTCAGGTAAGAATGGCATATCTTTATTAATGTCGTCATTTTTTAACGGTTGTTGAGGAATAATATCTTGAAATTCTTCTTTTACTGAAAGAAATAGAGTTAAAATTTTTGGTGCAACACTATTTGAATCAAGTTGAACATTTCGGTCGTTCTTAATCATTTCAATGAAGCATTTACGGCTTTGAGTTTCCTGCGACAATGAGTAATGCGAAATTGCTTTAATCAGAAGAATATCATTTTTAATTGGGATGGAAAGATTTTTATTGAGAAGCAGTGAATCTGCAAATGTTATTGCTTCATTATATTCGAATTCTTCAAAGACATCATTTAATCTTTTAAGCTGATCATTCTCCTGCGCAAGAGATGAATAACTTAGGAGGAGTAAAAAAAAGTATCCGGCAATAATTTTCATTTGAGGAATATCATCTTCCTTATTTGTCTGAATGATTTATTCTCAATTGTTTTTTGACCAAGCGGCTTAGTCTTCAATTCATAAAAATAAACGCCACTATTAACTCCGCTTGCATTCCAGTTTTGACTGTATAAACCTGAAGAAAGAACTTCATCTCTCAGAATTGTTACAGTTTGTCCGAGCATATTATAAATAGTTAAATTTACATAACTTTCTGAAGGGATGTGAAAATCGATTTTCGTTGATGGATTAAAGGGATTCGGATAATTTTGCTCTAATCGATAAGATAAAAGTACTTTTGTTTCTTTTTCATCTTCAACATCCGTAATCAATTGAAATTTTTCAATTGCTTTTACAAGTTGTCCATATTCATTTGTTCCTCCAAACACATAAATATTTCCGTTAAGAAGAACTGCATTAAAATTTTTCCTTTTGAAATTCATTGATTGGAAATTTTGAGTTGCCACTGATACTGAGTCTTGCAATTTGAATTTTACCACGGAATTAAGAGCAAAATTCCCTTCATTAAATCCCCCCATAATCAGAAGTTCCTCACTCGTCGGGTTTATAATTGCAGCAGCATTGGAACGAGGAACAGGCATATTAGGGATAATCCGCTTCAACTGCTTATTATCGAGAGAATATCTATAAATCTCAGAAAGAACAGTATTATAATTGCCGCCGAAAATATAAATATATCTGTTCCTTAGCATTGTTATATGTCCGGAGCGAAGCGAATTATTTGAGAACATTCCGAAGTATGCGTACGTAATCTCTTTTTTATTAAGATTGAATTCCATTATGTAGGGGTTACTCCCTGGGGGTTGTTGTCCTTCGGCCGGTTGACCACCCACAAGGTAAAGCATGGAATCCGAAATAACTCCACTCATGAAGAAACGGTTGTATCGTCTATTTGTGTCAATAACAGTAACCATTCCTGTCTGGAGATTAAAGCACTCCAAAAATCCGGGTGTATGGTGGCTTGGACCAATTTCTCCTCCGCCATAGTAGATTAAACTATCAGAGACTGCAGCAAAAAGATTAACACGCCTATATTTCATCTTTGTAACAAGAGTGAATTTTCCAGTTTCGGGATCAAATTTCTGAATCCAGTCAACAACATTTTGAGTTGAATCAGAAAAACCGCCAAGCACATAAATCGTTGAATCAACAACAACCGATGCTGCGCCAGTCAATCCACGGGAAAGATTTCCCAAAGTTATCCATTCCCCTTGAGCAAATGATTTATCGGTAATAACGAGTGATATTATCAGCAGAAGAATTTTTATATATTTTTTTTGTTTATACATGCTTTATATTGTGCAATAAATATGCCATCTTCATTATAATCGATTTAGTTAAGATTTTTAAAGTTATGTTTCAAAACGAAAGTTTCGTTCTGCAAAATCTGCACAGTAAAAACCGCTTCAGGAAAATCTTTGTTCTTTAAAAGGACTTTGTAATCACCGGGGCTTAATCTGAGAGGTTTACTTAACGGAGTTTCGCCTTTAAATTCACCGTCAATATAAACTTCTCCCCATGGATGAACTTTACAATCAAGATAACCTACAAGTGTTTCAAGATTTATCTTTAATCGAGTAATAGATCCTTCTTCAATTTTAACTTCGGCTGAGTATACAGGATAACCCGGATTCACAAGTTTTATTTTATGTGTCCCTGTAGTGAGCGAGATATTCTCTTTAAGCGGAGTAGTTTCATACCTCAAAGAATCAACATAAACAGTCGCCCATGGCAGGCAATCAACAAATAATTTCCCGTATGTTTTTACCTGATCTAAACTTGTAGCTACGACGGTATTTTGAATTTCCGTTTTCTGACTATTTTCTTTTGAATCAGCAAGATCAATTGACTTTACTTCTTTTGCAAAATTTTCATCTTGATCCAATTTTACCATTTGTTCTAAACTTGATGATGTATCTTTATTAACTACTCCCTCAACAACATTTATATTATCAGCATTAGCAGATTCGTTTGGAAAGTCAAAATTATTTATAAGATAAATGAAAAAAGTCAGTACGATTACCAATGCAGCGGCGAAGATATAACTCTTTTTAATTCTCTTTCTTCGTTTTGTGGAGTAGAAAATATTTTCACCCGGAAGAGACTCCGCTAAATCAAACGCTGAGTCTTCCCTATCTGATTCGTTTTTCTTCAATAACGCTTTCAGTAATGGAATTATTTCTTCAGGTAACGATTCGAATTTACTAGAAAATTCTTCATCATTAAAATTGATAATATTATTGAGAGTTTCATTTACATCTTTACCCACAAATGGATTTCTTCCTGAGAACAATTCGTATACAACAATTCCGGCTGAGAATAAATCGCTTTTGGGTGTCAGTTTTTGTCCGAGAATTTGTTCAGGTGACATATAACCCGGAGTACCCACAACTGAAAATTGAGAAGTGACAAAACTCTCGCTCCCCCCAGTAGCAAGCCCGAAATCGCCTATCTTAAGATGACCGTTTTCGGCAACGAAAATATTTTCCGGTTTTATATCGCGGTGAACAATGTTGTTTTCGTGGGCATATTTCAATGCTGAAAAAAATTGTTTAACGAAAAGGAAACGGCGTTCATTTTCCTCAATCCCCTCTTGAAGAAGTGTTCTGAGGTTTTTGCTATCGAAATATTCAAAAGTGATATAAAGCAGATTTTCATGTGAGCCTGAATCAATAGCTGTAATAATTCCCGGATGATTTAATGAAGCCAAAAGACTGGATTCTCTTTTAAATCGCGTTATTATTGTAGGATCAGGCAATCCATCAGTATTAAGAGTTTTGAGTATAACGGTTTCACCTGATTTTGTATCATCAGCTAAATAAACGGCAGAGTGGTCATCTTTTTTCAAAACCGACTTAACTTTGTAGTGAGCTATTGAATGGTTACCGTTTATTTTTACCATCGCTATTTAATATCCATCTCTTTAAGCTTAAGCTGTACCCACCGAACTGAAACACCGAGTGATTCAGCTGCCTGTGTCCTATTACCGTTATGTTCCTCAAGCCTTTTAAGAAGCAACTGTTTTATAAAATCCTCTAATGTTCCGTTGGAGTTTAGACTACTATTATCGTCTTCTATAATAATGTGTTCTTCTTCAATTCTGTCACCATCACACAAAATGAGAGCACGTTGAATTACATTCATCAGCTGGCGGATATTTCCCGGCCAATGATATTTCTCAAGTTTTAGGAGAGCGAATCTTCCAAGTTTGATCTCTTTTCCACCGAGTTTTTCAATAAAATATCGTGCAAGCAAAGGAATATCTTCTTTACGTTCTCGGAGTGGGGGAATGCGTATCGGAAAAACATTTAGTCGGTAAAATAAATCTTCTCTAAATATTCCATCTTTTACTAACTGCTGAAGGTTTTTGTTAGTGGCGGTAATTATCCGAATATTAATTTTTCTTACTTGAGTATCACCAATTCTAATTATCTCCTTATTTTCCAATACTCTAAGTAGTTTCGCTTGAAGAGCGGTTGATATATCTGCAATTTCATCCAGGAAAAAAGTACCGTTATCTGAAGCCTCAAGTAACCCTTTTTTATCACTCGTGGCACCCGTAAATGCCCCCTTCTTGTATCCGAACAATTCACTTTCGAGGAGTGAATCAGGTATTGAACCACAGAATTGCGCAAGGAAAGGGTTCTGCCTTCTCAAACTCAATTTATGGATGGCATTAGCAGCAAGATCTTTTCCGGTTCCGCTTTCACCCAGGAGAAGTACTGTTGCATCTGAAGAAGCCAGTCGATGAATTAATTTGCTTAGATCCTTAATGGCTTTACTGCTCCCAATCATATCAGGAACTGTCACAAATTCTTCAATTTGATGTTTGAGAAGAATATTATCTTCTTTAAGTAATCTTATTTTACTCACGCGGTCAAGTGCAAGAGAAACCAGATTTGCAATAAAATTTAGAAATATCAGATTTGAGTCGGTAAACTCTCTCCTATCGGACTGGCTATCTGCTAGAATGACTCCCCATACCTCATCATTTTTAATGAGCGGAACACCAATTACAGAACGAATTTGTTTGATAAGTACACTTTCAAATTGTGATATCCCTTCATCATTTTGAACATCATGAAAAAGCACAGGTTGTTTTCTTATGGTTACCTGTTTTAAGATTCCACCGGAAAAATCAGACAAACTATTAACTACTTCTTTATTAACATTGGTTGCCGCTATCAGAATGAAATCATCTTTCTCCTTTTCATACCTTGCAAATACAACCCGCTCTGCATTTATAACGTGGAGAACCCAGTCCAGCATGTCACTAATAATTTCATCTTCATAAACATCACGATTTAAAAGCTGACTTATTGAGAGAAGTGCTTCAAACTGATTTTTAGTGAGATTTTTTATATATACAAAATTGTTAACTATATCCATAATTATTTCAATGTGAACCCAGCCGGTTTAGAGCGGGATCTATTATTAAATTCATCAACGCACCAGATTACCCAAAAGAATTTATCATTTGAGAGGGTGACTGATAATTCGGTTTCTACTTGAGTTAAAATTTCATCTGAAGATATATTTTCTTTTTGCCATTGAAGATCAGGTTCAGGTTCGTCAGTATATATTTCGATTGTATAAGTGAAACTGAATCCTGGAGTAAATCGTGTCCAATTAAGTACCGGCAATCTTGTATCAAGTGTATCTGAATTAATTGGTGAAAGGATAACGATTTCATCTCTAATAATTCTTTTTACGGTTGTGTTACCTATTTCAAACTTTTTATTGCCGGATGTTACCGCATTCACATAAAACGGTTTTCCGATTATATCATTAAAATTAGTAAGATTAAGTTCATAATCAGAAAACTTTGCTTCGAAATATGTTGATGAAATCTTTTTAAGGTCGATATCGATTGAAAGTTCTGGACAAATAACTTTTAATGTATCTACGTCATCATCAACATCTGAAACTGATGCTTCAAAATAAAGAAGAAGTTCAGTATTGCTATATTTATTTCTCACCACGCTGTAGATTCTTAATGAATCCAGTACCGGAAAGGCATTTAGAGTTTGTGATAAAGTAACGGTTTTTCCATTACTCCAGTCAACATAAAAAGAATCAGTAGCATAACCATCTTTGCTGAATAGAAGCCAGCCGTTAATCTGGTATTTGCACTGAATTTTAAAAGTTCCGTTTACATCGGTATAACTTAAAAGGTTTTCATTTCTCCATTCAATTGTTGCTGTTTCTATAGGTCTTGCAGTTTTTTCTGCAGTCAGTAATTTACCTGTAATTAAATAAAGTTTATTTAAGGGATTATCAGGATCCAGCGGATTCTCTCTCGGCGCTTCGCACGAAACGACCAGTAGAATCAAAGGGATAAGGAATAATAAAATTATTTTACTGCTAGCTTGAAACACAACGATGATATCTCATAATTAAATTTATCGTCAAAAATACAAATAAAATATTTTACAATCACGGTTAAATCTTCATAGATGGCTTGGTTCATCATTAACAAATTAACTGTAATATGATTTTGTATATGCAGCAAACTCTTTATAAAACAATAAGTTAACTTTTATTGACATAGTTTCTGACATAGTTTATCTATTTAGGAAAAAATACCCCCAATGGGACATTATTTTCACCATGCTGCAGTTTCACAGGCAAAGCCTTAGATACCAAAACACCTATATCTCGTTGAACTGTTTTGTCCTTTGTTATTATTTGATGCCATGAGCAGAAACAATGATACAGACACAGCAAATAAGCAGAAAGGTCACTCTGTGGGTTTGTGAAGAGTTTACTGTTAGCTGTTCTGATCTGGGATTATGAGTGTATTCAAACACTTTTAGCTGACCCCCCTTCTTCCCAATTTCAGCAAGTAAATAACTCTCATTACCAAATAGTAGTTTTTCTTTTGTTGGAATGGTTCATAATGTAGACATTATCCTTAAATCTGCCTACACAAAGGACCAAGGTCTTTTTTATGGATGAGATTAAAAAAATATTTAAGAACTATTAGACAGAAAGTTCGAAAACTTGTCCTTAAAACCTCAGCATAAGTAAGTATTTTTATACATTCGGTCGGACAGACGCTTTCGGTTCCGGTATAACAAACACAAAAGAATATTTACCCTCCCTCCACGGTAAATTTCACAATAGTCCAGTGGAATATCTCTAAACTAATTTGGTACCCAGCGTACAACAAAAGGGTACTGAGCTACCCCTCCTAAAATTATCCAAAATCTAGCTTTTATTCCTTCAGACATGAAAAATGTACCCAGCTCCCTAATAAAAAGTTTCGGTCCTTTTATGAACCAGAATAGGAAAGTGAGTTGCAAATTTTTGGTATGAACTAATCGATATAAAATAGCAATAAACTTTATCCTGGTTTATAGTTGATAAATTAAAATCAGAACAGAAAAAGTTTTTATGAAAACGAACATTAGCACTAAATTTTCTGTTTCGAAAAAATTGACAGAAACGTACGGCAAAGGTTGGTCAGAAAAACACCTAAGACATTGTCTACACATTGTGGAGATTTTCCCCATTCATTTTAACTGGCGTCTCATAAAATCGCCAATGACAGTAATAGAATACATTATTGTTCACGAGTTAACTCATCTTCTTGAATCAAATCACAATCAAGACTTCTGGAACCGTGTCGCTGCACAATTACCCAATTACGACAAAGCTAAGTATTGGCTTAAAGAATACGGATATGAATTGGAGAGAGATTTCTAGCAATTATATTATTCACAGAACTATTTAGATACAAATTGGATCTATTTCTTAAGCTGCACCCCAAAACAAGAATGCAGCACTGAAAAACCTAAACCGATAATTTTAAATTAATTTATTCTTAGAACTACTTTGAACAAGATACTTTAAACTGAGCCACAGACTTATCAACTGCACAAATGCCGAATGCGAACTCGCAGTCAGCTTGAGCTCGCAAAGGAGCACTCGGAGCTATTAAAGCTACAGCACGAAAAATTGCCGTAATCTTTTATAATGTTATGACCAAAGGAATTGAATTTGCCGAACAAGGCATCAAACTCTATGAACAAAAAATCAAAGAACTTCAAATGAAATACTTACAAAAACAAGCTCATCGTTTCGGTCTTATGCTTACTCCTCAACTACAAGTTTGAGTTCATTAGCAGGCGCTGGTTATATGCAAATTATTGCAAAGTGAAATTCTCTAATAGTTTTACTTTTGGGTGTTCATATTCTATTAACGATAATTTTCGAATCTCACCTTTAATTTCAAAATTTTCTTTATTTATTTCATCAGATATTTCCTTTGCTTCTTCCGCTTTTTGACTACCACCAATTGCAATATGAGGAATAAAGGGAATATCTAATCTTAATTCTTTTCTTAGAATCTCAGTATATAATTTATCGTGCAATCTTATAATTTCACTGTTTCCTATATCTGGTACCAAAAACACATTTGTGCAATCACTAAATGAATCCTTTACAATAGTAGTTGATTTCAAATTAAATTTAATAATATGTGTTTTTTCGGCTATTCTGAAAATATGTTCCCTTAATGACTCAAATGAATAATCAAAGACAGGAAATACTATAGTAAAATGAGGTTCCACAACATTGTAATAATAATCATCATATTTTTTTCTTATTAATTGAATCCATTGATAATCTTTATTATCTATTTCTGGATATGCTAAGACTAATTTTGATATCATAAAACATCCTTTGCATATAACGACGTGTTATGTTAAAAAACAAACACCGATTTAATTATTATTTATAGATTTCCGTTCTCGTTTTGGTTAACCAAAACAAGTTGTTAATTATTAAAACTCTCAACACCCAAAGTGACGAATTTCTTATCCTCTAAAATCGGGATATCCTGTTATACGCTGTCATAAGCAGCATGTTCGTCTTCATATTAATGGACCGGGCCGCAAACTTGCTCTACGCTTTTTTTTCAGCTTTCGCTGTTTTAAGCACGCCGTTAGACGCGGTCACCGGTCGCTTTTTGCTTGGGTTTTTATTTTTTTAAGCTGCCAGGTTTTCTCTATACGCTTCTTCTTTGCTTATTATCGCATAGACCTTGGCCATTAGTTTCCTCGCTACTGCTACTATTGCTTTTTGTTTACTTCCGCTCCTTTTGTAAACCCTCTCAAACTTATCGAGCAACGCTCCGTCTTTCCTTACTGTTTTCCAGGCTAACTGGATTATGATAGATCTCAATTGTCTATTCCCACACATGCCGCTTCTCCCTCTGCTTACTTTCTCTCCGCTGCTTCTCTCTGAAGGGGTTAAGCCTAAATGATGATTCAGCTTTTCGCTGTTCTCAAATCTGTCTTTTCTGTCAAACAAATAAACACTCATCCTTACAGAACTGATTATCCCTATCCCATTTATCTTTTCTATTCTGTTTATTCGTGGACCAAGAATTTCATCTTTTTTTATTCTCTCTATGATCTCTTCGGAGTCTTTTATCTGGTCGAGCACATATTCATATTCTTTCAATAGGTTACCAAACTTCAAATCAAACAGATTATCTTCGAACTTTAATTCTTTCAGTTTCTCAACCAATCCTTTATTCCATTTCTCCCACTTATATGGATGATTCTTTTGCTCTAAGATTGCTTTTACCTGCCGTAGTATTTGTCCCTTCCGCATCTTCTGTTTGTCATAGATTCTAAATATGTATTTGTACTCCCGCACTTTCTTTGCCGGAACCTTTACTTCTCTTAACAGTCCACGTGATAATTGGAATGCAAGTTTTCGAGAATCAATTTTATCTGTTTTTATGCTGCTTCCATCTTTGTAGATTCGGTTGGTTGGAGTAACTATTATTGAGTAACCCTTTTCAAAAAAGTAATCGTATATCCAGAAACCGCTAAAGCAGTCCGCCGCGGCGGATCATAGACTATATTGTATTTTGCATTGGGATAAGTTGACAGAAGGAACTTCTCCAGCACCTCTGCTATTGGCTGCATGCTGAAAGTTTTTAATTCGAGGTCATAACTTCTTACGGTTACAACCCATTTAGCTTTGTGAACATCCATCCCAACGAACAATTCTTTATTTTCAAAGAACAAGTTATTATGAGTGACTGCTTCAGTGCCGGGGATAACTTCACCCTTAGGGATCAAATTCTTTTTCATGATGAGACCTCCATTTAATAATGTATTTATAAATACACCCAAAATTCGGAAATCTCATATAATAATTTTCGTATGTTTTAAACATACGTACTTGCCGATAAGCGGCGCCCCAGAACAAGAATGCCGAATAACAGCAACTACTTTTATTTATTAAAAATATTTTTTAGAACAACCCAACTTAAAGAGCAACTTGGTTTTATTAACCAACACAAAAATTAAAACTAGGCCGCACTGAAAAATGGCGTCCGCCTTGATTGGCGGGTTATATGCGTTTATTTATTATTGATACATTGAAAACTTTCTGGGTATTTTGCTAAATAATTTAGCTCTTCATCGGAGACTTGAATC
>JAGUXE010000372.1 GCA_020061995.1 Ignavibacteriales bacterium | reverse complement strand
TGAAGCACTGTTTGTTTCAGTACTTGTTCTCCATTGTAACATTACATTTCTGTCTTGGGCTTCGGCACTAAACGCAGCAAATTCAACAGGAATAACCTGTGAAGTTGAATATGCACCAATACCATTATTGGTTGAAAGAACAAACATATCAGCTGTCAGATCAGCATTAATTTTTACTGCGACATCTCCCGTTCCTCCAACATTTGAATTCGAACCTAATGAAGGTGTAACACCATAAAGGGTAGCATTTGCTAGAATACCATCAGGAACTTCAACGATACGCGCATTTTCATTACCGCCACCATAGGTAAAAGTAACGAAATATTCAGTTGTACCAACATTACCTAAATATTTAATACCATTAGAACCTGTTGCTACTAAAGTACCTGAAATTGTTCCTAACAAAGTACCGCTAGCACTATATTTTTTAGGATTAATTCCTCCGGCATTAAAATAGAAATCACCATTTGGCATAGGTGCAACGTGAGCACTTCCACCGGTTACGTTATCACTTAGAATAATCACTTCAGGAGTAGGATTAAAAACACCTGCGGTCATTGTCCATTTATATACCTTTGCAAATCCCGCTGTTGCACTTGGAGCCCAAATTGCAGCAGTTCCGGCAAAGAAATTACCAGACACCGCAAATTTGTCACCCAAACGAACTGCTTCAGTTCCTGTATAATTTAAAGCCAATTCAGGTTCAGCAGTTTCAGAATTCCACATATAGACTTTAAATGGACTTGTAGAAGCACCAGTAGTTAAATTGGCAGCAAAGATTTTTCCATCATCACTAACCTCAACATCATTAATAGCGAAAGTTCCGCCACTAATAATGGTTCCATTAACCTTTAAAGTATCAACATCGGCTCCGGTATTAGCATTTAATACTCGAACCGATAATCCACCATTTCTGCTAACAACATAAAGACGATCATTTCCACCAACATTCCCGTATGCTAAACCGCGTTCAGTATTACCCGAAGCAGAATACCACGAAGGAAGATTTGCAAAAGATGCAGATCTATGCCATAGTGTATCGAATGGAGGAACAGGGGCTGTATAAGGAACACCAACTGTACGCAATAACCATGCACGTTCTGTTGTTATTACAAGAGGAACCCAGGTAGCACCACTATCTTGTGATAAGAAACTTCTTCCCGGTGTAAATCCTGTATTGTGAACGCCTAATGGGAATTGAATATCTGAAGAATAAACAATATTAACCCAGAAATCAGTTCCGGCTAACATAATTGGAGCATCATCACCAAGTGGTAAAGTAACATAAGCACCACCTGTTCCGGCAACTAAATAATTATTTCCGGCAAATTTTTTCGAATATAAGAGAGTTCCGGGAGCTAGAGTTGTGTCACCCTTTGCAAGAATTCTTACTTCGATAGAATCTGAACTACTTTCATTTCTGTAGAAGGCATCAATATTAGCAATTCTCATATCTTCAGGCGCAGTATATCTTACCGCAGCATATAACTTAATGTTATTGGTTCCAAATCCAACGAAGGTTTGTGGAACATGCGAACCATTATCATATCTGACACGAACTGTATTGTCAGGATAAACTAATGTTCTGAAGAATTCAAATGTATTATTATTTGCAAAGGTATCACCAACAACTGTGACTATTGCTGAAGTTGTAAATGTACCTCTTGCTGAAGGAGTACCGCTAAATTCAACTGTATCTACTTCACCTGTATTTATTGCTGAACCATTAATTGGGGTACCGGCTTGACCAGCAATGTTATAATCAAGTACAAATGGAAAAGCTGCGACACCTTGATTAGAAACTAAAGCCTTCATATTAACAGGTGTGAACCCTTCTGAATTACCGGCAAACTGATCAGGTTTTGAATTTAAGATTACAAGACTATTATTTACATTTGATGAAGGAACGCCAACAGCATCAACTTTTATTTCAGCAGTTTCATTTCCTTTTACTAATGAAGTATTATTGACTATACCGAATGGGGTAGGTATTCCATCAACTTGGAAAACACTACTTACAGCATAATCAATATTAGGTACTAAATTAATGGTTACATCGTCAAGATAAAGATTCCATTGATCAGCAGCACTATATGCATGGAAACCAAAGTAATACATTCCTGTTGCAGTCGGTGTAAAATAAAGGGTTTTCCCTTCGTAGACTGCATTAGTAAGACTTGAATGATCAAATAAAATGGTTGTCATACTATCTGATGATTGCGCTGAACCAACAGCTACTTTCATTTTTTCAGGATAAGTTGCGCCAGCAACTCGATAATAATAATTTAACAAATAAGTTTGCCCTGCTTGCATTTGTGCACCAGGAGTAATAATCCAGTCGTTTCCCGGTAAGGTTCCTGAATATGTATAAGCAGCATTTGCGGTACCTGTTCTTGGAGCAGCAGTTGATCTAACCCAGGTGGTACCTGCATTAAGATCTTCACGTACCCATCCTGTTGGTGGGAATGCTGTTCCTTCAAAGCTTTCAGTATATGGTAACTGACTAATACTGAATGGGGTCACTGTTAAAACACCCGATACATTAGTTGTACCATCCCAGAAGCCACCACCACCTGCATTATAACCGCCATAGGTGTATGGACCATTTTGCAACTGCCATCTGCTTGCATAATAATATGTTCCCGGAGTTAAACCTAAACCAATAGCAGCCATATATTCATCGTCATTACCTTGCTGTGCGTTATAAACGGCAGGAATCCATGTAGTCCAGGTATTTGGGTTAGAATTAGATGTAGATACACCTATCCAAACACTAATTGTAGAATCCGGACCTGGAACCGAAGTGACGCCATTTTCCCAACCCTTGGTATAGACGTTGACAGTGCTGCCTGCCATGATAGTTGCTGTTGGAGGCCACTGTAGATTGTGCCAATCCATTGTGATTTGAGGAACGACTTCGATGACAATATCATCAAGGCCTGTTCCATAGGCAGAAAAACTAGCATTCGTAAAATCTCTCCATCTGAATAAACGACCGTTTCCTGCATACGCAGAGAGATCAAACATAGCTTCAACAAAATCTGTCTGTGGTGTTGGTGCACTTAAGAAGCCTAATGTGGTCCAAGTGACACCATTATCAATACTTACTTCAAAAAATGTAGTATCATGTCCTGAAATTTCCGGTTCTGGTGGGAAATATAGGAATGCATTTCCTTCATCATCATATTTTTCAACAGGAGCAGGTCTACCTGCAGTAATATCATCATCTTTCCACCAGAAAGTGATTTTCGAATTTGCAGGTAAATTTACGGGAGGAGTTTGTAATACAGCTCCACCAACTCCTGCAGAGTGGTTATAAGCTACACGTGCAGCATAAGGAAGTGATTTTGCTTCTGTCCCGCGTGTCCAATAATTACCGGGATTGTACCATCCCGGAGGAGGTACGACGCCACCGGTACTATCAAAATTTTGAAAATACGGGAAAGTAGCTATCGTAAAATCCACTCCGGTACCGGATAATTCGAGAGTATCCGAACCACCGGTTGCATTATGTGCAACAAGTAAATAAGCTGATTTAGCGCCGGTATCTGCAGGAGCGAATGTAACGCTAAAATTCATACTCTGTCCACCAAGAACTGTAACAGGATATGTATTAACATCTGTTTTTGTAAAAGATGTTGAGTTAGTTCCTCCTAATGTAACGGAACTAACAACTAAATCCCCGGCACCTGTATTCGAAATTGTAAATTGCTGCGGGACTGAAGTTGAACCGATTTGCAATGAACCAAAATCTTTTGATGCGGGTGAGACTCCATAAACAGGTGAAGTTGGAAGATTAGTAATTTTGAAGTCATCTATGAACAAATCATTATCGGTGTTAGAGATTGTCGAAGCACCATAAAATCCGATTTTAACTAAACCCGAATATCCATTAAGTGAAACATTTTCTGCTTGACCTGTGTTTAAAATTGAACTTGCAGAAGTATACAATTTTACTATGTTTGCCGGGTTCCATGTAACACCATTATCTGTAGAAACTACTACTGCAAGTGTGTCATCTACTCCCAAAGCGGAGGCGTTTGAATTGCCAAAGGCAGTCAAGGCTAAATTAAATTCAACTTGTTTAGCAGGTGTACCTGTTCCTAAATCTATTGTTGGGCTTGCCATTAAATGTCTTACTGTAGTACCGTAAATATTAATTCTCGCCGAACGATCGATAGGGGAAGTTACATTTCCAAAATCATCAGGTACCCATGTACCTGATAAAACGGTCATTGGATTACCATTTAAGAACCCTGTATAACGTGACCAACCTCCGGGAATCCATGCATCTTCAAAATCTTGAGTGCTACTCAAGTTAAAATTTATTGATGCCGCAGCAGGATCAAATGTATAGGCACCAACACCATTATTTGTTGAAAATGCAAAAATTGTAAAAGTACCATTGCCATTATCTTTAACTTCAACATCACCTGTAGCATTTGAATTTGTATTTGTGCCAAGTCGTGAAGTTTGAGCAACTGGTATTGCGGTTGAATCACTTGTAAGTTCAAGTATTCTTACTCTCTCATAAAAAGAAGTTACTGTTCCTACTGTGGTTGTAACTCCATTATGATAAATTGCTAAGAAGTTTCGAGAACCACTTGTGAAATAGCGGACTGCATTGCCATTAGTAGGAGCAAAATCTGCATGAACTATTGTCTTTAAAGTATAGTCAGCATTAATTTTTCTAAGATTAGCACCACCACCCTTAACCCAATAACCGTCAACACCATTATTTACTGGAAACAATGAAGCACTGGTGCCTGAAGAAAGTCCTGTAGCGACAATTTCAGTACCGGTAAAAGTTGCACCGTTATCGGTTGTAGTAAATTTAACAAATTTATTATTAGATGCTGCAACAGCATAAATAGCTATTGAGTTGTCTGCCGTTGATCCAACTACTGTAAATTTATCACCGAGCCTGTATGCACCTGTCGCCCATGCTGCAACAACTACAGGGTCGGCACTTTCTGATGACCATTTATAAATTTTAAATGGGGTTGCTACTGCTGTTGAAGTAACAAGATTACAACCAAAAATGACTCCATCTGAAGAGACACCCAAATCAGTTAGCGTGAAAGTTCCACCGGTAATTCCGGTTCCTGAAAGAACACCAACAGAATCACCTGTGGTGGCATTTACAATTATGCCTTTTGCACCACCGGTGACCGTAGCAACATAAAGTCTTTGATTACTATTGACCACCCCATACCCTATACCGCGTTCATTATTACCGGTACCAATGTATGAGGGTTGTGTAGATGTAAAATGCGATTTTTCCCATTGAGTTGCTATCTGACCTATTAATTCGGATGATCCCATGGAGATCATCAAAACAAATAGTAGACACCATCTCAAATAAGAACGATTCGTATGATTCAACATCATCTTCCTCCGTTTATTTGTGATTGTGAATTATATCCTGAATAATATTTAAGGATAATTATGAAACAGTTTTTTCAAAGAAAGTTTATTGCGTTGTGCAAATTAAACACATAAAAAACAATCATCAGATATTTCATTTGATAGTAGCATTTGTTGAAGTTTTAAACGATTACAAATTCATCATCTCATATTAGTAGTTTTTTATTGCCTCTATGAAAAATTAAGAATGTTTTTTCTCGTATGCAACAATAATCGAGGCAAATCCATCATCCTCATTTGTGTAGGATTGGACTAATAATGCACTTCTGTACGGAGGGAATTCATATGAGCTATCCGATTAAATTTAATCTATTGAAGACGTTCTGAAGTGTTTGAGGAACAACAATTTTCTCTCTTTCATTTAAAAGATACTTAAACTCAAGTGCGTTCACGACTGCGTTCCCTTGCGGATGGTTGTTAGTGATAACAAAAATCTCTTCTGCTTGCTCTAAAGATTCTTTGATCTTTGTTTCAATTTCAATGAGTTCACTTAGACTATATAAGTAGTTATACCTTGCATTTTGCTCTTGATAAGTTTGTTTTTGTCCGAATGATTTAATCGAATTTTGCCATTCGTTTTTATTGCGTCCGTGCAATCTTAAGTATAACGTTTTGGTAGTCAGAATCGGATTTATATTAATCACATTTGTGATTTCAGGTTGGTCAATTAAGCAAAAGGATAAATCATTTTCCGAAAAAAAATGTATTGCATCATTATTCAACCAGGACGCATGACGAACTTCTACAATTCTTTTATAACCACTAAAATGCTCTGAAAGTTGATAAAGATATCGCAAATTGTTCGAGTTAAAATAAAATGAATATGGGAACTGGAAAAGTATTCCTCCAAAACGTTCATAATTTTTTAAGAGCTGAAATATTTTTTCCGTTTGCTTTACTTTTTCAGCATTATAATTCTTTAAGTGAGTAAAATCTTGATGGAGTTTAATTGTAAAAACAAAATCGTCTATATGATCAATTTTTTTTATCCATTGTTCGGCTGTACTTAGAGCTATGTACGAATAGTAGGAAGAATTAACCTCAACACAATTAAAATAGTTGGCATAATATTGAAGCCAGTCAAATTGTTTTGATTGTGATTTTGGATAGAATGCGGGACACCAATCCTTATATGACCATCCGGCTGTCCCGATATGTATATTTTTTGTCATGTTAACCAGTAAAAAAGGAAAGCCATCTTTAACATGGATTAAAGATGGCTTCTAAATTTTCATACGCATCATTTTAGATTAAAACTTTATTTAGAGTTTCGATCATCTTCTCTCTAAAAATCGGTTTTGAGATAAAATCATCAAATCCTGCTGCAATAAATTTTTCTCTATCGCCGGGAAGCACATAAGCTGTCACCGCCACAATCGGCATTTTTTCAAATCCGGGCATTTGATGAATCATTTTTAATGCATCTAATCCGTTATATTCGCCTTGAAGATTTATATCCATAATTATGAAATCGAATTTGTTACTAAGTAAAAGTGGAAGTGCTTCTTCAAAACTGACTGCAAACTTGATGCTTTTTAATTCCTTCATTTGAACTTTGAAAAGTATTTGTGAGTCAACCTGATCTTCAATGTATAAACAGTTCATCGTTGAAAGATCAACTTCTTTAGTCTCATTAATTCCTGTCATTCCTTTTGAAGAATTGCTAATATTTCGTTCTACACCAAAACTATCTTCACGTGTTAATCCTACCATATGTTCAGCGGTTTGCTCTCTTGATCTTCTTGCAAAGACTAGAGGCTCATCTTCTTTAACTTTAACTTGAACTGGCTGAGATTCAATTTTCAGTTCTTCAATAATCGGAGATTTAACCTCTACTACTTCAGGTACAACTAATTTATTTTCATTTTCAGGTAATTCATCAACTAAAAACTTCTCTTCTCTTATTGGTGTTTTTGCTTGACTAACATCATTAAAATAACCTTCTGAATGATGCGATCTATCAACTTCTTCAATACCTTGATGAATTATTGGGAACGTAAAACCTAATTCAAACGGCTTACCCATTTTATTAATTATTTCGATCTTTCCGTTTAGTGATTGCATCAATTCTTTAAGTGCAAGAATCGTGAAACGTGAAATACCGTAATCACGTCCAATCGTCAAATCATTTGTATTATTCACTTTGTTAAACAATTGTATTATTTTTTCGGATACGTACTCATGAGTATCTCGAAGAGAGACTACAAAATCATTCTCATTATGCTGATAGCAGGAAATTATGTATTGATTTGATTCTGTAATTCTAGAAAACATTCTGATTACCAATCCAAATAATGACTTGAGTTTATTTTGATCGGATTCAAAAAACAAAGATGTAGTAACTTTTGCTCTTACGAGTTCTATATTTTTAAGGTCATCATTTTTCTTTAATTCAAATGATAAAAGATCGATGAAATCCCCTGTGTTTACTTGCACGATTTCACTAATGTTAAGACTATTGTCAATCAGAGCATATTCAGCAATGCTATTCATCGTTTCAAGCAACTTTACACGGTTTTGTGAAATGATATCCATTACTTCAATCTGATCGGCATTGGGTTCGGAAACATTATCCTTAATCTCTTGAACGAAACCTAAAATTACATTAATTGGTGTAAGAATTTCGTGGAAAATTGTTGAGAGTGTATTCGGATTAATATCACCTTTTGCAATAGACGATTCATTTTGTTTTAATACTTCAGATGTTGATACTTCTTTAATAACCTCAACTTCTTTGATAACTTCTACTTCTTTTACTACTTCAACTTCTTTAATAATTTCAATTCTTTCAGGTTCTCTTTTCGCAATGATTGAATATGATTCAATCTCACCTAAAAAATTCCGAACAGGTGATGCTGATAATTCAACTCCTATAAGTTTGCCTTCTTTTGCTTTAAGTTGAACTTTTAATGTTGTATTATTTTCAATTTTAGCATGATAAATAGTAGAATTAATTTTTCCTCGATCATCACCATTTGCAAGTGCCACAAATGAACTTCCAACTAAATCGCTGGCTTTAATACCGAAAGTATTTACTGCAAAGGGATTAGCATATGTAATAAAACCGGTGTTATCGGTAATAAAAATAATTGAGTCTGAGGTTTCAAAAGCTGATTTGTATAATTGGAATTGTTTTTCGTACTCTAATTTATTCGAAATATTTCTTACAATATTATAATGTGCTTCTTTTCCGTCGAACAAGAATTTTGTTTTACTAATTTCGACAAAGACAACATTCCCATCTTTTTTCTTCTGTTTGAAAGGTCCTTCAAAAGCACCTTCTTCTTTTCCGCTTGTACTGCTATCTAACAAGGTTTGAATATCTTCCGGAGTATAAAGATCGGTTAAGTCCATTTGAAGAAATTCATCTCTCTTATAGCCGTACATTTTTAATGCAGAATCATTCACCTCAAGAAAACGAAGATTTTCGGCATCGTAAATAAAAATTGGTTCGGGATTACTTTTAATAAGAATGTCAAACATTTTTCCTCTTTTCTTTAATAACTCTTCTAAGCTATTAATTCCTCTGTTATTCTCTACCGAAATAAAAAATTGATCTGAATCATCAATTTTATTAAAAACTTTATTAATACTCAATAAGAGAGATTGATTCTCTCTGTTTTTATTTAAAATTTCAAAAGGAATTGCTCCTTCTCCTTCTTGAAGAAATGTCTGGGAAATCTTTTGACTGACACGTTCAGGAAATATAGAATTAATATTTGATTCTTCCTCACCATTCAGAGTAATATTGAATAGATTTCTAAATAAAGGAGTAGATTGAATTAGAAACCCTTCTTTATTGAAGACGGCAAATGGTTTGGGAAATGATTCAAATAGATTTCCGGCATTCAGTAATGAATTGCCACTTGAAGTGTAATTCTCAGATTCATTGATTAACGCGACTCCTATTATCGCGAGTACATTGTTTTCAGAATCACTCAACGGAAATTCAATCGTTTTATATCTTTCTAATCGTCCCAATCCCTTTATTGGAATACCGTCAATAACCAAAGTAGTAAGTGTTTCTTTGATGTAACTTTCCATACTTTTATAAAAGTCGGCAAGATATAGGGGTAAGAAATGAGACTCAGACTTCCCCTCTAATTGTGCGGGTTTAAACCCAAGAATAGATGCAAATTTTTTATTCACCAATACATAAATATCATTTGCATCTTTAATCCAGAATAGTTGATCAAGTTTGTTAATCTGATTCTGAATTTTTCCCTTCCCTAAAAAAGTAAATGGGAAGGAAGATTTAATTTCTTCAATAATATTTAGAATATCTTTTTTAGGAATCAATTCTGAAATATCCTTTTCGGAAATCGAAATGTTTAGTTTTTTATCATCAACATCGGGTAGATAAATCAAATTAAACGATACAAAATATAATTGATCCGTAAATTCACTTATGTAAGGATTTATGGTTATTTCAAATTTATTTACTCTACCCGATTTTAAATTAAGATTTGCAATTTCTCTAATAAGTTGATTCGAACGGGTTGCATGATCGAAAATTTCTTTCATCCTAAAACTGCCCGGATTAGGAAAAATTTCGAAAATTGATTCATTTTCGTTTGTAATAGAAAAAAGTTCACTCGCTCTTTGATTAAAAGATAAAACTGTTCCATTCAAATCAATAACAAGCGAAGGGGTATTAATTCCCTCGGTTAAAACTCTAAATAATTCGATATTTTGATTGGATTCAGTTTGCATTATTGAACCATTGTTTTCTTTCAACATAAAAATTAAGGCGTAATTGCTGCTTCATTTGAATACTCTGAATAAATATTACCACTATCACCAACACCCTTTACACGATATACATTTAAGACACCCGGTATGTATGATTTATCTTCATAGGTAATAGAATCAAAAGTAATAATTGCAATTGTTTGGTAACTTCCGTCGAGTCCTATTTTTCTTTCGATATGATACTCTGATTCCTTACTACTATTATCAACCCACGTTAACTTTACGGAACCGGAATCAGATTTTAAAGCTCTCAAATTTGTTGGTTTAGTAATATCAAAACCCCATGTCTTTGCGGATACTTCACCTGACCAAGATGAATCGGAATCTGAAATAGCTTTAACACGATAGAAGTATTCTGAATTCATTTGAAGCCCGGTGCCGCTGTCCCGATAGTAATTTTGATCAACCGAAACAAAACCGACTGATTGAAAAGAAGTTGATGCTGTTCTTCTTTCTATTTTAAAATAATTTTCATTTTCGCTATTATCCTGCCATGTGAGCAAAATTTTTGATGTGCCAATTGGTGTTCCAATTAGATTTGAAGGGGGTATAACCGACCCTGAACCACCGATGCCGGTAGAATTTACTTCATTACTGTAGGGCGAAAATCCTAAATCATTAAATGAACGTATTTTATAAAAATAAGTAATGGACGGATCTAAATTTTGATCATTTGTATTAAAACTTGTTGGGGTTAAATCTTTCAGTTTGGCATACTCTCCTGCAAAACCGGCTTTTCGCCACACTTGATACCCAGATTTCACTTTTGCAGTATCTTTCCATGAAAGATTTATTGTTGATGTATTTATTTTTGTAACTTTAAGATCATACGGTGCAGGAGGCGGTGTAACTATTAATATCGCAGTTATATTTGTCATCTTATTACTCGTAGTAGCATTACCTTTTAAATCATAAGCAATAAGGTAATAACTATAAACTTTATTAATCATCGATGAATCAATTGTCCAGTAAATAGCCGGTTTAACACCGTAACTACCCATAGCAAAACTGTTAATAAATTTGTCATTTACATAGAGTTCGAAATTGCGGAGTCCTTGATCATCTGTTGCATCATAAATTATTTCATGTATACCCACTGCAATAGTGTCATTGGTAACAGGTCTATAGACATTTACAGTAGGAAAAATGTTATCATTTCCTGTTACATTATCCATACAACCGTTAAATAAGAGAGTAATGAAAAACAGTGAAAGAATAATAGTCAAAATATTTTTTTTATTTGAGTTCATGTTGCTTCTCACACATTTGGGAGGTCAAAATCAATGTAATAGATACGTGATTGTTTAGGCTGTAATTTCTCAATTTTCAGTGAAAGAATTTTTGATGACTTATCAAATTTAAATTCCGGAATTACGGTCCCTATCATTTCAGACGTAATTGAAATGTTTTTAACATCTAATTGCATATCTATTGTTATTAAGAAATCATCCATCTGTTCATAGCCCGGATTACTAATTGTTGCAACTATACGTGATTCACCTCGTGGTTCAATACGTAATTCAATTTTATTTTTTTTGACCCACCAATTATAAATTTCACTTGCAGAAGCAATCCAGATATTCTGTTCTTTCATATATTTTATTATCTTGCCTAGAACTGCTGAGTATTCAGGTCTCCCCTGAAACTCAGTATGCATTTTGAAAACATAAAGTCCTCCCTCAAAAAGGACCCTATCAACATCTTCCAAATAAGTATAGAGTTGAAAATCAGGTTGAGTTAAACCATAATCTCTAATCACTTCATAATCATCTCTAGCTGTTTTTGTAATAGAAATTATTGTGTTTTCCCCTTTAATTATAGTTCTTGGAACGGATCTATCAGTTAGTGAATCAGTGATGATAAATTTTAAATTGTTTTGTGCAAGAGCTAACAAACTGTTATCATCGAATAATCCATAAAAAGGTAAAACACCTATAACAGGTTCTCCTGAAAACGATTTAAGTTTGAACCCCGATGATTTAAATGTTGCCGTTTGCGTAGCAAAATCATTTAATTTATTTATTGTATCGTTGATGGATGAAAGATATCCTACATCAATCAATGCCCCTATTTCACCAAATTTTGCAGCATTTTTTATTAATTCGTGATGACTTTCAGCTGTAGTGGGATCAAAGAAAGCTGTTGCTTGAACTCCTTCAGCTTTCAGAATTGGTAAAAGATTATTTAGATTTGAAATTTGTTCGTTTGCTGTGATCGTAAAAATTGCAGCTGATTCATATTTACCGGGCCAGTCTTTTACAAAAGCTATTGGGCGATAAACTAACCAATTCAATGAATTTGAAAATAATTTATCAAAGTATATAAAATCTTCCTGCACGCCGATAACAGAATTAAATTCGAACCCCATCCATACAAATCTCCCTTTTCCGTAAGTGCCATAAGCTATTCCGGCACTCTTTTTAACCTGCTCGCGAACGAGTCCCATTTCGAGTCTATAATTATACCAGAAACTTACTTGTGTAGAACGAGGCTCTAAAACCTCAGCAGCAATTGGTCTATCCCAAGTTGCAATCTTTAATGGAAACCCTGTCGGAATGTTTGCTGTCAACGGTAGATTTCCGCGCAGTGTATGAATCTTGGTTGTTTCATCTCGTTCGATTTCGCGAACAAACTTAATACCATAAACTTCAGAAAAGAATTCCCACCCTCTCCATTTTCCATCGTTAGAAAAAGATGCTGTTCCGCTTGTTGCAAATAAAGAACCACCGGCGTCAATGAATTTTTTTAGGGCAATAACTTCCTGATCACTCATCGATTTTGATCCCGGAAGAATTATCAAACTATATTTTTTATGTCGTCCCTGTTCAATATCAACATCTTTTATAATATCGAAGTTAACTTTATATTGATTTAGAAAATTTGACCATGTATTAATGTTATCAACTAACCATGTACTTCCTTCGGGTAATAGATTTTCAGTATAATTTGAATATAACACTGCAACCTTAGTTGCGTTCGGGTCAAAAATGTCAAACATCTTTGTCGGTTTTGAAAATTGGGAAGTTATATCAAAACGTCCCATCACGCCCCTCAAAACAAAGAGATAAACTAAAATAGAAGCCAAAACCATAACAGCACCAACACCAAAGAGGATTGGACCATTGATAGTCATGCCTTTATTTTTAATCATCTCCACTTCAAACCTCCACCATTTTTAGCTCCATCTTTCGCAGGAACATATCCTTCCGAAGTATATTTCATAAATTTTTGTTCTTGCGTAGTTGATTGCGGTGGACCAGCTTGAACCTGACGGGGTTGTTCTTGCCTCTGTGGAACAAATTGTTGTGGAGCAGGGGTATATTTAGCTTGTGCAGGTTGCTGTCTTGCGGTTTGCACGAAAATCGGTTCGACAGCCGGTCGATAAGAAGGGACTCTTGACGGCTCAAAAGTAGGTTTAGCAGGAGCTCTAGTCGCCTCTTTGGTTTGACTTTGTTCATAAATTACCTCAGGGGTAAGAACTTCAGCCTGGACTGTAGAAGGAGCTTGAATTTCAACTTGCTCACCTCTTCTTTCCCGAATTTTGTAGAGGGCATAAGCACCAATAGCAAGGAAAAAAGTGCTTATTGTTGCTACAAGAATTATGGTTGCTAAAATTGGTATAAGTTCCATGGTTTCACCTAATAATTAATAAAATTATGCTGATGCTTCAGGAGCACCGATTCTTTCTAATTTACCCCAAGTCATTTCAAACCCCAAAAATTCTTCAATTGTTGACATGGCTTTACAAATATCAATTGTAAGTACAAAAAACATTCTATAGATCAATGCGTAAGGAACCAATCTGAATTCTTCTTTTTCAACTGCTATACAATAAAGTGCTGTAACCATATCTAGAAGCGCTAATGCTGCCCACCAGAAGAATAAAAGACTCGATAGTCCATAAAACAAAGCCGCAAAAATAAAAAACAAGTTTGAGAATATATTCATTGCAGGCCATAATAGAGCTTCATAGAACATTGTCCACAAAACAAATGTATCACCAAAATTGATAGTTGGATTAATTAATATTTTTTTGTGTTTTCTGATTGCTTGTAAAATTCCGCGTGTCCAACGATATCTCTGTTTTAATAATTGTTGTAATTTTTCCGGTGCCTCAGTGTAAGAGATTGCTCTTGGTTCGTAATATATTTTCCAATTATGAGCTAATATTTTTAATGTTAAGTCTGCATCTTCGGCAAAAGTATCACTAGAATAATAACCTGCATCTTCAATTGCTCTTTTTCTGAATAAACCGATAGGACCCGGTATAATATTTACTAATTTCATATAACTTTGAGCTGCTCTAGCCATATTTAATCCTTCGATATATTCAAGAGCTTGCAGATCGGTAAAAAGTTTTTTTCTGTTCATAACTTTTACGTTTCCTGCAACTGCTCCTATTTCTGGGTCACTAAAATGACGTACTGCCATTCTGATTGAATCTTCGGATAATTGTGAGTCTCCATCCATACATAAAACAATTTCTGCTTTGGAGAAATGAATACCGGCGTTAAGAGCTTTAGCTTTGCCGCCATTCGGTTTATTAATCAATGAAACTTTTACTTCACCATATCGTCCGGTTTGCAAGCCAACAAGGGTTTTTGCAACCTCAAGAGTGTTATCCTTTGAACCATCATTAACAATTATTATTTCATAGTTTGAATAATCAAGATTAAGAAGTGACTTTATCGATTCTCTAATCACTTTTCCTTCATTATAAACAGGAACAATAATAGACACAAAAGGGAAAAATCCGGTTTTCGGATTGAATGTATACTGCGTTATATAAAGATATGCCATGATAAGAATACCGAAATATCTGAATAACAATACAATCAAGAATATGAATAAAGAAACAAGTGTTGAATATTCAATTAATGATCCGTATGAAAGAATCGTAAATGGCATGGAGACCATAATTATTATTATCATTAAGATTGATAATAATCCGGATCGAAATAATCTTTTGAATATTTTTTTCTTCTTATCTGCAGCTGTCGACTTTGTTGTCTGGGTATTCTGCAGAGTCATAGAAGTTTGTTTTATTTTTTGTTTTGCATTCATAATTATATTAAAATTTGTATACATTTTAATCAACTATAGTGCCAAAGGAATGAGGGTAAAAAGTGGTAAAATATTAGAAAAAAAAATGCGGAACGTCTCATAACGAGACTAAATTAAAAAGTTGCTCTATTTTGATACACAACTCTTTACTTCTTATATATCAATTACTTAGATAATTTAGATAAAGAGGATTGAGAAAGTTAGATCGTTTACCTATTAGAAACATTCTTTTTAGGTAAAGGAATGGGGATTAATTCTGGAGGAAAAACCAATGACGGAATTTTGTCAAGAATACTCTTGATAATTTTTTTAATTTTATTTTTCATATTAATTCTATAAAAACCAGGTTAAACCAGCAGTTAATGATCTTGAACTATAACCTATAATTTCTCTAACTGTATCACCATACGAAGCTGTCAACTGAAAAGTTAGAGTTGGATAGAGTTTATAAATCAACTGCCCATATAAAGTTTTAAATAAAAAATTGTTCGCCGGTATAATACCAAATCTTCCACCAAAAATTAAAGTCATTTCGTCGGTCTTATGAGCAGTCCAATCACCCCATACAGCATGAGTTTCAGAGGCACCGGGAGAAAAATATAAATTTGATGGCCGGGCATAAACCGTTGATGTATACTCATATCCGGCAATGATATCCTTATAGAAACTTTTACCCAATCGGAAATCATAAGTCTGCCCTGAATTACCGTCAGAGATTTGAATCAGAGCATAATTACCACTCAAACGAAGTCCTGATCTGAGGTTATAAAAACCATTTAGACGATAAATATTAGAGTTAATCCCCCTCCCAATTAGATTTAGAGATGTTAAAGCTTGTGCCGCATCATTAATGCTATTAGAAAAATAAACCGAATATGTTGTATCTTTTGAAACTCTTATAAAATATTCAGAAACCGGTACAGTTATACCTGTTTGATAATAATTCCTACCGATACTCCCACCGACTACTACCATATCGCTTAATCGAACAATAGCTCCTATTGTAAGGGTATTATGATTTGATTGAAGACTATTAGATTTTAATGTCCCACGTAGAGATGAAAAAGTTACTGATAGAAAACTTAAAACTCCAACCTCACCCCGCAGACCATAAGTAAGCAATTTAAAACCTAGATTATCGTTATAATAATATGCGGATGGATATAGAATCATATAACTCGGAAAAGAATTAAGAAACCCTCTCCAACTTGATGGAGGTAACCAACTCATTCTTTGTTTAACATAACTCACCTCGGCACTGTCGGTCGTTGAATCTAAAAGACTGTCATAAATTGCTTCAGCGTCTTTAAACATCCTCATTCTGGCGTAAGTATCACCCAAATACAATCTAGTTTCAAAAGTAGGATTGCCGTTATAAGCTAATCTTTGGAATTCTCCTAAAGCTGTTGTTGAATCCCCCATCCAGTAATAATACTTTGCTCTAGATAAGTCAATAGTCGAATCATACTCTTGATCCAAAATTTGAGTGAGTACTGCGATTGCCTGATCATATTTTTCAGCACATGCTAAGACGTCTGCATACTCTTTAAGTACAAGATTATTCGGTTCAGTTTTGGCGATAAATTCTTCATACTTAGGCAAAGCAGCTTCACATCCAACATTTCCAATTGTTTGACGACCTTCATCTAATAATCTGAATAATCGGTCTTGTTCTGCTCTCAACCTTCTAACTTCAATATCAGAATCAAGTTGCATAATACTCTCATCATCAGGTTGAAACTGTTTACCCAAATCCGAATATTCCTGTGCTTTTTCAAAATCACCTTTTTGAAGATGAATATATCCGAGTGAAATAATTGCTGGTAAGTCAGACGGTCTTGCTGCTATAACATTCTCTAGAAAAGTTTGTCCGGATTCCAATTCAAGCCCTGTCCATGCGGAAAGTTGCCCTCGTAAAAGTTGATAATTAAGATTATTAGGTTCTTCAGTAAGTAATAAATCCATTTGTTCTATAGCACGTGGATAATCTCTATTCCAAGCAGTAGCTTGGGAATAAGCATATCGAACCTTCGGATTAATTGGTCCCTTATTTAATTCAAAATATTTATCAAATGCTTCAATTGCTTCGTCATAGCGTTGTAGTGCTCCACACATTTCCGCAAATTTGAGTAATGCATTTACATTTAACGGATCTTTTTCCAATTCTAATTTAGCTGTTTCGATGGATTCATTATATATACTATCACGTACAATGTAAAACCTTGAAGACAATTCCTCATACCTTGGTTTACCGGATTCTCTATTGTAAAGGAAATCAATCTGTTCGGAAACTTCTTGAATTCTATTCACTTTCCAAAGTTCATCAATTAAAGAATACCGCGTTTCAATATCTTCAGGATTATTTCTAATTATTCGATAATATTTGTCAATCGCATATTCTTGTTGCTGAGGAAGTTTTCCTTCTTTACTCCTTCTGTAATATGTTGTGTCGTAATAAGTGTAAGTGTAACCTTTTCCACGGGCCAAATCTAGTCCATCGATAGCTTCTTTAAAGAAAGGTCGTTTTGCAAGTGCATTTTCGAAAGCTTCAATTGCTATTTTATTCTTACCTAACCAAAGTGTAAAATATCCGTATCGGCTCCATAAGCGGTGATCGTTAGGAAATCTTTCTACATATTTTTTTAGAATTCTTTCCCCTTTTTCAATATGATTATTTTTTGCCAAGATTTCTGTATATCTAATCACTTCATCCGGAGAAGGATCTTCGCGCTTAATATATTCATCGTACCATTCTTCAGCCTTAAGCCATTCACCAAGACGTTTGTAACTTTTGCCGATTTCCAGATAATTTATTGGAATACTCGGATCAATTGCAATTTCCCTTCTGTGACCTTCAATTTTCTGATATAATTGTGCATGCCAATTTTTAGTCATTCGGGCTAAATCTTCATTCACTTGTTTATTTGCAGGGGCTAATTTCCTAGCTGCTCGTAAATCAAAAACAGCCATCTCTAGCTGATCACGCTTTTCGTAACTTAATCCACGAAGATGAAAACCTTCATATTTTTTCGGTTCGGCAGAAATATATTTATTCAATAAATCGATGGCTTCACCATATCGACCATTTTTCATCTGATTAATACCTTGAATCTTAAAATTCTCAATCGCTGTTTGTGGATTTTGCCCAAACAAGTAAGCGGTAAGAATAAAAAGGAAGAAAAAATATAGCTTAATATTTATCATGACTTCAGTGTATTTAGTTTATTCTAAAATTTCGTTCAATAACGTATCAGCATTTTGAACTTTTTCATTAACTAAATAAGGGAAACCGAAAAGATACTGCATGACTAAATCTTGATAACCCTTATCGGTATTCGGTAGATTACCCTTCATCTTGCTAACCAATTGACTAAATACTTTTTCATCAGCACTACTTATAAGGACTAAAACATTATTATTAACAACACATATTTTATCCTTTTTATCTGTTGATAATCTGAGTGCATTTTGAAGTTGCATCATTGATAAAATATTCTGTTGTTGTGCAGTAGGATCCAATTTAAACGAAATTAATGTAAACGGCTGACCGGTGCTTTTATATAATGCAATCTGATTATTCAAAATGAGAGCGAATTCACTTAAATCGTAAAAATTGGAGAATGAGAATTTTTCTTGAACGACATCAACATTGGTTAACGGTTTATATTTCGAATTTGTAGAAACCTTTGGAGCTGGCGCAGTCTGTTGTTGGTTATGATTTACATGATTTTGGGTTGGGTTATATCCCTGATCAGTAACAATCGGAACACTCCCATTTTTCTGCGTAATTTCAAAACTAAAAGTTATTCCTCTATATGGTTCAATGAAATAATCAGATGTAAACTGTCCTTCTGTATGCCCTATATTCGGTGTAATTGTAGCTCTACCTCCCTGTCCTGTTCTTCCTTCATCAGCATTCTTTTGGAGATATATAATGGCAGTTGAATACTGAGCAATAGCATCAATAATCAATTGGGTAGACGGAGTAGCCGGTTCAGCAACAACGAAAAGACTAGTAATGTTTTTTTCTTCAATCGATTCAATAGTGTTCAGGAAAGTTTGTTGCAGAAGTCCGATATTTTCAAAACCGACAAAGGGAGTCAATTCATCAAAAACTAATCTGCTTGGATTATATTGCGAGACGACTGAAGCAATATCGTTCAGATATTCAACGAGAAAATTATCAGGATTTGAGCTTTCAAATATATCTGCCGGAGGTGCAACCCTAACAACAATTATTAAATTTTGATTCATATAAGTATTAAGATCAAAATCAATTGAAGCTGCATGAATCATTAAATCTTTAGGTCTCATACTCGTGAAAAAGAGGCAAACTTCTTTATTCTTTGCGGCTTCTAGTGCAAATTGAAGTGCTAAAAGAGTTCTTCCGGATTTTCTGGGACCCAAAAGTAAATACGATCCACCTCTGTAAAAACCACCCCACGCCTCATCGACAAGGGAAATCCCGGTTGTTGCTAAATTCAGTTTCTTTTTCATTTAAATATTCTCTATAGTTTTGTGACCTTAATAATCAATTATCATGCCTGTTTATATAAGCCTAAATAGGGTCATAATTCAGACAAAAAGTTTGTAAAATGTATCATTATGAGATTTCAATAGTTTACCGCCTCATTATGAGATAGCTATTATTTAGATTGAAAATAACTGAATACAAATATTGCGGTTGCATTACTACCGATTGTCGGCTCGTTGGTTACATAATCTGCAACATCATCATAAAATTTTACACTATCAGAATTAAATTTGTTAAATCTCGTCTCTCTTCTGGTAATGTTGTAATTCTTTAAAATTTCTTCAGGGGTTGGACCTGCCGATACTGCCCCGGGCAAGTATCCACCATTCAGAAATGAAATTTGTGAGTGAAAATTTTTCGGGAAAATTGAACCTATATTCGAAATAAATGTAGTTCCCCATGGATTCTTACCTAAAATATAATCTCTCTGGAAAAACAATAAAGAATCATATTCGGCTGTTCTCACTAATTTTTTATACAAAATAACCTGAAGGGCAACCCCAAGCAGTGTATTCGTAGTCCCCCATGTAAATGCTGCACCTTCACCAAAGATTGTATTTGCTTTCACCGAATTAAATCCTACCAGATTATTAAGTATATAATTTCTAAAACGGGGATAAATTTTTGCTAGCTTGAAGTGAGCTAAAGAATTAATATCTCCCCAACTCCACCAATAGTCAGATCGTGCACTATCTGCAAATATTACTGCATCGGTTAAATAAGATCGATTCTTGGTGACATTATATAATTCAATCGCCCCCAGTGCAAGTTTACCCCAAAATCTTGAATCTTGATACATTCCTGAAGGGACAACATCAACATCAGGAACTTGATTACGATATGTATAAATTTTTTCGGCGGCAGAAAGACATTTATTAGAATAGTCCACATCATTAAATCTTTCTTTCCAAATTTTAGCCGCTAATGACATAACTGCAGCAAACATTCCGATTTGATTCTTACCGATTCCTGAAAATGCCGGTCTATCAAATTTCAATTGATCATTCTCAGGCATCCTGAATCCCTGTTCATGATCTCTCATATCTTGAACTTGATTGATGAACTTTCCTTCAGCATAATTAGCTCTTAAGAGCCAGTCAATCCCTACACGTGCTTCTTCCAGAATATCCGGTGCACCACTTTTATCGTTATCTGCCTGGAATTTTGCAGGATTAAATTCATAACTAAATAATAAAAGATATGTTGTATAAGCAGTTGTAGAAAAAAACTTTATATAATCCCCGGCATCATGCCAACCGCCTGTAACATCTATAACCCCGGCATCTTTATCATTTTGTACAATTGGGGAATCGTATAAGTGACAGATTTCATGCAGTAGAGGGACAGTCGGTCCACATCTTTGAATCTTTAAATATAATAGTAACGAATCAACTATCCCGTTATAAACATCTGTTGAAATTGTAAATGGGAGTGATTTTATCCCCTCTATTTCAATTTGATATTCGCCGGCTGTATTGAATTCTGAAAAATCAATTGAATAATGGTTTTTATAATTTCCCCAACTTCCTTTATTTTCCTCAATATCACCTTTATAAATCTCTTTTTTTGTTTTACTGTTAATAAGATTGAAATTATCTTTTTTTAATTCTCTATTAGTAAAAACGATTGCTGTTTTAATATCTGTTGGAAGAAAACCAACCTGGTTCACTCTTATAAATAAATCATCTCCCTGAAATGAGGCACAACCCCCAAATAACGACGTTCCATTCAACAGAATGATTAAAAACACTCGTCTAATTTTCACATGATCTCCATTTAGATTTAAATAAAATGGGAATAACTTAAATCGAGTTATTCCCATTTAACTATTAATTGCAAACATTAAAAAAAAGAATTATTTGTTGAATAATTCTTCAACCTTTTTAATCCTGATATTATTTTCCGATGTTGAAATCGGAAATACTATAATCTCCTTATCTTCCTCGAGAACGGTTTCCGGCTTCGATGTGGGATATGTAATAGGACTTGGAGTTCCATTGATTATTTCTTCTCGCAACTTATCGGCTCCCTCAGTAATGAAAACAATCTCCATATTTTGATACTGAAGATGTTTTTTAATCGCATTATTCACTTCATCTAATGTAATTTCATCCATCATTTTCCTAAATGTGGTTAGATGACTACTTTTGAGTCCATAGAATTTATCATCAATAGCGTAACCTAATTTTTCAGCACTATTTTTTGCATAGTGTAAAACATATTTTTTTAGAAATGTTTTTGTGAGTTCGAATTCATCTTTTGATAATCCGTTATCAACCAGCCTTGTTAATTCTCTCATCGCTGCACGGAATGAAAATAATCTAGTTTCATTTGGAACCGGACGAATCCAGATCTCAAAAATCTGACTTTTGCGTGCAACATTTTGAGGAGGCATAGAATAGCGTCCGCCATTTGGAAAATTTTCAATATAACTGTAATCCCCATAATTCAAGCCACGAGCTTCCCTTATAACCTGATATAAATGAGAACTGCTATTTCTATGTTCACCTAACCATGAATTTGCAATGGCAAGTGCATACCATTCTCTCGATCCTCTCAAAATATCTATCGGAAAACCGAACGAGATAGCTGAAGCATTTGCCTTTTTTTCGATTAATGTATAATTCAAACCTTCGATTTTTTGGATTATTGGTTTTGCTGTTTTAATCCATTCACCATCGGGAAGTTTGTTTAAGTCTGTCCAAAGTTTCTTGACCAATTCATCTGAATAATTACCGCTTAAACCAATTACAAAATTATTTTTGTTAAAATATTTTTTATAAAAATCCCTCACATCTTCTAACGTAATATTATTTAATCCTGAAATTGTCCCTTCGGTTATATGTCCGTACCCTGTTCCGTTAAATATTTGGTTATAAAGAACAGCTTTACCAAGCTCTTCATCACTTGAATAACGAAGAGTTGTTTCAAGATAGGTTATCTGATTTTGTTTTAATCGATTAAAATCTTCTTCTCGAAAAGCAGGGTTCAATAATTGATCAATATAAAGATTATAATAACTTTCTATATTATCCGTATGAGTTCTACCTGAAAACATAGTCATCTCTACTGATGAGTTTGCATAATAACTTGTCGCAATAGGATAAAGTTCTTCAAGAATTTGGGAGTAAGTTTTTTCTTTTGTACCACCTTCGGATAAAAGTGCACTTGTAAGATTTGCGAGCCCTTCTTTTCCGACAGGATCATTTTGTGAACCGACATTAAACCATATTTTTATAGCAATTGAAGGATCTGATTTTACTTTTATTCCAACAAATCTTTCCTTATCGAAAGGCATCGAAAAATTACTACAAAATAAAAGTAGTGCAAATAAAATTAATGAAATATAGCGTTTCATTATTTTTCTCCTTTCAGGATTATTTGATTCATTTTTTCAGGAGTGAAATAATAGTTAACCGCATTTTGAATATCCGAAACAGTTATTTTTTCCATCATTGAAAAATATTCATTAATAATATTTATTCCCCCGCTAATTGTAATATATTGAGGAAGAATGCCCGCAACATTGGCGGGGTTATCTAACGACATCAAAAAAGAATATTTTTCACGCTTTAAAAGCTTTTTGAATATATCTTCTGAGACTTTGTTCTTCTTATAATGCTCAATTGTTTTATTAATTTCTTCAATAACATAATCAATATCTTTTTCATTCTTAACCATTGACATAATCTGGAAAAGATAAGGAGCGCGTGTGGGAGAAAGGTTCGCCATTAGATATTGTACTTTTTGCTCTTGAAGAACTAATTTTTTATAAAGTTCGCTTGTTTCACCAAAAGCAATATTTGCAAAAGCTCTAACTGCTAAATAATTTTTGTTTGTTACATCAAAATTTTCCCCTTTATACCCGATGTACAGTAAAGGAAGAGTTTTTCCTTCGTAGTTCACTTCCTCTTTTCGGGGTGCTTTTTGAGCAGGTTCATCTTCAATTTTTGGTGAGACATATCCTTTTTGCCAGTCTGAATAGTATTTTTCTGCAAGAGTAAAAGTATTGTTTACATCAATAGCACCTACAATAAGCAGAACACAATTTTCTGGTCGATAATAACGGCTATAAAAGCTGAGACTATAATCATAAAGATTAGGCATATCTTTTATATCTTTTTCAAAACCGATTGTGGTATGTTTATATGTATGTTTATCGAATGCCATATTTTGCATAGCCTCATATGCAACCGACCATGGGCTTGTTCTTCCCTTCCGATACTCACCAAAGATTGCACCGGATTCAGTCTGGAACTCCTCTTTTGAATATTTCAGATTTCTGAATCGGTCAGATTCAATATCCATTACCGTTTCTAAATCTTCACTCGCAAATTTCATGTGATAAACTGTAAGGTCTAAACTTGTGTAAGCATTTGCATCTGCACCAAGAGTAGTTACAATACTATCATATACATTCCCCGGGAATCTCTCTGTTCCCCTGAACATCATATGTTCAAAGAAGTGGGCAAAACCGGACTTCCCTTCTTCCCACTCGTCGCGGCTACCCGTTCTGACAACAGTGAAATAGGCGACAATATCAGTATTCTCCATCGGAATCAAAATGACTTTTAATCCATTTTTTAAAACCTTTTCAGAATAGTCATACGGGAAAACATTTGTTGTATTCTGAGAAAAAGTTGTTGCTGTCAATAGCAGTAAAATTGATAAAAATATTGTTTTCACTAATTATCCTTTTCGATTGATTACTAAATCTTTTTCACACCTATGCCTGGAAGATCACTAAGGACTACCCTTCCATCAATAATTTTGGTTCCATCAAAGATGTCGTTCCCGATAAGTAGAGCACCATCCAGATCAGCCCAATCAACCATTGGAGAAAGTTGTGCAGCAGCTGAAATTGCACATGATGTCTCAGTCATGCAGCCAATCATTACTTTCATTCCGAGACTCCGGGCGAGCGTTAACATTTTGTGTGCTTCACGTAAACCTGTACTTTTCATAAGCTTGATGTTGACCCCTGAGTAAATACCATGTGCCTTTATTACATCGGGCAAACGCTGAACAGCTTCATCCCCTATCGTTGGTAATGGACTATTTTGTGTAAGCCAAGCATTACCTTCTAAATCTTCTTTTGGCATTGGCTGTTCAACAAATTCAGTATTCATCTCTTTTAACCAATGAATCATATCAAGTGCAAAATGCTTGTCTTTCCAACCTTGATTTACGTCAACACATAATGGTTTATCAGTTACTGACCGAATAGTTTCTACCATCTCCCGATCTGTTTCTCTACCGAGTTTTACTTTAAGTATTTTATATTCTTTCGCTTCTTTTACTTTCTGTACTACTACTCCAGGTTTATCAATTCCGATTGTAAAAGAAGTTACGGGTGTTTTTGTTTTATCAAAACCCCAAATATTATATAAAGGTTGGTTCATCAATTTGCCGATTAAGTCATGAAGAGCAATATCAACAGATGCTTTGGCTGCTTTGTTTCCTTCTTCAATGGAATCGACATATGCTAAAATATTTTCGAGTTCGAATGGGTTATTAAAGTTTGTTAAGTTTACTTTTGATAAAAATTTGAGGACTGTTTCATGTGATTCTCCAAGGTAAGGAGGCATTGAAGCTTCACCATATCCTGTAAATCCTTCATATTCAATTTCAGTTAAAACCACAGGAGTTGTGGTTCTTGAACTTGTTGCTATTGTAAAAACATGTCTTAATTCTAATGTATATGGTCTAAATGTTAACTTCATTTTTGAACTTTTCGATTTGTTTGAAAAACTATTTGCAAAAATACTGTTATCAAAACTTGATAACGCGATACCACCGGCAATAAGTCCCGATGTTTTAAAGAAATCTCTTCTATTATGTGACATATAAACCTATTTATAAAATTGTAAATACTTAACTAATTGAACTCCGTTTTTACCAACCGAGGATAATATCCTTTTTGCACGCAAAAAGGTATTAGTTCTGTATTTGCTGTAATTATCTTTTTTAGGGTCAAAACTATTTATTTGAACTCTTCCTCCCTCATGGATAAAATCAAGATCAGAGATGTAAATACCGACATGAGTAACTCTTTCTTTTGTTGAATCTGTTCCTTTTGTACCGAAGAAAAGTAAGTCGCCAGCTATCAGATTATCAAGACCATTATTAATATCAACTACTTCACCAATATTAACTTGTTGTGATGCATCACGCGGAAGAACAATTCCATGCATATAGTAGACAGTTTTTGTGAAGCCGCTGCAATCAAATCCCTTAACCGAAGTTCCACCCCACAGATAAGGAACCCCCATATATTTATGAGCAAGATTCAATATTGATTTACCGCTTAATTCTATTGATGAAAGCCAGTCATTAATAAACATTGCATTTTCTTTTTCGACAAATGCGTTACGATTATCGGGGAATTGAACTTCATAAAATTTTTCTTTTTCAGCCAAAACTTTTAAAATATTTCCTTGAACTATATCAGAAACAATCTGCCCTTTTATATCTTCTGTTGAATAACAATGATCATAAATTTTATTAACAATAATTTTTTTAGAATGCAACCAATCTTCATACTCATTTTTTTTCATTAATTGAATTGCATCATCATCAACCCATCCGAGATAGCTGTCCGGGGTTTGGATTAAATACCATCCATCTTTTGCCTTTTTCAACACATTCACTGGAGTACCGAGCAACGATTGAGTCACCATCTCTGCTGAATGTTTCGGTTCTTTTCTCAGATTGACTACAGAAAGATTAACAATTGCAAATGTTTTTTCACCAAGTGCTGCTTGTGGTAATAGTTCAATATTGTCCACAATCTTCCTCTCTTTCAGACTAACTTTTGAAAGTAATTCTTCTTTTGCCGAACGAAGATTCGTCTCCCCATTTAATATTATTGATTCATTTTCTTGAGTGGCTTCAACAACAAACATAGCTACTCTGCTGTCCGGAGCAAATTTTGTTTTGGTTTCGTTAATAATATCCTTAATCTCACTTAAGAGATTCGTTTGTTGTCCATTCATGTTCGAAAATCCGATTAATAGAATTAAAAATAATGATTTGATCAATTGTAAATTCATTTTGATTAAGATTTAGTTAAGAAATAGTTAGG
>JAGUXE010000104.1 GCA_020061995.1 Ignavibacteriales bacterium | reverse complement strand
ATGAAACTTTTTCTACGTGTTAACAGAATATTTAGCATTTCCATTCTTTTACTAATTTTTAATCAACCAGTAATTTCACAAACTTTTTTGCCAACTAATTTAAAAAAAGCTTACGAAAAAAAAACTCGGGATTTAAATGGAAATCCGGGAATTAACTATTGGCAGAATTATTCTGATTACAAAATTGATGTCGAAGTCATCCATCAGAACAAGACAATATTAGGTAATGCTGAAATTATCTATCATAATCTCAGTCCTGATTCATTAAACATAATAGTGTTGCGGTTATATCAAAACTTATACAAGAAAGGCGTACTTAGAAATTTTGGTCTAAATGAAGTGGATATACACGACGGAGTTGTCATAAAAAATCTTTCCTTAAATGGAATAGTTTACACGACGAACTCAGACACTAGTTATTCTGTACAGGGAACTAATTTGATAATCAATCCGATACAAAAGATATCACCTTCATCAAAGTGCACCATTAATGTTGAATGGCAATTTACTTTACCTGTTCGCAGTCGTGTTAGGATGGGAGCTTACGACTCGACTTCATTTTTTGTAGCGTATTGGTATCCTCAAGTTTCTGTTTATGATGACATAAATGGATGGGATTTGCTTCCATTTACCGGAGAACAGGAATTTTACAATGACTTTAACAATTATGAAGTAAGCATAAAGACTGCTAATAATATTGGTATTTGGGCAACAGGGGAAATTCAAAATATTCAAGAATTACTAAAACCTGATATTCTTAAAAGATATCACAGTGCTAAGAACTCAGATACTGTCATTAGTATTATTAACACAAATGATTATGCAAAAAAGAATCCGTTTAATGAAGAAAATAAATTTAATGTATGGAAGTTTAAAGCCACTTCTGTAACAGATTTTGCATTTGCAACGAGTGATCACTATTTATGGGATGCTTGTAACTACAATTCCAATAACCCTGAAGTAAAAAAAGTATTCATAAGTGCAGTGTACAATAAAAACTCCAAAGATTTTTATGAAGTTGCTACAATCTCAAAAGAAGCTATAGATTTTTTTGAAAATAAATCTCCGGCATATCCATTTCCATACCCAACAATGACGGTATACAATGGTGAAGGTGGAATGGAATTCCCAATGATGGTGAATGATGGAACAACAAGTTCTAGGGCAGCAACAGTTGGTTTAACCTCTCATGAAATTGCTCATACTTATTTCCCTTTTATGATGGGAACCAATGAAAAACTTTATGCGTGGATGGATGAATCGTGGGCAGTAATGCTTCCTTTTGAATTGCAAGAATTGAATGGGGGATCTCAATTAGTCAATAATGTTTCAGCCTACAACGATTTTGCCGGAAATGAATCAGAAGTTCCTCCAATTGTCCCCTCATTTCAATTACGAGGACGATCTTACCGAATGGCCGCTTACACTCGCCCAGCACTGTCGTACTATTTCTTAAAAGATATTCTGGGTGATTCATTGTTCTTTTACACGTTACATAAATTCATGAATAATTGGAAGGGAAAGCATCCCGTTCCGTACGATTTCTTTTTTACTTTTAATCAAGCAGCAGGTGAAAACCTTAATTGGTATTGGAATCCATGGTTCTTTGAATATGGAGTACCTGATTTAGCAATCACATCTGTTACAAAATCAAAAAGTACTACTAATATTAGAATCAGCAAAATAGGAAATATCCCCGTACCAATTTCATTAACTGTTTATACTAAAGCTGACACCCTATCATATAATGAAACGGCAGCCATTTGGAAGAGCAAGTCTGAACATAATTTTGAAATTGATATAAAAGAAGAAATCATTCGAATAGAATTGGGCAATCCAAAAATACCCGATGTTGATAAATCCAATAATATTTATATGATTAAGTAAAATGGATATAGAAGAAATTCGTTTATACTGTCTATCCAAAAAAGGAGCATCCGAAAGTTTGCCTTTCGATGAGACTTCCCCGGTTTATAAGGTAATGAACAAGATTTTTTTAATTATGAATTTGGAGCCACCTTTCAGTATTAATGTTAAATGCGATCCCGAAGAAGCTATTGAACTAAGGGGGAAGTATGATACTGTATTACCTGGTTATCACATGAACAAACATCACTGGAATACAATTCTGGTAGATAAAGGATTACCAAATAAATTGATAATGAAATGGATAGATGATTCCTACAATTTAATTATTTCAAACCTCCCTAAAAAAACTCAGAAAGAATTTGCAGAACTTTAAATGGAATTGAAATCAAAATTGCCGGATACAGGAACAAGTATCTTCGCAACTATGACACACCTTGCAAACAAATTTAATGCTATAAATTTGTCGCAAGGATTTCCGAACTTTGATCCCCCGCCTGAATTAATAGACTTAGTTCAATTCTATATGAAGAAAGGGTTTAATCAATATGCCACAATGTCGGGAGTTTCGAGTCTCAGGAAAGCTATACAAGAAAAAATCTCTTTTTGTTATAATTCACTTTATGATGTTGAAGATGAAATCACTATAACTGCAGGAGCAACTCAAGCCATTTTTACCGCAATTACTTCATTCATTCATAATTTTGATGAAGTTATAATATTCGAACCCGCTTACGATTCATATTCCCCTTCTATTAAAATGTCCGGTGGGATTCCCATTCCGATCAAACTCAACCAGACTGATTTTTCAATACCGTGGGAGCAAGTTTGGTCTAAATTGTCAAGTAGAACAAGAATGATTATTATTAATTCCCCACATAACCCTACAGGTTCAATTATAAATCAGAATGATATAAAAGAGTTAACAAATATTATTAAGCATTATGATCTCATGGTATTAAGTGATGAAGTCTACGAACATATTATTTTTGACAATAATCGTCACTTCTCATTAAGTTCATTTCCTGAGCTAAAAGAGAGGGCGATGGTAATCTCTTCTTTCGGTAAAACATTTCACACCACGGGCTGGAAAGTTGGCTATGTAGTTGCCCCGAGAGAAATGATGATAGAATTTAGAAAAGTTCATCAGTTTAATGTATTTGCGGTAAATACACCAATACAATATGCTTATGGTGACTTCCTTCATAACAAAAGTGTTTTCGAAAATTTGCCTACCTTTTATGAAGGGAAAAGAGATTTTTTTAGAGAAGGAATTAGAGACTCCGGATTTATTTCAAAACCATGCAACGGAACATATTTTCAACTTTTGGATTATTCAAATATTTCGAATTTAGATGACATCACCTTTTCAAAATTACTTGTTGAAAAATTTGGGATTGCAGTAATTCCTTTATCACCATTTTACAGTAACTCTGTTAATGATAAATTAGTTAGAATTTGCTTTGCTAAAACTGAAGAAACTCTTCAAGAAGGTATTAATAGACTCAAGCAAGTCGAAGTTTAAAAATTATAACAACTAGACTTTTGAATAGAGATGGGATTCAACTATATTGAATATTCTATTTAAGAATTTTCGGACGGGTGCAGGAGTGGCTTAACTGGCACGCCTGGAAAGCGTGTGTGCGTGAAAGCGTACCGAGGGTTCGAATCCCTCCCCTTCCGCAAATATTAAAGCCCGATTGTTCGGGCTTTTTATTTTTAATCAATTGCTTTTAGTTTATGTATTTCACTTACATTTTGAAAAGTTTGAAAACCAACACTTATTATTATGGCTTCACTTCGAACCTTCAGCAAAGATTGGATTTACACAATTCTGGAAAATCTAAATACACCAAAAACCGAAGACCCTGGATTT
>JAGUXE010000319.1 GCA_020061995.1 Ignavibacteriales bacterium | reverse complement strand
CTATATTGCTCAGAGACCGGGAAAGACAATTTGGATTCAAAAGTAAAATCTTTATAAGTTTTTCTGGCAGTTCCAATGTAGACTTTGAAATTTTTAAAATCATTAATTATAAAAAGATCATTAAACCCATCATTATTAATATCACCAACTGCTATCGATTGAATATTTGAAAAATTATTATCGAGTCCTGCATTTAATGAATTCTCTTGAAAAGTTTTTTGATCACTCAACTCATACAAAAATGATGCCCCCTCCTCTTGTAATACAAATAAATTAGAAGGTGAGGTAATATTATTTTTGAAAAAGATCCCTGCTCTTCCATCATTACGGAGTGAGGATTGTGCAGTAAAATCAGTAAATGAAAACTCGAGTGTTTGAGAAGTGGTATAAATTCCCTTCCCACCGATTAGCCATATATGCTTTTCCCCTTTATTATCAACTATTATGCTTATATCTGTAAAATTATCATCAAAATTTTTCAGAAAAGGGTCCGTCATCCACATATCATCGACTAATTGATAAAAAGTAGAATTTTCACCTACAATAAATACTTCTTTATCATTTAATGGAAGAACTCTTAACAATCGGTTTGGTGTTTCTAGTAATACTGAGTTCCAATTATTTCCGTCATATTTTAAAATAGTCCCTCTATCACCCACTATCCATCCTAAGTTGTGATTAACCATTTTCACCGATAGCAATTGTTTACTAGTTGGAGAAGTGGCTCTGACCCATTTCCCTTCTTGATAACGCAGTATTATTCCGTCTTTCCCTACAGCCCAACCATTATTGGCATCAATCATATCAATTGAATTTATATTCCCTGACAAGAGATTTGGTAGAGAGTCTTTATCGATAGGACTTTCGCTACTCAGCCAATTATTGCCATCGAAATATATAATATTCCCCTGCTGACCTACCATCCAGGCTGTTCCATCAGGCAATACGTCAATATCGAGAAACATCGCATAGTCAATTTCATCCCACATAACTTTTGGGAGTCTCAATTCTAATCTTTTACCGTTTGAAAAACTAGAAAGTATTGGGCGGTATGCACCATGATGAGTTAGATGGTTTATAGTCCAAACTGAATTTGAATCGTACAATGTTAGTAACGGGAAATCAGAATATGGAAAGGAATGTATCGAAGTCCATTTCCCCTTTCGTAAAGAATATAAATTCCCACTAATTTCACCTCGTCCGGAAGATATTGCAAACCCACTGTCAATCGAGTACATTTTTATTCTTGCACCCAAATCAACTGCTGCTTGTTTATACCAGATTCGTTCTAAGTGTTTTGCTTCATACTTAGAATCAATTGTTTTCTCATTTTCAGAACAAGAGAATGAAAATATTGATAAGAGTAGAAGTACGAACAACCGCCCAAAATGTAACCCAACAGATTCAAGTGAATAAATCATAATGATATTTTATTAAAGTTTATATTCATTAAACCTTAATAAATATTTTCTTTGCGTATAGAATCCACATTAGACCTAACCAAAAAAGAATAAATGCGATTGCCCACGATAAAGAGGCATTAATGGGAGAGAAGTATGGAACAAAAAATGAATCATATAAATATCCTCGTAGTGTTATTTCTTTCCCAAGTTCATCTGTCCACTTAATTAAAGTTAAAGTTCTGGCAAATATTCCTGATAAGAAAAAAACAGTAATAGCATTTAACCCATAAACGATAAATGGTTTTGTCCACCATTTCCATCCCTGAACATCAACAATCCAATAACACATTGCAAAAAATATTAATGCTAAACCAGATGTATAGGCTACATAAGAACTTGTCCATAAACTTTTATTTAATGGAAACCATATATCCCAAAGAATTCCAATAAGTAGTGAAAAATTTCCAGCCACAAACATCCATACCGCTTTTGTCGCATGATCTTTTTTTGTTCCCAGCCAATGTCCCAACATTATACCCGAAATTGCAGATGAAATTGCCGGCATAGTTGAAAGGATCCCCTCAGGATCCCAAACTTTTGTTGCTTTCCATAAATGACCTCCAAGCAGTAAATTATCAAAATAAGCACCAAGATTTTTTGCTGGTTCTAGATTTGCGTATCCGACACCGGGAACCGGAATTACACTCATTAAAAACCAATAAAGAAGTAATAGTGAAAAACCTATTATCGCTTGAGTTTTAATGGAAGTTTTCAAAAAAATTATTGAGCTAATTAAATAGACGACTGCAATTCTCTGCAAAACACCCGGAATTCGAATTGTCTCTAAATTGAAGTACGGAAATCCGGCAAGTATAAGCCCTAAAAGAAATAAAGTAACACTTCTTTTAAAAATCTGAAGCAACAATTTTTTCTGATCATCCCCTCTCTCTTTTCTTTTTGTCATCGAGAGTGTTATGGCAACACCAACAATAAAAAGGAAAAATGGAAATATAAGATCAGTAGGAGTACACCCATGCCATTTTGCATGAGCTAGAGGAGGATAGATATGTCCCCATGATCCGGGATTGTTTACCAATATCATTCCGGCAATTGTTATTCCTCTAAAAACATCTAAAGAAAGTAGTCGATCTTGTTTAACATCTGTCATAATATCACCGTATTAATAAAATAGGATTTTTTACGATGAAAATTACAATTAAACATAGCATCATTCAAGCAAAGTAGTCAGATTGTTTAATTAGTAAATTGATTTCATACATATTAAATATCTTCTTATTATTGAAGTTCACATTTATAAAAATTGGATATATGAAATTAGTTAGAAAATTGTATGATTGGATGCTCCATTGGGCAGCAACACCTTATGGTGCGATTGCTCTTTTTATAATAGCTTTTGCTGAATCTTCTTTTTTTCCTATTCCACCAGACGCACTGCTGATTGCCCTTGTTTTGGGAGCTAAAGCTAAAGCGTTTAAATTTGCTGCAAACTGCACAGCCGGTTCTGTATTAGGTGCTTTACTCGGTTACTCAATAGGCTACTTCGTTTGGTGGACACCGGATCACAGTTTTACTTCATTAGCTCATTTCTTCTTTAATAATATTCCGAGTTTTACAGAAGCTACATTTTACAAGATTCAACAATTATACACAAATTACGATTTTTGGATAATATTTACTGCAGGATTTACACCCATTCCTTACAAGGTTTTTACCATTGCTTCAGGGGCATTTGATATTAATTTGATAATGTTTATTCTTGCATCTATTGTAAGTAGAGGAGCTAGATTTTTTTTAGTTGCATTTCTCCTCTGGAAATTCGGTGAGCCAATCAGAAACTTTATTGATAAATATTTTGACTGGCTTGCGATAGGGTTTACTGTATTATTAATTGGTGGATTTGTTTTAATAAAATTCGCGATCTAATAGTGAAAACAACTTTAGTTATTAACGATTTGTTACATTTAATTTTATGATAAACTTTACAACTGAATAGTTAGAATTGAGTAGCAATTTATTATTTATAATCATTGGAGAATAAATGAGTAAGTTCAAATATGTAGTTAAAAGAAGTGGGGCAATTGTTCCGTTTAATGAAGATAGAATTTCAAATGTAATATACCGGGCCGCAGTTTCGGTCGGGGGAAGAGATAAAGCAAAAGCTTCCGAACTTGCGAAAGATGTGATTCAGATGCTTGAATCAACCTACGATGAAGGATATAAACCGAGTGTTGAAGAGATTCAAGATATTGTTGAAAAGGTCTTAATTGAAAATGGACATGCTAAAGTTGCTAAAGAATTTATAATATATCGAGAAGAAGCTGCAAATCGAAGAAGAGAAAATAGTCGTCATTTTTCTAAACCTAATGAATTAATACCTTGGAAGAAAGTTTGGCGTTCACTTGATTGGGCAATAAGCAACAATTTAAATAGTGTTGAATCACTAAACTCTAGAATCAAGAAAGGAGAGTTTCCACATATCGTTCATGAATCTGAATCGTTATACGAAACTCAACTTGATACAGCTGCTGAATTAATAAAAGATCGATCAGCGGAGCTTAAAATGGTTATGGTCAGTGGACCATCTTCTTCAGGTAAAACAACGACAACAATGAAACTCGAACAAAGATTGAATAAAATGGGAATGAAGTTTGTCTCCCTAATTGTTGACCATTATTTCTTCGACCTAGATATGCACCCGAAAGATGAATTTGGTGATTATGATTTTGAAACACCACAAGCTCTTGATCTTGATTTGATAAATGATCACTTAAAAAGGATAGCTGCTGGAGAAGAAGTCCTCATCCCATATTATGATTTCAAAACCGGGAAACGATTTGATAATCGAACACCTCTTCAACTCCACGAAAATGAAGTTTTACTTATTGATAGTCTTCACGGGCTATATCCCGAATTCAGTAAAGAAATTCCGGCAGCACAAAAATTTAAACTTTATCTCGAACCACTTCTTCAAATGAAAATGGAGGATGGTCAATATATAAGATGGACAGACATCAGATTAATGAGAAGAATGTTAAGAGATTCAGTCCATCGTGCTTACCAGCCGGAACAAACTTTGTTACACTGGCATTATGTTCGTTCATCGGAGAAAAGAACTATACTTCCATATAGTAATACTGCCGATTATATTGTAAATACTTCGATGGCTTATGAATTGTCAATCTATCGTCCCAAGTTACTTCAGGGGTTTATAGAGTGGGAGAAAAAATATGCAGGCGATCCATTGCGAGAAGATGCTTATATACGTTCAAAACGTGTTCGTAAAATGTTAGAAGGGATAGAACCAATTGAAGATGATTCAGCTATTCCCGGTGATTCGGTAATACGTGAATTTATTGGTGGAAGCTCTATGAATGTTCATTAGAATTGAAACCCCGAGTAAAAGCTTCATTATATGAACTGCAATGCTTTTCCTGAATAATCATTAGTACATAGGTTTAAATATAGCAAACCTTTAAAATAAAAAAAGGGACTTAATCTGTTGTCTCCTATTAAGTCCCTCAAAAATATTTTTATTGAAAATTACATTTTTGGTAATCGTTCCAAATAGGAGCTATTACTTAACACTGCAAAAGTTTCAGTCAATCTTAATTCGTCAAGTGATTCACAATTCATGTAACTCATAGCACTTCTTAATCCGTCAGAAATACTATTTATAACATTCGACACAGTACCTTTATAAGCAACCATGGTCTCCTCCCCCTCAATAAACTCATTCTTCATTTTTACACCAAAGGAAGCAGATCCGCGATATTTCTTCCAAAGTTGACCATTATATTTAATTACATCTCCCGGAGTTTCTCGAGTTCCGGCTAACATTCTTCCAAGCATTACAACATCCGCACCGAGTGAAATGGCTTTTGCAACATCCCCCGCACTCTTTATTCCCCCATCTGCAATAATTCTAATTTTTAAATTATTTTCATTCCTATAGGTCAAATTATCTAGCAAAGATGAAACTTGACCAATTCCAATTCCTGTTTGAATTGATGTTGAACAAACACTTCCATTTCCGATTCCCACTCTCACGGCATCCGCTCCTGCATCTTCCAATTGTTTAATGGTTGCATGGTGTGCAATATTGCCTACAATTAATGGAGCAGATGTTATTTTTTTTACTTCTTCAGTTTTCTTAAGCACTTCATGATTACTTGCATTAGCGGTATCAATACAGATAATCAAACCCAAGTCTCCCAATCTTTTTATTACATCGGACTCTGTATTTAGTCCAATTGAAACGGAACGAATCCCATCTTTTGTATTCTGATTTACAACTTCACCTAATGAAGAATCAAAACGATTTAAAATACCTATACAACCGAGTTGAGTTAAAGCCTTTGCCATATCAATCCCTGTCACAGTATCCATAGGACTTGATAAAACCGGTACAGTTAATTTCATGCCTAAAAATTCAGAAATGGTATTAGCTTCAGTTCTTGATTTAATTCTCGAAATTTGAGTCGGAATCAGACTAATATCATCATAAGTTAATGATTGATGATAATTGTTTAATTCAGTTTTTGAATAAAGTTTCATTTTAATCCTTAATTAGTTTTGTAATAAATTTTCCATCTCGTCTAGCAATCGATTCATCTTTTGTGCTGTGGCAATAATTGGTTCGGAGGATTCCATATCTACCCCTGCATTTTTGAGTATGTTAATTGAATAATCAGAACTTCCTGATTTTAGGAAATCCAGATATTTTTTTACAGCTACATCTCCTTCATTTTTTACTTTTGTTGTTAGTGCTTCAGAAGCTGCAAATCCTGTTGCATACTGAAAAACATAAAAGTTATAATAAAAATGAGGGATACGAGCCCACGTATATTCTTCATCTTCAGTAACCAACATCGCACTCCCCCAATATTTTTGATACATTTCTTTGTAAAGAGTACATAAATCAGATGTTGATAATGAAATTCCGTTTTCCGTCTTCTCATAAACAATCTTTTCAAATTCTGCAAACATTGTTTGTCTATAAAAAGTAGCTGTTACATTATTAAGATATTTTTCCATCAGAAAGAGTTTTTCTTCTTTCGATGAAGACTTTTTTATGAGATATTCGTGCAATAAAGATTCATTAAAAGTTGAAGCAACTTCAGCAAGAAAAATTGAGTAGTTTGAATAGATGTAAGGTTGATTTTGCCCTGTAAAATATGAATGCATATTATGACCCATTTCGTGAGCGAGCGTAAATACATCATTCAAAAGATCTGTCCAATTTAGTAATACATAAGGATGAACACCGTATGTTGTTCCTGAGGAATAGGCTCCGCTTCTTTTTGCCTGGGTTTCGTAAACATCGATCCACCTATTGTCAAAAGCTGTTTTGAGTGGTTTCAAATACTCCTCTCCCATTAATTGAAGTGAATCGAATACCAATTTTACTGCCTCATCATAGCTGTATTTTTTTTCAGAATGATTTTCGAAAATTGTTACATAAGAATCATAAGGAGCAAGGAAATCTACCTTCAGTAATTTCCTTTTTAATTCAGCCCAACGATGCATTGGCTGAAGATTATTTTCAACGGATTTTATTAAATTATTGTAAACAGATAGTGGGATATTATTTTTATTTAATGATGCCTCAATTGCTGAATTAAATTTTTTAGCTTTCGCAGTAATAATATTTGTCTTTAAATTTCCATTGAACAAAACATTTAGTGTATTTGAATACTGTTTGAATGGTTTGTAAAAAGCTTTTTGTGCTCTTTCTCTGTAATCTCTATTTTTCGAATATAGAGCTGCATAAAATCTTCCATGAGACATCTCAACCAATTCTTTATTCTCATTTTCGATGGTGGGGAATTTCATATCAGCATCTGTAAAGATTGAGAATGTATCATATGGAATAGAATTAATTTCACTCCCCATTGCCAAAAGTTTTTCTTCAGACTTATTTAAAGTATGTAGTTTTGTTCTTAATAGTTCATCGATGAAATGTCCGTAGTGAGTAAACTTTTCCTCTTTGATTAAACCTCTTAAAATTTCTTCATCCATTTCCAGTAATTCAGGTTTTATAAAAGAGCTGGCAGCAGAAACATCTGCAAATAATGACTTAATTCTATTATCCATTCGCAAATAATTTTCTTTGCGAAGATCGGAATCTTTTGAAAGCATGGAATAAAGATAAAGCCTCTCCAATTTTGTGCCGAGCTCTTCATCTAATAATAGACATTCTTTCAAAGAATTTAAATCTTCTCCAAGTTTCCCTTCAAAAGTTTCATATCTTGCAATATTCGATTTTACATAATCAAACTCTTTCTCCCAAAAACTGTCATCTGAATAAATATCTGTAAGATTCCATTTATATATTTCGTCGATTTCTTCGCGATCAGGCAACCCTGATGATTTTGAAGTCTCGAAAAATTTAAACTCGAATTCCTCTAAAGAGCCAATTTTTATCACAAAATGTCCTTTTTTTAGTTTCTGGGATTACTAACCCCTAAATATACGAATAGCTTGAAAAATGAAGAAACGATTATTATTGAAATTTATTGACTTTTTTACCTCGAACGACTAACTTTGTTATCTTAAATATTTTATACACATACTTAATTGATATTCTATGAAAGAACTACGATTCAGATTTATTCTCATTGTTTTGGCGATAGCGCTGAGTATCTATTTATTATATCCGACTTATGTTGATTACCAAAACTCCAAGGATATACAAAAAATAGTCCAGGCAAAACGCTCAGAATTTTTAACTAATAATGCTTCCTTTTCGGAAGATCAATTAGAAAAAATTCTTCTATCTATTGAAGATAGCATTAAATTAGCCGATCCCTCAATTCGTGAAGCAAGATTAAAACGAGTTAAACTCGGACTTGATCTTCAAGGAGGTATGCGGGTGGTTTTGGAAGTTAACACCGTTAAACTTCTCGAAAAGATTGCCAATAATCCTGATGATGACTTCACACAGGTACTCGAAAGTGCTGCTAAAGAAGCTGCTCTAAGTGATGAAGCAATTGTTGAAATTTTCGCTCGTAAATTAGAAGAAAAAGGAATCCGTTTGAGCCGCTATTTCGGTTCGATTCGTGAAGACGATGCTAAAATTCTCTCTGATTTAAGAACCCAGACAGATGACGCTGTTACTCGAGCGATGGAAATCATTCGTAATCGTGTGGATCAGTATGGTGTTTCTGAACCATCAATTCAAAAACAGGGCGAACGTCGTGTAATTATCGAACTCCCCGGAATTGCAAAAGAAGAGGAAGCTCGTCAACTTCTGCAAGGTACCGCTCTTTTAGAGTTTAGGCTACTTAAAGATCCTGAATTCACAATTAATGTGATGAAAAAAGTTGATGAAACTTTGGGTGGAAAAAACTTAGACGAAGTTGATTCATTGTCTGTTAAAGATTCTACAACACTTGCAGCGGACACTTCAAAACAAGTTGATACGACAGCTGATAAACAACTTTCTGCTGAAGAATTTGCTAAAGAACATCCATTTTTTGCAGTTGCGTTAATTAATCCCGAAGGACAATCTGCAGATGCTTATGTTAAAGCAGACGATAAAGCAAAAGTACAAAGAATGTTAAATCGTCCGGATGTTCAAAATGTCATTCCAAATAATGTTGAGTTCGCTTTCTCTGCAAAACCAATTGGGATCCAAGAAGGACAAGATATTTTCGTTCTTTATTTAGTGAATAAAAACCCTGAACTTACGGGTGGTGTGATAACTGATGCTATGGCAAATATTGACCCAAATACTTCTGCTGCTATTGTTAGTATGGAAATGAATTCAGAAGGTGCAACTGAATGGGCTAGAATCACCGGAGCAAATATTGATAAGAGATGCGCAATAATGCTTGATGGAGTGATTTTCTCTGCACCTGTAATTAGAGGGAAAATTCCCGGAGGAAGATCTCAAATTGAAGGAATGGCTAATCTTGAAGAAGCCAAATTATTAGAAATTGTCTTAAAAGCGGGTGCCCTACCTGCTCCGGTTGAAATAATTGAGGAACGAACTGTTGGACCATCACTCGGTCAAGATTCAATTTCTAAAGGACTTAATTCTGCAATAGTAGGTTATCTATTAGTTGCAATATTTATGATAATTTATTATCAAAAAGCCGGTACTATTGCTGCAGCAGCTCTGACATCTACAATTTTATTTACCATGGGTGTGTTAGCTGGATTTGGAGCAACTCTTACTTTACCCGGTATCGCAGGAATTGTCTTAACAATGGGTATGGCAGTGGATGCAAACGTACTTATTTATGAGCGTATTCGCGAAGAACTTGCAACAGGTAAAACCACAAAAGCTTCTATTGATGGTGGTTTCTCTAAAGCATATTCTGCTATTTTCGATTCAAACATTACAACCTTTTTTACCGGTATCATATTATACCAGTTTGGAAGCGGACCTGTACAAGGTTTTGCATTGACCCTAATGATAGGAATTGTTGCGAGCTTATTCAGTGCTTTGGTCATTGGTCGTTTATTGTTTGATTTCATGGTAGTTAAAGGTCAAAAAATTTCTTTAGGATAATTAAATAGCTTTAAGGAGCAAAATTTTACATGCGATTATTTGAAAATTTAAATATAGACTTTCTGAGCAAGCGAAAGTTTTTTTACATACTTTCGTCACTCATATTTGTGGTTGGTTTAGTAAATGTAATTTTCAGAGGACTTGAATTCGGTATAGATTTCAAAGGCGGCTCTGAGATTGTACTCCAATTCGAAAATCCGATAGAAATTGGGAAAATTAGATCAAATCTTTCCAATATTGGGTTGGGAGAACTTGAAATTAAGACATTCGGTGATGAAAGAGGAGTTTTAATTAGAACCGAACTGCAGGAAATTCCACCAGCGCTTTATCCTAAAGTAATAACTACTATAGATGAAGCTATAAACAATATTTATCCAAATCTTTCTAAGAAAATCTCTGATAGTACTATTAGTTCTATAACCTACGTATTTGAAAGTGCTGACACAGCTTCGGTTTTAGCTGACAAACTTTTCCTCGCCGGGTTTCAAGCCGGAAAAGTTTCTGAAGAAGTCGATAATAAAGAAATTATTATTAGAGTAGGGATTTCAGATTGGATTAAAGAGAATTTAAAGGAAAAAATTTCCGGGAATTCTTTCCAGGTGTTACGTGAAGATAGAGTTGGGCCTAAAGTTGGAGAAGAGTTAAAACAAAATGCTTTGTTAGCAATCTTTTTCTCTCTAGTAGTAATTCTTATTTACTTAGGATTTCGATTTAAGTTCATCTTTGCTTTTGGTGCTGTTGCTGCTCTTTTCCATGATGTTTTAATAACACTTGGATTGTATGCCCTCCTCTATGATGTTATCCCAGGTTTAAATCTTGAGATATCTCTAACTATTGTGGCTGCATTTTTAACACTTATCGGATATTCGATTAACGATACAGTTATCGTATTTGATCGTGTTCGTGAAACTCTAAAACTCCATAAGAATGGTGACTTGAAAGATTTAATCAATCAAAGTATCAATAAAACAATGAGCCGTACAATATTAACCGGTGGGACTACATTATTAACTGTTTTAGTTTTATGGATTTTTGGCGGTGAAGTTTTAAGATCTTTTGCTTTTACTCTTTTCTTTGGAATTGTGATAGGAACTTATTCTTCTATTTTTGTGGCGAGTGCATTTGTTTATGATTACGCAGAAAAGTATAAGAAAAAACTGGAGTTCTAATTATTATTTTTTTTCGATAAAAGAACCTTAGATTTTTTATCTAAGGTTTTTTTATTTTTAAAATGTAGATATTATCATTTTTTTAGGTTTCGAAAGTCACCTTAATTCTATATCCACTTCGAAACTTTTACAGTAAAATATGTGGAATCCGTTATGAAACAATTATCAATTCTTATTGTATTAATGTCATGGTTTATCGGATGTTCTGGCGATGATTCAATTACAACTCCGCTAAACGATAATTTGTCTTGGAACAAACAAATTGCTGTCGCTTATGTCCATTCTTATGCAACTGTTATTAGTCAAGCTGCTTTGAAATTTCAATCAGATTCATCTCTAATAGATTTTATACGAAAATCTATTGACCCTATAAGTTTTTACTCAGATAGTTCAGGTTACTTTTATGTTTATGATTATAACTGCCTAAATATTGCGCACGCTCGCCAAAAAGATTTGCAGGGACAAAATCTTTACAACTACACTGATACAAAAGGCAAATTTGTTCTTCGAGAATTAGCCGACAAGGCCCAAAGTGGGGGCGGTTATGTAGAATTTCATTGGATCAAACCGGGCGAAACTGGTGAAAAGAAAAACTCGGCTATGTTGAACCTATACCAAATACAAATTACTTTATCGGTTCAGGAGTTTATTTAGAATGATACTTTTTATTAAATATAATGATTACATCTTGAGGTAAGTTGATCATTACAGTCAAAGACTATAAAAGTTCAAATATTATTTGACCTTAACAACAACACATGTTAAATCATCAAATTGATCAATTCCATCTCTGAAATTAACAGTTGCAGAAATAATATTGTTAAGAATTTCCTCTGAATTTTTCTGATTATTAAGACGTAAGATGTTTATCAAGGTCTCTGTTCCGAAAAACTCTTCAGCGGCATTAACGGTCTCTGTAATGCCATCAGAATAAAATAAAAAGACTTCACCTTTATTAAGCTTTATTTTTTCTTCTTCAAGAGTATTCTCAAAAATTGATCCTTTATCCAGACCAACCCCGATACCCTTTGATTGAAACAAATTTACATTGCCGGATTGAGAAACCAACAATGGAACATGACCTGCACGACACACATCAACTATGTTCTGATCCAGATCAAAAATTGCTAACGTTAGGGTGATAAACCAGTGCCTTTCTATAGCTTTATAAATTTGTCTGTTTAGTTCGAATAAAATCTCCTTTGGAGAATCGAATTGCGTAGAATAAATATTCAATAAAGTCTGAAGTTTCGTCATATACAAAGAAGCTGAAAGTCCCTTACCCGAAACATCACCAACTACAACAAGAATTCTATTTTCAGAAATTTTTATTACATCAAAATAATCTCCTCCAACTTGCATTGCCGGTATCATTCTACCTTTAATGTCGAGTTTTTCAATAATAGGAATTTCTTTAGGGACAAGGGTTTCTTGAATTTTGCGAGCAAGTTCCAGGTCTCTATCCAATCTTAATTTTTCAGTTTCAGATTGATACAATCTTGCATTTTCAATTGAAACTGCAGCTTGATTAGCTACGGCACTTAATAACTCTAATTCTTTCAGTGAGAATTTTGAACCGGAATATTTCAAACCAAAAATCATTAATCCAATTATTTTATTGTTAACTATTAACGGTAGAGCTGTATATATTTCTTCCTCGATAAAGAGATTATAATAGTTTGGAAAATCGTTTTGCAATTCAGTGGCTTCAATAATATTATATTTTCCAGCACGAAATTTTTCAAATATAAAAGTTGATATTTCTGTTTCTTCTTTAAGTATAAATTTTGATTTGTCTGAAATATTTCTGCTTCGAACCAATGAAAATGTATTACTTCTATGATCTTTCAGAATTAACCCAAATTTTTGAACTTTCAGTAAATCAACAAATGTCGAAGTAATGGTTTCGAGAATTTGATCAAGCGAAAATGCAATTGAACCATTCAAATCTTGACTTAATTGAATTAGGATTTTTTGATAGGCAAATTGCTCAGGATAAAATTTGCGAGTAAGTAATTCTTGAAACCTGTCTTTAGTTGATTGGAAAATAAGTGCAAATAGTAGAAATGAAATTGCAGATATAAAGTTCTGATACTCGGTCCCCACAATCTCTCCAATACTCTGACCAATAACATAAACAGATAAAAAGTACAAAATGGCTAAAGTGAATGTAGCCAAACCATAAACTATCGTATTCTTTACGACAACACTCATATCTAATAATTGGTATTTCAAAATTGAATACCCGAATGCAATCGGAATTAGGACTATCAATATTATTGGAGTGTAGTGTTCGGGTGTGTTAAATACTATGTCAGCTACTAACGGAGCAAAAAAACTCACATAGATGATTCCGAGCATTCCTATTACAAACGAACTTAGAATAATAAATACCGATTTTTTCTGAGGGGAGTTCTTTGTCAGTTTCCTATATTTCAATGCAAGTATAAGTAATGAGGTATTAAATGCCACAACAAAAATTACATTTACCGGCGCAAAAAGTATACCTGGATTTTGAGAAATGCTTTTTGTATAAAATGGATTATTAATTAGATAGATATAGTAAAGGATATAAACTATTACAGGAACTAGATAGAGTGAAATTTGAAACCATCTTTTATTCATCACTGCCGAACGAGTCGGGAAGATTAAGAAGAAATGCAAAAAAACCATCGGTAAGAAAAATGATGCAAAAGCCCAAATAAATACGACGGGTAAGTATCTTGAATCAAAATAGTTAAAAAATCCATATTGAGGAAACAAGAGGTTTATTTTATTTATTACGAGAATTACCCCTAATAAATAAAACATGCGTTGTGCTTTCCCATCGGGGTTTGCAGTAAGACTGAAAAAACTTACAATCAGCCAAATCACTCCAAGTAAGCTAAAAGCAAAATCTCCAATATTGAACATTTTTTTTATAAGTACTTTTGTCTCAAATATTCCTTCATCATTCTCAACCTTATATGTTGCATAATCTCCTTCAGCAATTTTATTTAAAAGTAATTGAGCCGGAATTGTTCCGATAAGTGGTTCACCGTTTATCTCAAGTAATTTATTACCATCTCGTATACCTGCATTATAAGTCACGCCACCTATTTTAACTTTATCGAAGACTAGTATAAGGCTGTCTTTATCAATTTTATGGGGAATCCACAAGCATTCATCATTTGAAGTTTTATTTATTGAATACGATGTGTAGATATTGAAAACACCGATGATCAAAATTATTATTGTTATAATCGATATTATCGTCTGTCTAGTTTTATGAAGAGAATTTAGAATTGCTTTATACATTTATTTAACTTTTATTACAATTAAGGTAATATCATCTGACTGAGGTTGCCCAACGGTAAAATCAGAAATTTCATTTTCAATTTGCTTAATTATTTCATTTGAACTTTCACTTGAAAAGTTAAGTAAAAAAGATTCAAAACGTTCATCTGAATAATCCTCATCAGAAAGATTTTTTGCTTCCGTAATTCCATCAGTAAAAAGGACTATCAAATCACCTGATTCTAATGCGATCTCCTCCTGTAAATATGGGGTAAAAGTTTTCATTACTCCAAGGATTATTCCCCCCTTTTCTAATCGATGAATTTTATTATTTCTTATCAATAATGGAGGATTGTGACCAGCGTTCACATAATTAAAACTTTTGGTCTGATCATTAAGAATTCCCCAAAAGAAGGTTATAAATCTTCCATCAGAAGTATTCTCTGTAATCAAATCATTAATTACTCCGGTGGCAGTATCTATAGTTAAACCTTGTTTACATATTGATTTTAAAAAAGCTTGAAGATTTGCCATAAGTAATGAAGCCGGAACACCTTTTCCCGATACGTCTCCAATCGCTACTACATAATCTTGATTATTTAATTTTATCACATCATAATAATCTCCACCAACCTGCTTTGATGATACTGATAGAGCTGCAATTTCAAAATTATGAAGAGTCGGCAACGTTGAAGGAAGTAGTTTTTTCTGAATATCTTTAGCAATTTCAAGTTCCTCTTCCAACTTTTGTTTTTCCAAAGCATCTTTGAATAGTTTTTTATTTTCAAGTGATACTATTGCTAAACTTCCAACTGAGGAAACAAATTCTATATCATCTACTGAATAATCCAAGTTATTAATTCTTTTACCGAGAAGAATTAAGCCCTTTGTAGCACTTTGAAGTGACATTGGAACAATAAGTTCAAAACCAAAACCGGAAATTAACGGAAACTCTCTTTTAATGTCTTTGCAACTGACAGCTTGAGTTATTTTTGTTAAATCGTATAGAGATAATACTGCGCTAATTTTTTCCTTAGCAATTGTTGATTCCGGAATTACTAATTTATTATTCTCTAATAAAATAATTGAATAATTTGAAATCATAAAATGACCGAGTAATGAATAAAGGAGAAGTTTTCCAATCCGGACTTCTTGATTAATTATCCCAAACTCCTTGCTCAGCTCAAATAATGAATTCAATCTATTAATTCTTGAATCAAGATTTCTGTTGACTAGTTTAAGTTCTTTAATAAAAATTGCATTTTCTATTGCTGTTGCTGCAATATTTAATATCGTCTTTAAAAATTCGACTTCTTCATCTG
>JAGUXE010000286.1 GCA_020061995.1 Ignavibacteriales bacterium | reverse complement strand
CGCTGATACCGGAAATGTTGAGTCATCAGACTTTTCAATATTTGAATTGCCGGAAGAATTGCAATCCAAATCAAGAGACAAAAATCAAAGCGAAACTGAATAGATTAATTCAAAAATCTTATTTAATAAGGCGAGGTTTATCCTCGCCTTTATTTTTAATGGTAAAATAATTTAAATGAATCAAAAAGTCGCATTACATACACTCGGTTGTAAACTGAATTTTTCTGAAACTTCCACGATTGGCAAGCAATTCAAACAGAATGGTTTTCATGTGGTTGAATTTTCTGAAAAAGCTGATGTATTCGTAATTAATACTTGCAGCGTAACAGAAAATGCTGAAAAAGAATGCCGTCAGATTGTAAGAAGAGCTTTGCGAAATAATCCTGAAGCATTTATTGTTGTTACCGGTTGTTATGCGCAACTGCGCCCTGAAGAAATCAGCAAAATTGAAGGAGTAGATCTAGTTCTAGGAAGTAATGAGAAATTTAATCTCTTCTCATACATTGATACATTCAAGAAAAAAGAATTAGCATGCATTTATGTATCACCAACGGAAGAGTTAAATCATTTTGGTTTGGCTGCTTCCTCTGATGCCGATAGTCGAACTCGAGCTTATTTTAAGATTCAGGATGGATGTGATTATAAGTGTTCTTTTTGTACTATTCCTTTAGCGCGCGGATTCAGTAGAAGCCTCAATACTGATGAACTATTAATCCAATTTGAAAATATCCTTCAGCAGGGTTACAAAGAAATTGTCTTAACCGGAGTAAATGTAGGTGATTACGGCAAGGCATTGAATACAGATTTATTTCATCTTTTGAAAAAGTTGATTGATATTGAAGGTGATTATCGATTACGAATCAGTTCGATAGAACCGAATTTATTGACCGATGAAATAATTGCACTTACAAAAGAGAGTAATAAACTCGCAACGCATTTTCATATCCCGTTACAAAGCGGAAGCGCTAAGATTCTCAAGCTAATGCAGCGCAGATATACGAAAGAATATTACAATGAACTGATTTATAAAGTTAAATCTGAAATACCTGATGCAGGCATTGGTGTTGATGTAATTGTTGGATTTCCGGGAGAGGGAGAAGATGAATTTATAGAAACATACAATTTCCTAAAAGAACTCCCGATTTCTTATCTCCATGTTTTTACCTATTCAGAAAGACCTGATACAAAAGCAATAACGATGGAAGGTCAAGTTCCGGTTCAGGTTCGACGAAAGAGAAATAATATGCTTCGGATATTAAGCGAAAAGAAACGACATGAATTTTATGTATCGTTACTTAATAAAAAAGTCGAAGCACTCTTCGAAAATAGTAATGACAATGGGATTATGAAGGGTTTCTCGTCTAATTATGTTCGGATCACTCATGAGTATGATGAAAACTATGTAAATAAATTTACTGATCTATTACTCACTCAAATAAATGATCCATTTGCAAGAGGGAAGATAATAGGGCAAAAATATTCGGTTGACTCAATTAATGTTTAATGTATAAATTTAAAATAAAAAAACTATGAAATTTCTAACCAATCTTTTTATTGCTCTATTAATTATTTCTTCTGTTACTTTTTCACAAGGTATTTCCGAATTAAGGATGGAAATAAAAAATGCCTCATTGAAACCTGAAGATTTATCAACTCCAAATGTTGCACAATTGAATTCCGAAAAGAAAAGTCCCGCATTAGCCATATTATATTCGGCTTTGCTCCCCGGGATGGGGGAATTATATGCAGGTAATTACAGCCTCGGTCAATATTTAACGATAACTGAAGCGGTATTGTGGGGTGCTTATTTTGGAATCGAAAAGTATGGTGATTGGAAAAAAGAGAGTTATCAAAGTTACGCAAAAAGTATTGGCGGGGTTGATCTAACAAATAAAGATGAAGATTACTTCGCTAAGATAGCCGATTATCGTGACATTGATCAATATAATGAAGAGATGTCTGCACAACGAAATTTTAAAGCGATGTACAATACTGATTCACATTATTGGAAGTGGGAAACCACTTCTGAAAGAAGAGCCTACAGAACTATGTGGGTTTCGAGTCAAGTATCATACAATAATCTAAGGTTCGTTGTTGGAGGAATGATACTTAATCGAATTGCAAGTATAATTAATGCCGTGAGATTGGTTACGGCTTATAATAAAAATCAACAAACAAGTAACTCTTGGAATATGAATATTGATTATTCGCTCGATGAAAATGCTCCATCAAATTTGTCTTTAAATTTGCAACTTCAATTTTGATTTTTAATTACATTAATTTTGCTTTTGTGAAAATTATTTAATTAGAAGTAACTTTTTTGTTTGAGTGAATTGCTGTTTCATTAAACCATCTGAAGAAATTGCAGTTAATCTATATAAGTAAACCCCGCCTGCTAACCCAGCTCCATTCAATTTAACATTATAACTTCCTTTTGGTTTTACTCCATTTTCTAAATTCGCTATTAATTCACCATTCGTATCAAAGATATCCAACCTAACAGCTGAGGTATTTCCAACAGAATATGTAATAATTGTTGTTGGATTAAATGGATTTGGATAGTTCTGATTTAATGAAAAGCCTCCGGGAATATTTTTATCTTTTGATGAGGTGACTGAGATAGTATCAATAATCTTCACTACAAAATTATCACCATAAGCCCATTCATCAAACTCATTCGGAATGCCGTCAAAATTAACACTTAAACCTGTTGAATAAATAGTATCAGTCGAATTGGGTAACAAAGGAGCGGTATAAATGAATGACCAATAAACCGTATCATTCAAAAAGGGGAGTGGTGAACTTTGTGTAATCTCATTTTCAATTAGAAGTGAACTTGTATCAGATAATGACAGATTTCCTTTACTAACCGCAACATTATATCCTCCTGCTACAGCCGGACCACCCACCATATACATTTTGTAAATCTGACTTTTACCGGCTTCAACCGAATCAGGTCCTTCTATCCAGACAATCACATTTTCAGATGGTGATATGTTATGGCAAACACACCCATTACCATTTTTCTTTGTACTATTAATTTTTCCAAATTTAAATACTGCAAAACCATAAGAAATAAATCCTAAAAATATCGCAAATATCAAAATATTTATTTTCATAAATTCCCCTAAAGATATTAATGTAGAAGAAGCATCTTCTTATTGCTTAAAAATTCTTTATTTGATTCGAGTGAAGATGCCTTCAATTGCAAAATATAAACACCGGAAGCAAGTTTTGATGCATTCCAATCATAGCTATAAACTCCGGATAACTGTTCATTAAAATTGAATCTTTCCACAATTTCGCCTAATGAATTATAGATAGAAATATTAACGCTGCTCTTTTCTGCTAAAGAATAACTTATCCTTGTAGATGGATTAAAGGGATTTGGAAAGTTTTGTGACAGTGAATAATCTTTAATATTTACTTCTGTTTCTGCTGAGAGAATTATTTCACGTACTCTAATTTGAATAGGGATAATCTTTGTAACTAAAGCGGTATCATTTGTTCCAATTAAGAGATTCGCAAAATTACGTCCAATTTCAAGAGAATCAGTTTTAACTTCAAAATTTATACTTCTCAAATTTCCCGGAGGAATTAATCCTTGGGTTTCCGAAGCAACAATCCATTTAATTGGTGTGGTAACCGATAATTTTTGTAAATAAACAGGTAGGTTAGAACTTCTAAAATAGGCGATGTCAGTTGGTGGATATGAGGCACTTGCAACTTGTCCTGAAACTAACGTTCCAAATCCGGTATTGATTGGAACGGTTCCACCCCGATAAAAACTAAGAGTATTTGTCCAACTTGCACCGATAACATAATATTTACCCTCAGATAGCTGAACATTGATTGGCCCACTTCCCATAAATCCTTCACCTTGCTCAAGTGTAATTCTTGTAGAGAAAATATTTGAATATTCTCCTCTTATTGAATCTCCCTCATAAACAAAGAAGTAAACTTCTGTAGTTTTTGGAATCACAAAGTATTGTTGAATTTCAGTCAAAGTAACTGTGGTTGATACAAAATATTTATTACTTCTGTCTGTAGAGTCAGAAAAAATATTTGATTGCAAGCCGTAAGTCTCTGTTAATATTGAATCAGAAAAAGGAGCCAATGAAAATATTAAATTATCTTTACCTTGAAGATTTTCAATATTCACTAAAAAATTAGCTGTATCTCCCTTGTCTACACTTACCGAAATATACTCCGGGCTAATATTTGCTTTAGGCATTGCCAAATATGTCCATCTATCATTATTCAGAAAGATAACCGAATCCTGATCAGAAAAAATCTCAGTCCGTGATAGATTTGGAGAAGTTTCATTATTCAAGTAATCAGGAAATTGATTAGACAAATTCTCAATTCCGGGATAAGATATACCATATCGATATGTAAAAGCCGAAACAGGAGTTCCGGACGGGATTATAAAAGAAGTTGACCAAATATTATCTCCTGCTATCGAATCGGAACCCTCCCCGTTATCATATAATTTTTTAAGTCTTCCGTTAGATGTATCCGAATAAGTCCATGTACCTTGATTTGCACCAAGAGCATTTAGACTTCCTTTTAACCAAACTCCATCTGCAATAGAATCAATTCTTTCTGTTGAGTGATAATCAAGTGCTTTGTTTATATCGATTGCAAAAACGAGTCGAACAGGACGGGATGTTACAATTGTAGGCGTTTGCAATTTATAAAATCCGGTTGACTGCGCTGCAAACACAGTTAATGAATCGACCACATAAACAGCATAGTTACTTCCTGAAATTGTAGTAGGAATCCATGTTTGTCCAAAATCCTTAGAAATATAAATTTTATTTCCCGAATATTGTCCGACTACTACAAAATTCGAATCATCGGGAGAAACATCTACCCCCCACATATTTAAACCATTAAAATGATTAATTAACTGCCAGGTCTTTCCATAATCGGTTGATTTTAGGAAACCACCGCCGCCACCCCAACGTGTTGCCCACGCTATTCCGCTGCTATTCTTCTGCATACCTATTGTTGGAATCTCACCACCGGTTGAAAAAACCTGAAACCAAGTGACTCCATAATTTGAACTTCTAAAAATTCCTGTACCGTTATCACCGATTAAAATGATGTTACTGCTGTCAGGAAAAACCTCAATGTCACAAGGAGTTCCAAAACCACTAACTGTCGATTTTACTACCCAAGTTGATCCAAAATCAGGACTCATTAGAAATTGACTACCGCTCATAGTATATATAGTGTCAGGATGTTTTGGGTCTTGTGTTGTTGGAATACCGAAATAAGAAAATGAAAAACTCCCGGTAAAATTCCAAGTGTTCCCGCCATCGGTACTTTTGACTGTTCTTTGCGGACTTCCCTCTATTGCCACAAAAATGAGGAGTGAATCTTTCGGATTTAAAATAATGTTTTTGATTCGTGTTGCACCGGAAATTGTGGATCCTATTTGTGTAAAGGAGTTCCCACGATTCCAACTTTTATAAATTCGATCATTTGTTCCATAATAAACTATATCGCTATTAGTCGCATCAACCACAATCGGATTGCCGAGACTGTTTCCCGGAATTATTTGATTCCACGAATATGATTGTGCAAATGAAATATTACACATAAAAATGACTAAACAAACAAAAAACTTTGTTTTCAATATTGCGCCTCTTTTCGATTTGAAGGACTGCAAGTTAAAAACTTTAATTATTAATAAAAATATTACGATTATTTTTCTTTTTTATTGTGTTGAAGTGGATTCCTCTTGAATTCTTAAATCATTATCCCTATATTCAAAAAAAAGTATGTAAATTAGATAAGGAGACAGATCATGATACTCAAGAAAAAAATAAAGCTCTACGGTATCAAAGACATAAATCAAATTCCGCAACTTGATAATTTGTCTTCGGAACAAAAATATGCAATGAAAGTTGTATCACATATTCTCCCTTTCAGAACTAATAATTATATTATCGAAGAGTTGATTGATTGGAATAATATACCTAATGATCCGATTTTTCAACTCACATTTCTTCAAAAAGAAATGCTCGAAGAATCGCTCTACGAAAAGATGTCCAAAGCATTAAACGCAGATCACGCACCCCCGGAATTAAATCGTATTATTTCAGAAATTAGAACAGAATTAAACCCTCATCCGGGCGGACAACTAACTGCGAATGTCCCAATTTACGAAGGAGAAGTCGTTAACGGAATTCAACATAAATATAAAGAAACTTGTCTAATATTTCCTGCACAAGGTCAAACATGCCACGCTTATTGTACATTTTGTTTCAGATGGCCTCAGTTTATTGGAAATTCCGATCTGAAATTTACAACCGATGAATCTAACAGATTTCAGGAGTATATAAAATCCCACAAAGAATTAACAAACGTCCTAATAACCGGTGGTGATCCTATGATCATGACCGCATCTCGTCTCGCAAAATATCTTTTACCATTACTTCAACCTGGTTTTGAACATATTCATACTATCAGAATCGGTACCAAATCTCTTGGTTACTGGCCTTACAGATTTGTTACAGACTCTGATTCAGATCAGGTTTTGCAACTCTTTGAAAAAGTCGTTAAGGCAGGGAAGAGTTTAGCAATAATGGCTCACTTTAATCATTGGATTGAACTTTCGACTCCCGTTGTTAAAGAAGCTATAAGAAGAATCAGAAATTCCGGGGCAACAATTCGTTCACAATCACCACTCGTAAAACATATAAATGATGATTCTGCAATTTGGACAAGAATGTGGAAAGAACAGGTAAGATTAGGAATAATTCCATATTACATGTTTATGGAAAGAGATACCGGTGCCCATGCTTATTTTGCAATTCCAATTGCAAAAGCATTTGAGATTTTCAGAACAGCATACACCAAAGTTTCAGGATTAGCACGTACTGTTCGAGGACCCTCAATGTCAGCAACTCCCGGAAAAGTTGTAGTTGACGGTATTACTGAATTAAATGGTGAAAAGGTTTTTGTATTAAATTTTATTCAAGGCAGAAGTCCTGGATGGGTAAAAAAACCTTTCTTCGCCAAATATTCTGAAACTGCTACCTGGTTGAATCAGCTTGAACCTGCTTTTGGAGGGAGTAAATTCTTTTATGAAGATGAATTGAAATTCATGGCACAACGGAAAAGTAGGGATGTAAAAATCGAGAATGATTTCAATTATTATTCGAAGTTAAAAAGATAGTCTGATTGATTCTCGGAAATCAAACGAATTGAATCTTAAAATTATGTGGATATTTTATAATATCGTTAATTAATATATTTTAATCATGATTTAGGTTTAGACTTTCTTCCCAATCAAAAATATGAGTAGACTAATTATGAATGAATTTTTGATTTGGGAAGAGTTTAATATTTAAATTGATTGATAAAAAACCTCAATTCATCTATCTTGCATCAGGTAAAATTTTTTAATGAAAGAAATCTAAATGAAACGAATAACTATTTTTATTGCTTTAATATTTTTCGCAATACAATCACTTTATTCCCAGAGTATCCCTGTCAAGAGAGAATTCAGGGGGGTTTGGGTTGCTACTGTTTTAAATATTGATTGGCCGACCAGCATTGGAAATGTCGCAGTTCAAAAACAACAGCTGATTAATCAGTTTGATCAATTTAAAGCAGCAAAAATAAATGCAGTTGTTTTTCAAGTTAGACCTGAGTGCGATGCGCTATATGATTCCCCTTATGAACCCTGGTCATATTGGCTAACCGGTCAACAGGGGAGAGCTCCGGAACCATATTTCGATCCTCTAACCTTTGCTATAGAAGAAGCTCATAAACGTGGGATGGAACTGCATGCATGGTTGAATCCCTATCGGGCAAAGCATTCAAGTAGCACTTATGGTAATTCTGCGAATCATGTTACAAATCAACATCCTGATTGGGTAATGACAATCAGCGGAACTAAAATACTTGATCCAGGTTTACCTCAAGTTAGAGAATTCATCATTAAAGTATTCATGGATATTACTCGTCGTTATAATGTTGATGGAATTCATATTGACGATTATTTCTATGTTGAAGGTATCACCAATCACGATGCAACCACATTTGCCAATTATCCGCGCGGTTTTACTAATCTGTATGATTGGAGAAGAGATAATGTTAACATTCTGATAAAAGCAATTGATGATAGTATTAAAGCAGTTAAACCGAATGTTAAATGGGGTGTTAGTCCTCGTGGTATTTGGAGAAACGGTGTTCCTCCTGGTATTATTGGAAATGATAATTACAGTACAATTTACTGTGATGCGATCAATTGGCTTCAGAATAAGGCTATTGATTACATAAATCCTCAACTATATTGGCCTTTTGGTGGCGGTCAAGATTATGGAAAACTTATGCCTTGGTGGGCTGACTCTGCAGCCCGAAATAATCGACATCTTTATGTCGGGCAAGCCGCGTATAGAATTGGTGCTTGGACTTCAAGTAGTGAAATGCCCAATCAAATAAGACTTAATCGGGGAAATCCAAAGTGTCAAGGGAGTGTATTCTATAATGCAACTTCTCTACTCGGGAATCCAAAGGGATTTTTGGATTCGTTATTAAATGATTTTTATCGTTTCCCTGCTTTAACTCCTGTGATGAGTTGGAAAGAAATGACTCCTCCAAACAATCCCGTTAATGTTCGATTAGAACGAAAACCCGGATCCGGTGTTTCGCAAATTGTTTGGGACAAACCGGCAACTGCAATTGATGGTGATACAGCTTCGAGGTATGTTGTTTACAGATTTAATACAAACAATATCACTTCTTCAAATATCAGTGATGCTAGTAAAATTCTCGCTATTGAAGGGAATAATTATTTTACTCCAAACGCTCCCCCGAGTTCAGACTATAAATATTTTGTCGTTACAGCAGTGGATCAAAACTCTAATGAGAGTGAAATCAGTAATGTCTTGGAATTAATGGTTCCAACGGTTCCAACTCTTTTTTCTCCTGCCAATCAAGCATTAAATCAGAGAGATACTCTCTTGCTAAAATGGTTATTTACTAATGGGGCAGGCAATTATCATTTACAAGTTTCTACAGACCCTACATTCTCTTCTAGCTTGATTGTGAATGCAACGACTTTAACCGATACATTTTATGTTTTGACAAATTTATCCGGTCAAACAACATATTATTGGAGAACGAGAGCAGAAAATGGTGCTGGAATAAGCAATTTCACGAATGCAAATAGTTTTACAACTGGATTTCCGGTACAACCCGTTCTTATGGTACCGGCTCACGCAACTACAAATGTACCATTAACTGTTTCATTAAAATGGGGAAGTACTATAGGAGCGACTTCATATAACCTTCAAATCTCCTCAAGTTTAACATTTAATAGTCAAACAATTTTATTCAGTGATGAAAATATTTCTGATACAACATATCAGCTCTCTAATCTTCTTGGGAATAAATTCTATTATTGGCGGATTAGTGCAACTAATGAATTTGGTACTTCTACTTGGTCTACTACTTTTGGTTTTAAAACTGAAAATCCAGGTGACGTGGGGGAGTCCCTTATTCCGAGTGAGTTTATGTTGCATCAAAACTTTCCGAATCCCTTTAATCCATCTACGATAATAAAGTGGGAAATTGTTGATGCAGCACATGTTACATTAGTTGTTTACGATTTGCTTGGAAATGAAATTGTCACCTTAGTTGATGAGTATAAAAATCCGGGAATTTATTCTTCAACTTTTTCGATAGACGATAAAGTAATTCCTAGTGGGATTTACTTCTATAAAATTCAGGCCGGAAGGGTTACTCAAATACGAAAAATGATATTATTGAAATAATAATTAGAAAATTAGGACTAACGATGAAACTCTTCAAAAGTAAAAATCTGTATACCATCTTCTTGTTTTTTATAGCTGTTAGTTTTTTTCTCTATGCAAAAAATAAAGGAATGACCGGAGCTACACTAAAAAATGGTGAAGGATGTGATTGCCATGGCAATCAAAATAAATCGTTAGTGGTTAAGATACAAGGACCAGAATCTATGAAAGCCGGCTCTACTGCTGATTTCAAAGTTAGTATTGAAGGAGGACCTTCTGTAAATGGTGGTGTTAATATCGCAGTTTCTTCAGGTAATTTAATTGCAGGTAAAGGTTTGAAATTGTCAAAAAAAGAACTAACCCACATTGAGCCGCAAAAATCGGTTTCAGGAAAACTTATATTTGATTTCAAATTGACTGCTCCATCCAATGTTTCGGAGATTACAATTTATGCAGCCGGCAATAGTGGCAACGGTAATGACACTAAAAAGGGGGATATGTGGAACTTCTCACCAAATAAAAAAATTATAGTGGAAGAGTGATCTTTTGATTAGTTTTCAAATATTAATATTAACAGATAAATGAAAAAACAGTCTCTCAATAGCGATAAATCATTAAATAAAAATTTTGAGCCCCAATTCTGCACAGAGTGTGACGAACAACTGGAAAATTTTTTTCTAGATCCAAAAATTAAAGATAGAAATGCGGTAAAGCACAATTTTAAACAGTGCAAAGATTCAGGCAAATTTAAGGGAGAGATTTGCTCAAAATTATTTATATCATCAGATAATTTTCAAGAACTTATTGATGAAGATTAATATTTTAATTTTAATAATGTTTTTCATTAATAATTTTCCTTTCGTTTAGATAAAAAGTTTTTCAAATCAGGACTAATTTTGAATCCTTTTCGAATTTTGCACCAATTTCCGTCCGGAATCTTTTCAACTAATCCATTAACTCCTCTTTAAAATTCTAGATAAACTTCGATGATTAGATTATAAATCTTAAACAAAATGAACAAATTATATATTCTTCAAAAATCCTCAAAAGCATTTTCGAAATTCATTAGAATAAAGAAATGGCAGTTGGTACTCTATATTTTTATTCTTGCTGAAGCGTTAGCTTTTAGTTTGAATTTTATACAAAGTTATTTATAGTAGGGATATATAAACATTGAGCTTTTCTATATAGGAACAATTAATGCCGCAGTAATTGTAGCGGTTTTAGGACCAGCCTTGATTTATCTAGTTTCCCAAATTACCCGTTTTGAAGAATATAGAAAAGAGATTTTGGCTCAAAGTCAGGCTGAACAAAAATACCGTCTCTACATTGAAAACGCTCTTGATATTGTGACCGTTTTGGATAAAAATGGATTTATCAAATACGAAAGTCCGTCAATTGAAAAAATGCTTGTGTACCAACCAAGCGAAATGATAGGTAAAAATGTGTTCGATTTTATTCACCAGGATGAGCGTGAGTATCTTTATAAGATATTTAAAGAAAAAATAAGTGAACACAATTCAAGCGCAACCTTGGAGTTGAGATTCTTGAAGCGAAACGGAACCTGGTCAAATTTAAGCGTTTCAGGTAGAAATCTGCTTCACAACGAACTTGTTGATGGCGTAGTGCTTAATTAAATTGATATTCCAAAATAGAAATCCAGCTAACCAGCCAATCAAGCGGACGCCGTATTCGCATTTGGCATTTTATAAATTATTGGGTTAGTCGTTACCTTT
>JAGUXE010000200.1 GCA_020061995.1 Ignavibacteriales bacterium | reverse complement strand
ACTGAAGATAAAGCCGGCAATAAAACAGCGGCGGTTGGTGGTTTGCGTAAATAATAAACTGTTGCCCCTCCCATAATCGGGATTACTAATCCAAGAGTGCATTCATATACATGTGCTAGGGGAAGTAAAGAAATGGAACGATCCTCAACACCGAAACGAACAAATTTAAGTGTAGCGAGTGCATCGAATATTATGTTTTTATGAGTAAGCATCACACCTTTTGAATGTCCTGTAGTTCCGGAAGTATAAATAATTGATGCGACATCTTCTTCCTTAACTTCATCTGAAACTATCCCTGAAAATTTGAGAACTAGATTTTTAATCTTTTCAAGTTCTTTACTTCCATCAGCTATTAATTTTTTAAGAATATCTTTTGGTGTGTTGGGATCTATAAGCGAAAAATCATCTATAAGTATTAAGTCCTTAACGGATGGAGCATTTAGTTCTTCTATTTTAGGGTACAATTTTTCGGAAACAAAAATTGCTTTGGCTTCACAATGTTGTAGAATATGATGTATTTCAGACGAATGAAATTCGGTTAATATTGGGACTGCGATAGCTCCCATTGAAGTAATTGCGAAATAGGCAATTCCCCAGTTCGGGGAATTTTCACTTAATATTGCAACTCGATCACCATGAACAACTCCTCGTGATTTGAGAAATATTACAAGTTGATCCACTTGCTTTTTATAAAGGGAAAATGAGATAGGTTCACCATCCACAAAGCTTACGGCTGCCTTTTCTCTATATTTTATGCTGCTCTCATCTAACATTGATTTTAGTGTCATATAAATAGTCCTTTCCCAAATAAAATATTCTCAAATCAGTTTAAACAAACTTACGGATTTTTTAATCGAAAGAAATCAAAATACGTAAATGCTCCACTTGTGATAAAGAAATTTAATTATTGAAGAATTTCTCTCCTCTTATGATTCATTCTTTTTTATTATCTTTAAGTTATATTTCAAACAAAATAGGTGAGAAAAATGGAAACCAAAGATAATCTAAGTGAAAAATTTAAATTTGAAGAAGAAATCGAAGTTCTTAATTCAATCTACACGGATATGCTTGAGGCGATTCAAAATAAACCTTCAGACAATGATCTTGAAAAATTAATTTTGTATTCAGATAATGTTTATGTGTTATTGAATAGGACAGTTTTTAGAGTACAAGAGATTAAGAATTCTCTTTTGGCGGATAAAAAATTGTTTCTTGAAACTTATAATCCGCCTGCATAATTTGATTTAGACAGGATATTTAAAATAATTTTATAGATACTAAAATGGACGAAAATAAAGATTTAACATCGAATAGTGACAAAGTAAAAATTAAGAATTTTATTTACGAGATTATCGAAGATGATCTTAAAACAGATAAGTGGAATGGTAGAGTTCATACTCGGTTCCCCCCAGAACCTAATGGATATCTACATATCGGACATGCAAAATCAATTTGCTTGAATTATGGAATTGCCGAACACTTTCACGGAAAATTTAATCTTCGTTTTGATGATACTAATCCCGAAAAAGAAGAACAAGAATATGTCGATTCAATTGTTGAAGATGTAAAATGGCTTGGTGCTGTTTTTGAAGATAGAATTTTATATGCATCTGACTATTTTGAGCAAATGTATGAATATGCTCTCGAACTGATTGGAAAAGGGAAAGCTTACGTTTGTGATTTAACTGCAGATGAGATTCGTGCAACAAGGGGAACTCTTACAGAACCCGGAAAAGAAAGTCCTTATCGAAATAGGTCAATCGAAGAAAACACTAATCTTTTTGTAAAAATGCGAAACGGTGATTTTGAAAATGGGTCAAAAACATTGCGTGCAAAAATCGATATGGGCTCCCCAAACTTTAATATGCGTGACCCTATTATGTACAGAATTATTCACGCAGAGCATCATAGACAAGGGAATAAATGGTGTATTTATCCTACTTATGATTGGGCACACGGTTTAGAAGATTCACTGGAAAGAATTACCCATTCTATTTGCACACTTGAATTTGAAAATCATCGTCCTTTGTACGACTGGTATCTTGATTCACTCGAAATCTATCACCCCCAACAGATTGAATTTGCAAGATTAAATTTAAGCTATACAGTGATGAGTAAAAGAAAACTTTTACAGTTGGTGAATGAAAAACATGTTGATGGTTGGGACGATCCTAGAATGCCAACTATTTCGGGATATAGAAGAAGAGGTTATACTTCACACACCATTCGTAATTTTGCGGAAATAATCGGAGTGGCTAAACGTGATGCTTTGACTGATATTTCATTATTAGAATATGCAATTAGGGAAGAACTAAATAAATCAGCTAAACGTGTAATGGCTGTATTGAGACCTCTTAAAATCGTTTTAACGAATTATGAAGGTGAAGAAGAGCTTGAGGCAGTAAATAACCCTGAGGACATTTCAGCAGGGACTCGAAAGCTGAAATTTACGAAAGAACTCTATATTGAAAAGACCGATTTTATGGAAGAACCCCCAAAAGGATTTTTCCGTTTAGTGCCGGGGGGTGAAGTCCGGTTACGTTATGCATATATTATCAAGTGTGAAGAAGTTATTAAAGATGCAAACGGTGATATTATTGAGCTTAGATGTAGTTATGATAAAGAGACTAAAAGTGGTGCTGCTACCAGTACAAAAAAAGTTAAAGGGACAATTCATTGGGTCTCTGCAGACTATGGTATAAATGCGGAAGTTAGATTGTACGACAGATTATTTGTAACTGAAAACCCCGGTAACAAGGATAATTGGTTAGACCTAATTAACCCAAATTCCCTTGAAATACTTAATGATTCTGTAGTTGAACCCTCTGTTGAAGATGCTAAACCGGGAGAGAGATTTCAGTTTGAACGCACAGGTTATTTTTGCATAGATACGAAATATTCAAGAGAAAAAAAGATTGTATTTAATCGTACTGTAACTTTGAAGGATAGCTGGACGAAAGCAAATAAGTAGTTTTAATGATTATGAATTTTCAAGGCTGTCGAGAACCACTTCTCGACAGCGGCTTGGGGAAAGTAAAAATATTACAGCGAATCTTGATATACGCAGGTTTGCGAATATGCAGATGTAATCACCAATGTTTGAAGACGTACGAGAAATTATCAACAGACCGAGAAATTGAATAAATAAGAATGACTAACTAACAAAAAAATGTAACTTTGCAATATGGATTTAAAAGATAAAAACAAGTATAAATTGGAGTTCAAAAAAGAACTTGACAATTTTGCCAACAGGCTTGAAAAATACGTTTCTACTGATAATGGAGACTGGTCTATCAAGGGGTTTATAGACGTATACAAAAATATTTATACTATTTCGTCAGACACCAAGATAGTCTCAAAGATTCTTGAAATTCATATTTTCCCTCAAATTTTACAATTCGCAGAGAGTATAGATTATAAAATCATTCTTGCTGAGAAACAAAATTGGTATCCTGACTTAACTTTTGTGAGTAAAAAAAATGATGAAGTTAAATTTGCTCTTGATATAAAAACTACTTTTAGACGAAACGAGAAAACTGCTGGTTTTACTTTGGGTAGTCATGGTGGTTATTTCAAAGAAAGAGACAAAGATAAAAACATTCAATTCCCATATAATCAATATTCTGGTCATTTTTGTTTGGGTGTAATTTACACAAGAACAGATGTAACTGATGACCTTGCTGAAACTGAAATTTTTCAAGTTCAAGAACTTCAAGAAGAATATGAAACCCCAAATAAGAAAGTTGGAGAAAGAGAAGTTACGACCGTAAAAGAATTAAAATCCATCACATCAGTTATTAAGGACTTCGATTTCTTCGCTTCTGAAAAGTGGAAAATCGCAAGCGATAAACAAGGTTCTGGAAATACTGCAAATATTGGTTCAATTGTAGATATTGCAGACTTAAAAAGTGGAAATGGCATTTTTAGTCAATTAGGTGAAGAATGGTTTGATGAATATTGGATAAATCACGGTTCTGCCATAATGTTAAAAGATGGTAAAACGACAAAAATCACAACGCTTAAAGACTATTTAGAGTTCAAAGGAAGAATCGACTTATGGGATAAAATCGTTTCAAAAACTTCTAATAAGAAAATAAAATGAGAGTAATCGTACCACCCATAAAAAGTCAAGGCATAAAAACCAAGCTCGTTCCTTGGATTATGGAACTTGCCCCAAAAGTTCACGGTAAATGGATAGAGCCATTTCTTGGGACAGGCGTTGTTGCTTTTAATTCGGGTTACAAAAAAGCAATTCTAAACGATACTAATCCCCATATAATAAATTTCTATAAAGGTGTTCAATCAAAGGAAATCACTGCTCATTTGATGAAATATTACCTTGAACAAGAAGGCGAGATATTAAGTAAAGCGGATAATGATGGTTATGAGCACTATTTAAAAGTTCGCTCACGTTTTAATTCTGGTGAATTTTCTCCTTATGACTTTATTTTTCTTTCAAGAGCTGGCTTTAATGGAATGATGCGTTTTGGTAGCAAAGGAAATTGGAATATTCCATTTTGCAAAAAACCAGACAGATTTGCACAAGCATACGTGACTAAAATAACAAATCAAGTTTCAGCTGTATCACAAATAATTCAAGAAGAGCCAAACTGGACTTTTTACAATAAATCATTTGCTGACATAATTCCTTTAGCGACAGAAAAAGATATTATTTATTGCGACCCACCATATTATGGAAGACACGTTGATTATTATAACGGGTGGAAAGAACAAGACGAAGAACTTTTATTTAATTTATTGAGTGAAACAAAAGCAAAATTTATTCTTTCAACTTGGCATCATAACGACTGGAGAAAGAATGAAATGATAGAAAAGTTTTGGGGTAAATTCAACGTCGTTACAAAAGACCATTTCTATCATAATGGTGGCAATATAGAGAACAGAAGGACGGTAGTTGAAGCCCTCGTTTGTAATTTTGATACGGGCGGTTTTATACTTCACAATCATGGGTTGAAAGAGAGAAAAGGAAACGAACAACTACAACTACAATTAGCGATTTAATTAAGTAAATATCCTCAACCGTTTGTAACAATTCCAAGGCTGTAGAGAACCACTTCTCGACAGCGGTTTGTGGTAAACCCGGAACAGATAGTTCTTTAAGAAAATAAATACAAAATAGACTTCAATAGCTTGCAGTCTAAAACAAATAATTTAAGGCACAATCGGTTCGCGGGTGCCCTAATTTGGAGAAATATGGGCACAATCGGTT